>NZ_JBQEOZ010000014.1:0-87421 GCF_052045495.1 Microbacterium sp. 22242 | reverse complement strand
CCGCTCGGCCACCGCCACAGCCCGGCATGACCTTGGAAGGAGAGGCGCTCATGGACGCGAACAGCGTGGAACTCGAGATCGGCGGGATGACCTGCGCCTCCTGCGCGAACCGCATCGAGAAGACCCTGAACCGGCTCGACGGGGTCACCGCGACGGTGAACTACGCGACGGAGAAGGCGAAGGTCGCCCTGCCGGAGGGCTTCGACCCGGCGGTGCTCATCGCCCGGGTCGAGGACATCGGCTATTCGGCCGCGCTGCCGACGCCGCCGATCGCGGACGGTCGCGACGGCGCCGGTCCGGGGGACGCTCCCGGAGACCCGGCGACGGAAGACCCCGAGCTGCGGTCGCTGCGCACCCGCCTGATCGTCAGCACGATCCTCACCGTCCCGGTCGTCGCGATGGCGATGATCCCCGCCCTGCAGTTCACGTACTGGCAGTGGGCGTCGCTCGCGCTCGCGGCGCCGGTGATCGTGTGGGGCGCGTGGCCGTTCCACCGCGCCGCGTGGCTGAACCTGCGCCATGGCGCCGCGACCATGGACACGCTCATCTCGCTGGGCACGCTGGCCGCGTTCGGGTGGTCGCTGTATGCGCTGTTCCTCGGCACCGCGGGCATGCCCGGCATGCGGCACGAGTTCTCGTTCGCGCTGGCCCGCTCGGACGGCGCCGCGAACATCTACCTCGAGGTCGGCGCCGGCGTGACCGTGTTCATCCTCGCCGGGCGGTTCTTCGAGAAGCGCTCCAAGCGTCAGGCAGGGGCGGCGCTGCGCGCGCTGCTCGAACTCGGTGCGAAGGACGTCGCGGTGCTGCGGGACGGATCCGAGGTGCGGATCCCGATCGGGCAGCTCGCGACCGGCGACGAGTTCGTGGTGCGGCCGGGGGAGAAGATCGCCACCGACGGCGTCGTGGTCTCCGGATCCAGCGCGGTCGACGCCTCGATGCTCACCGGCGAATCGGTGCCGGTCGAGGTCGGCCACGGCGACGCCGTCGCCGGGGCGACCGTCAACGCGGGCGGGCGCCTGGTGGTCCGCGCGACGCGCGTCGGATCCGACACGCAGCTCGCGCAGATGGCGCGCCTCGTCGAGGACGCGCAGACCGGAAAGGCCGAGGTGCAGCGCCTCGCGGACCGCATCTCCGGGGTGTTCGTGCCGATCGTGATCGCCGTCGCGGTCGTCACGCTGGCCGCCTGGCTGCTCGTCGGCGCTCCCGCCACGGCGGCCTTCACCGCCGCGGTCGCGGTGCTCGTGATCGCGTGCCCGTGTGCCCTGGGCCTGGCGACTCCGACGGCGCTGCTGGTCGGCACCGGGCGCGGCGCGCAGCTCGGGATCCTGATCAAGGGACCGGAGGTACTGGAGTCCACCCGCCGCGTCGACACGATCGTGCTCGACAAGACCGGCACGGTCACCAGCGGGCGGATGACGCTCGTCGACGTGATCGCGGAGGACGGCACGGATCCGGCAGAGCTGCTGCGCCTCGCGGGGGCCGTCGAGCACGCCTCGGAGCACCCGATCGCGCAGGCCATCGCCCGTGCGGCCCAGACGGCGGCGGCCGGCGCCGGCACGGGCGCAGCAGACGGCCGGTCCTCGGATCAGGCGCCTGTCGGGCCGTCGGTCGAGTCCTTCCAGAACCTCGAGGGCCGCGGCGTGCAGGGCGTCGTCGAGGGGCGCGCCGTGATCGTCGGGCGCGCGGCGCTGCTCGCCGACTGGGCGCAGCACCTGAGCCCCCGGGTGGCCGCAGCCAAGGCCGACGCCGAGGCCGGCGGCAAGACCGTGGTCGCCGTCGGCTGGGACGGATCCGCGCGCGGGATCCTGGTGGTCGCCGACACGGTCAAGCCCACGAGCGCCGAGGCCATCGCCGAGCTCAAGCGGCTCGGCCTCACCCCGATCCTGCTCACCGGCGACAACGAGGCGGTCGCCCGCCGGATCGCCGCCGAGGTCGGGATCGACCGGGTCTCGGCCGAGGTGCTGCCCGAGGGCAAGGTCGACGTCGTCAGGCGGCTGCAGGCCGAGGGCCGCGTCGTCGCGATGGTCGGCGACGGCGTGAACGATGCGCCGGCGCTCGCCGCCGCGGACCTGGGCATGGCGATGGGCACGGGGACCGATGTCGCGATCGAGGCGAGCGACATCACGCTCGTGCGCGGCGATCTGCGCACAGCCGCCGACGCGATCCGGCTCTCCCGTCGCACGCTCGGCACCATCAAGGGCAACCTGTTCTGGGCGTTCGCCTACAACGTCGCGGCGATCCCGATCGCCGCTCTGGGCCTGCTGAACCCGATGCTCGCCGGTGCCGCCATGGCCTTCTCCAGCGTGTTCGTCGTCGGCAACAGCCTGCGGCTGCGCCGGTTCCGCTGACTCCACCGACCGCAACGACGAGCCGGCGAGCCGTGCCGGCCGCCGGCTCGTCGCGTGGGCGACGGGTGGAGGACGGCTCAGGATCCGGTCGCGAGAACGCCATTCGCTCAGGATTCCCGTTCCTTTCACCGAATCGATTCGATACCATAGGAGACGGCTCGCCGTGACCGATCACGGCGAGCTTTGCTTTCGTCCCCCGCCCCCGCTCGAAGAGTCCCCCATGGCCACGTCCCTCACCACCGGCCGCCCCTGGCGCGTCATCCTCGCGTTCGCCGTCCCCCTGCTGATCGGCAACGTCGTGCAGCAGCTGTACCAGTTCGCCGACGCGATCGTCGTCGGGCGCCATCTCGGCGTCGACTCGCTCGCCGCCGTCGGCGCGACCGGCAGCCTGATCTTCCTGCTGATCGGCTTCGCCTGGGGCCTGAGCAGCGGATTCGCGATCCCCACCGCGCAGGCGTTCGGCGCGGGCGATCACGCAGCCGTGCGGCGCTCGGTCGCGACCGGCACGCTGCTCACCGCGGCGACCAGCATCGTCATCTCGGTCGGTGCGCCGCTCGTGACCGAGCCGCTGCTCGCGCTGCTGCAGACCCCGAAGATCCTGATGCCGGAGGCGACGATCTTCACCCAGGTCACCTTCATCGGGGGCAGCACGGTGATGTTCTTCAACTACCTGTCCGCCGTGATCCGTGCGATCGGGGACTCGCGCACGCCGCTGGTCTTCCTCACCGTCTCGTGCGCGCTGAACATCGTGCTGGTGATCCTCATGGTGGGCGTCTTCGACTGGGGCGTCGCCGGAGCCGCGCTCGCGACCGTGGTCGCGCAGGGCGTATCGGTGGCGCTGTGCCTCATCTACGTGTGGCGCCGAGTGCCGGTGCTGCACGTGCACCGCGCGGACTGGCGGGTCACCCGCGCCGATCTCGCCGGTCACCTGCGCCTCGGCCTGCCGATGGGCTTCCAGGCGTCGATCATCGCGATCGGCACGCTCACCGTCCAGGTCGCCCTCAACACGCTCGGCGCCGAGGCCGTCGCCGCCTACACGACCGCCTCGCGAGTGGACAGCCTCGCCGTGGCCTTCCTCGCCTCGATCGGGCTCGCGTCCTCGATGTACACCGCGCAGAACCTGGGCGGCCGCCGGCCCGACCGGATCCGCCGCGGGGTCGCCGAGGCGATCTGGATGGCCGTCATCACCGCGGTCGTTCTCGGCACGCTGCTCGTGCTGTTCGGATCCTTCATGGTCCGGATCTTCATCGGATCCGGGTCCGACGAGGTCGTCCGCCTCGCTGCACTCATGCTGCTGATCAACGGCGTGAGCTACACCGCGCTGGCCGTGCTGTTCGTGCTGCGCGGGGTGCTGCAGGGCCTCGGGCGCACGCTGATCCCGACGGTGACCGGCGTGATCGAGCTTGTCATGCGCGTCTCCGCCGCGGTCGTGCTCGGCGCCCTCATCGGCTACCCGGGCGTGGTGCTCAGCAACCCGCTGGCCTGGCTCGGCGCGGTCGTCCTGCTCGTCCCGGCGTACCGCGCCGCGCACCGCGAGCTGGCGCTGATGCCGGTCGATCCTGCCGAGGTCACCCCGACCACCGCGATCCCGGTGATCGGTCCCACCGACGGCTCGATGGTCGTCGACGGCGTCATCACCGCGCCGGTGCCGGTCCTCAAGGCGAGGAACCTGCCGCGGATCCGGATCCGGCGCTGACCCTTGCGCCTCGGTCCCGCCATCCAGCACGCTGGAGGCCGGGGGAGCCACCGCCACGCCAGGGAGCACCGTCATGTCGCAGCGCATCACCCCGAACATCTGGTGCGATCGGAACGCGGAGGAGGTCGGGGCGTTCTACGCCTCCGTGTTCGACGACACCACCTCGCGGGTGACCGGGCGATACCCGGACGCCGGCCTGGCGGATTTCCCGCACGAGTTCGCCGGCCAGGCGGTGAGCGTCGACGTGGACATCGCGGGCTTCCGGATCACCCTCATCAACGCCGGATCGGACTTCGCGCCGAACCCGTCGATCTCGTTCCTCGTGAACGTGGATCCGCGCCGGTTCGACGGCGACGAGCGCACCGCCCGCGATTGGATCAACCGCACCTGGACCCGCCTCGGTGAGGAGGGCATGATCCTGATGGACATCGGCGAGTACCCCTACAGCGGCCTGTACGGCTGGGTCGAGGACAAGTTCGGGGTCAGCTGGCAGCTGAAGCTGATGGATCCGGAGGCACCGCCGGCGGCGCACATCGTGCCGATGCTGACGTTCGGCGGCGAGATGCGGAACAAGGCGCGCGAGGCGCTCGCGCTCTACACCGCGCTCCTGCCGGAATCGGCCGTCGACCGGGTCGCCGAGCACGAGGTCACGGTGATCCCGGACGTCGACGAGCCGGTCACCTATGCCGACTTCCGTCTCGCCGGCCAGCCGTTCGCCGCCATCGATTCGCCCGTCGACCAGGATTTCTCGTTCACACCCGGGCTGTCGTTGCAGGTCGACTGCGAGGGACAGGAGGACATCGACCGGCTCTGGGACGCCCTCAGCGCGGTGCCCGCGGCCGAGCAGTGCGGCTGGCTGACCGACCGCTTCGGCGTGAGTTGGCAGATCGTGCCGTCGAACATGGCCGAGCTGATGCAGCGGCCGCAGGCCTTCGAGCACATGATGCAGATGAAGAAGCTGGTGATCGCGGACTTCTGAGTCGGGCGCCGCGGGTCGCTGGGGCGCCGGATCCCACCCTCCCCGCTTGGTCACCGCATCGTCGCGGGCACCCACGTGAGAGTCTTCCGAGTCCGCCGCGCGCGGACCAGGGCGAATGCGGTGCCAACGAGCGATCCGATGAGGACGCTCCCATCGAGGTCAACCCGATTCCGCACTTGAGACACTGATCTGCTTCCTTGCGGCACTCGAACTCGAGCCGAGCCCAGCCATGGAGTCGGCCGACCGTCGTCACCAAGACTCGGGAATCTCCCCGTCTGAGCTCTCAACGACACCCTGGATCGGACTCAGTGCCTGCCATACGTTGTTCACCTTGGTGAGGAAGAACACGGCACTCTTGTATCCGCGCGCTTTCTTGAAGGGATCGATGCTCGACTCGCTATACGGCGAGGTGCACGACTCCGGGGGCGAGACGATGTTCACTTCCGTGGTGCCGCTGCCTTTGAGCCACGCATCAACCCGAACTGTCCACACGTTCGCGGACGTGCCGAACAGAGGAACGCTGCCGTTCTTGCCCGTCACCTGCCCCGCGATCACCGCATCAGCCTGATCCGCAGCGTCGGCGGGTGTCGCATACGAGGCCCACGACGGGCACGCGGCTCCCGCTGAGCATCCCACGAGAGCGCTGGCGGCAAGCAGTACGGGGCCCAGAATCGAAGCCTGTCGAGCAACCCGCCGAATCGCCATGATTCGAGTATCCACGACCACCGTGAACGACAAGATGCGCCCGGGTGCTCTTGCTCGTGCATCTTGCGATCGCGGATCCGCTGTATCTCGGGCGTGCGAACCGCCGGTCGCTGGGTCCGGGTCTTCCCGCCGTCCGGCCCGAATGGCGGAAGGGCTCAGCGGTGGTCGCGGTCGTGGTGCTGACGCGCCTCGTCGCCCGACGCGATCCGCTCCGCCTCGCGGGCACGCAGGTCGACGCGACGGATCTTGCCCGAGATCGTCTTCGGCAGCTCGGGGACGAACTCGATGATGCGCACCCACTGGTGCGCCGAGAGCTTGCCGCGCGCGTGGGCGAAGATCGATCCCGCGGTCGCTTCGAGGTCCTCGTGCGCGGCGGCGGTCAAGCACACGTAGGCCTTCGGCACCGCGAGCCGGGTCGCATCGGGGCTCGGCACGACCGCCGCCTCGACCACGTCCGGATGCTCGAGCAGCACCGACTCGAGCTCGAACGGCGAGATCTTGTAGTCCGAGGCCTTGAAGACGTCGTCCGCGCGGCCCACATAGGTCAGATAGCCCTCGGAGTCGCGCGTGGCGATGTCGCCGGTGTGGTGGAATCCGCCCACGCGCGACCGCGCGGTCGCCTCCGGATCCCCGTAGTAGCCCGCCATCAGCCCGAGCGGCCGGCCGGCCAGGTCGAGGCAGATCTCGCCCTCCGCGACGCCGTCGGCATCGCCGTCGAGGCGCTCGCCGCTGACCGGATCCACGAGCACGACCGGATAGCCGGGCAGCGGACGGCCCATGGATCCGTCCTTCACGACCTGCCCAGGGGAGTTCCCGACGCAGCAGGTCATCTCGGTCTGCCCGAAGCCGTCGCGGATCGTGCCGCCCCACGCGTCGCGCACCCGTCCGATGACCTCGGGGTTCAGCGGCTCGCCGGCGCCGACGAGCTCGCGCGGCGGATGCGGCAGGCGGCCGAGATCCGCCTGGATCAGCATGCGCCACACGGTCGGCGGAGCGCAGAACGTGGAGACGTGATGCTGCTCCATGACGTCCATCAGGGTGTTCGCGTCGAACCGCTCGTAGTTGTAGACGAACACGGTCGCCTCAGCGAGGAACGGGGAGTAGAAGCTCGACCAGGCGTGCTTGGCCCACCCGGGGGAGGAGATGTTGAGGTGCACGTCGCCCTCGCGCACGCCGAGCCACCACATCGTGGAGAGGTGCCCGACCGGGTAGGAGACGTGCGTGTGCTGCACGAGCTTCGGCCGGCTGGTCGTGCCCGAGGTGAAATACAGCAGGCTCGTGTCGGTCGCGGGGGTGGGGCCGTCGGGTTCGAATTCGTCGGAGCCCGCGACGGAGTCGGAGAAGTCGTGCCAGCCGGCCGGGGCGGCATCGCCGGTGTCGACGACGGCGACCCGCAGGATCCGATCCGGCAACTCGGCGACGCGATCCGCGAGCGACGCCAGGGTGACGACCGCGTGCGCCTCACCCTTCTCCGCGCGGTAGGCGATGTCGGACGGCGAGAGCAGGGTGGAGGTGGGGATCGCGACCGCGCCGAGCTTCGTCAGGGCGAGCATGGTCTCCCACAGGTCGATCGTGTTGCCGAGCATCACGATCACGTGGTCGCCGCGGCGGATCCCGAGGCCGCGCAGCCAGTTCGCGACCTGATCGGAGCGCCGCGACAACTCGCCGTACGTCCAGCTGCGGCTGCTGAGGTCGGCCGACACGATCTGCACCGCCGGCCGATCCGGGTTCTCCGCCGCGACCACGTCGAACCACTCCAGCGCGAAGTTGAACTCGCGCAGCTCGGGCCAGCGGAACGTGCTGCGGGCGCCCGCGTAGTCGACAGCGTGCGCGTGCATCAGGTCGCGGGCGGCGCGGATCGCCGTGGTCGCGGCGGTGGCGGGGCGGGGCTGGGTCATCGTCGATCTCCTGGGTCCCTGACGGCGTGATCCCTGCGGCCGTGGCGGGCCCCCAGGGCGATGGGTCCCCTTCATCTTGGTCCGGTTCGACCGGTTCCGCGAGCCGCCGATCGCCGGTGCGGCGAGGAGGGCAGCCGCCCGGCCCGCCTTCCAGACGCGCGGGCTGCGCGTGGGTGATGCGCGAGCGCGCACACCTCGAGAATGCGAACGGGCGGGCGGGGCGGCTGTCACCGTCGCCGTGCGAGCAGGTGTCGCCGACGGTTCACGGACCCTCCGGGGGTGAGCGGGCGAACACCAGGCGCGTTCCGGCCGGGACGCGCCGGCCGGCGTCCGCAGGGGCGCGGTTCGACGAGGGCCGCTGACCGCCGCGGGCGCGGCGGCGGACCTGGTCGGTGCCGGACGAGGCGCGACGGCACGGCGGCAGGATGGACCACTCCTCGGCGACGATCGCGTCGAACTCGGCCCGCATCAGCGCGTCGTCGGCGCAGATGAGGTCGATGAACCGCTCGTCGAGGCGCGGATCCGTCCTGCTGCCGGAGGCGGATGAGATCGTCATGACTGCTCCCGATCGGCTCAGGCGTCGATGGCGAGGCTCTCCGCCTTGCTCGAGATCGCGACCTTGCGCGGCTTCGCGGCCTCGGCGACGGGGATCTGCAGGGAGAGCACGCCGTCGTCGTAGTTCGCGCTGATCTTCCCGGTGTCGAGGTTGTCGCCCAGCACGAGCTGCCGGCTGAAGACGCCGCGCGGCCGCTCTGCGGCGACCATGCCGGCGTCGCTCGCCCGGATCGATCTCTCGGCCTTGACCGTCACGACGTTCCGTTCGACGTCCAGGTCGATCGAGTCGCGGTCCACGCCGGGCAGGTCGAACTCGACGTGGAAGACGTCGCCGTCCCGCCAGGCGTCCATCGGCATCACCGACGGTCGTGCCAGGGTTCCGTCCGCTCCGAAGATCTGCTGGGTGAGTCGATCCAGCTCACGGAACGGATCAGTGCGCATCAGCATCGTGACCACCTCCATGACCTCAGTTGAAGATGCTTCCGGGGCATGGATCCCACTCAGGATCTATGCCCTGCGCTGTAGATTTGTTATAACACCGACGCTAGGTCGATGCAAGAGAAAAGTTGCCGATCGGGAGCGGCGGCCTCACCGGAGACGCGGAGGCCCGGCTGGGTCGGCGGATGGCCTACGCTGGCGAGCGTTCCCCTGTCGTCCCACTGATCGGAGAAGCATGTCCCAGCCCCTGTTCGTCGAGATCGGCAACGATCCGCGGGACTACGCCTGGGGACGCGTCGACGGCGTCGCCGGCGTGCTCGGCACGGAGGGATCCGGCGGTCCGGAGGCGGAGCTGTGGCTCGGTGCCCATCCCGGGTCCCCGACCCGTGCGGTCGCGGGCGAGCCGTGGGGGACCCTCGTGGACTGGGAGCGCGAGAGCGGCGAACGCCTGCCGTTCCTGCTCAAGATCCTCGTCGCCGGCTCGCCGCTGTCGCTGCAGGCGCACCCCACTCCGGCGCAGGCCGCAGCGGGCTTCGCGGACGAGAATGCGCGCGGCGTCCCGCTCGACGCCGCGCACCGCAACTACAAGGACCCGTACGCCAAGCCCGAGCTGATCGTCGCGCTCGAGGACGGCTTCGAGGCGCTGTGCGGGTTCCGCCCGGTCGCCGAGACGATCGCCGACGTCGACGTGCTCGCCGAACGCGCCGGATCCGGCGCTCTGGCGCCGTGGCGCGCCGTGCTCTCCGGCCAGGACGGGCTGCGCGAGGGCTTCTCGTGGCTGCTCGCGGGCGGGCCGCAGGTCGCAGCGACCGTGCAGACCCTCGTCGCCGCCGCCGAGGGCGACGACCGCTTCGAGCTCATCACCCGGCTCGCCGCCGCGTACCCGGGCGACCCCGGCATCGCGGTGGCGCTGATGCTGCGCCACGTGACGCTCGCGGCCGGCGAGTCGCTGTGGCTGCCGGCGGGCAACATCCACGCCTATCTGCGCGGTGCGGGCGTCGAGCTCATGGGCCCGAGCGACAACGTGCTGCGCGGCGGCCTCACCCCGAAGCACGTCGACGTCGCCGAGCTCGAGCGGGTGCTCACCTTCACGGCGAGCGAGGACGACCATCTCGTGCCGGTCGAGCTCGGCGACGCCGTGCGCAGCTACCGTCCGCGCATCCACGCGTCGGGCGCCGGCGTCCCGTTCGAGCTGCTGGCCGTCACCGGCGACGCCGAGGTCGCGCTCGCCGGAGCGTCCATCGCGATCGCGACCGACGGATCCTTCACGCTCGTCGCCGAGGGATCCTCCGCTCCCGTCCCGCGCGGCGCCGCGGTGTTCGTGTCGCGCGCCGCGACCGTGCAGATCACCGGATCCGGCCGCCTCTGGATCGCCACCGCCTGACGTCAGCGGCGCTGGCCGGATGCAGAGCTGGCGCTGCGCAGTCGACGGGCCGGATCCGCACTCCGCCGCGGCCCGTGCGGAGAACCACCCGCGCGCCCCGTAACGTATTACCGTGAATCCGCCTTCTCGCCGTGTGATCGGGCTGACCCGGCAGGAGTGGGCCCTCGTCGCGATCACCGGCGTCTGGGGCTGCACGTTCCTCGTCGTGCACACCGCGATGCAGCACTCCGGGCCGTGGTTCTTCGTCGGGCTGCGGTTCCTCGCGGCCGGACTGTTCGCGGCGGCGATCTTCTGGCGTTCGCTGCGGGGGATCGGCTGGCGCGAGATCGGCGCCGGCGCGGCCATCGGCGCCGCGATCTACGGCGGCTACGGGCTGCAGACGGCGGGCCTGCAGACGATCGACTCCAGCACCAGCGCGTTCATGACCGCGTTCTACGTGCCCCTCGTGCCGCTGCTGCAGTGGCTCGTGCTGCGCAAGGCGCCGCGGGCGCTCACGCTGACCGGCGCCGCCCTGGCGTTCGTCGGCCTGCTGCTCGTCTCGGGCATCGGCGCTCGCGGCGTGCATCTCGGCGAAGGCGAGCTCTTCACGCTCGTGAGCACGCTGCCGATCGCGGGCGAGATCATCCTGATCAGCCTGTTCGGCGGGCGCTTCGACGTCGGACGGCTCACGGTCGTCCAGCTGCTCGCCGCGTCGCTGCTCGGCTTCGCGACGATGCCCGTCGTCGGCGAGCCCATCCCGGCGTTCGACCCGGTCTGGCTGATCACGGGCATCGCGATGGGCCTGGCCAGCGGGCTGATCCAGCTCACGATGAACTGGGCGCAGCGCTCGGTGTCCGCCACGCGCGCCACGATCATCTACACCGGTGAGCCGGTGTGGGCGGGCGTCGTCGGCCGGATCGCGGGGGAGCGCATCCCGCCGCTCGCGATCCTCGGCGCGGCGCTCATCGTCGCGGGCACTCTGCTCAGCGAGCTGCAGCCGCGCCGCCGCGACGGCGGCACCGCGGAGGATCCGCAGCCGGCGGAGATGCCGGCGGAGATGCCGGCGGAGGCGCCGACGGAAACGGCGGCGGAGGAGCCGGGGGAGCCGCGGCCGCCGAGCGGGCGCCTAGGATCCCCCGCGTAGACTGGAAAGGTCCGCCCGACCGAGGATCCGTCATGCCCGCCACCCGCACGTTCCCGCTGCGCCATGTGCAGCTCGCGCGCGCCGTCTTCGCGGCGGTCGCGGCACTGATGATCACCTTCTCGGCCGACCATTCCGCCGCGGTCGGGCTCGCGGTGTTCAGCGGCTTCGCCCTGGTCAGCGGCCTGATCTTCGCGCTCGCCGCCTGGCTCTCCGCGCCCTCGGGGCAACGGTGGCCGTACGTGCTGCTGGCGGTCGCCGCCGGTCTCACCGGCATGGCGGCGGGGGTGCCCGCGTGGCGCACGACGCCGCTGTTCTTCGTCGCGGTCATCGCCTGGGGAGTGCTCACGGGCGTGATCGAGCTCGTCGCCGGGCTCCGCGCCCGGCGAGCGATCCGCACCTCCGACGCGGATGGGCCAGCGGCGCCCGAAGGGGCACGGGACGCGATCCTGATCGGATCGCTCGGCCTGCTGCTCGCGGTCGCGCTGCTGTGCGTGCCGACCACCTACGCCCTCAACTACACGATCGCCCAGGCCGGATCGTTCACCCTGACCGGCATCACCCTCGCCGTGGGGATCTTCGGCGCCTATGCCGCGATCGTCGCGGTGTTCCTGGGGATCGCCGGGCTGTCCCCGCGCCCCTCCGGCGCCGCGGCAGACCTCGGCGACCCGGCCTCCGGATCCGCGGCGAGGCCCTCGGCCGGTTCGGGGACCACCACCGCCGGAGCCGTCACGACGACCCCGGCCGAGAACGAAGGATCCGCATGACCGAGAAGACCCGGCGCCGCGACCTGATGCGTCCCATGCAGCTCGTCGGGCTGTCCCTGCTCTGCGGCGTGTTCGCCGGCGTGGTCACGCTCATCGCGACCGGAGCCTTCACGCAGGACGTCATGCAGAGCGTCGCGAACGGCACCTACCGGGCGATTCCGCCGTGGAACCTCGCGTTCATCGTCACCGGCGGCATCTTCATCGCCGCCCTGCTGATCCTGTCGATCCTGATCCTCGCCGTCGACCCGGCCGACTTCGCGAAGCCGCACGACCGGCCCGTGCTGTACGACGAGCCGGACGGCACCGGGGCGACGGGCCAGGAAGGCACTCCCGGCGCCGCCGACGAGGGCCCCGGGCGCGCCGCGTCCTGAGCCCGGAGCGGGCGACACGCGCGTCCTCCGGGAATAGCCCGAGCCGCCGGGGCCTTGACCCCAGGGTGAGCAACACGATCGATCGACGCGCCGTGGGTTTCCGGTCCGAGCGTGGACCGGTGCTGCTCTCGATCATGCTGACCACCGGCCTGATCGCGATGGACGCCACGATCCTCGCGACCGCGGTTCCGAGCGTCGTCCGCGACCTCGGCAGCTATCAGCAGTTCCCGTGGCTGTTCTCGATCTACCTGCTCGCGCAGGCGGTGAGCGTGCCGATCTACTCGAAGCTCGCCGACACGGTGGGACGCAAGCCGATCCTGCTGTTCGGGATCGCGCTGTTCCTGCTCGGTTCGATCCTGTGCGGTCTCGCGTGGAGCATGACGTCGCTGATCCTGTTCCGGCTGGTGCAGGGTCTCGGCGCCGGCGCGGTCGCGCCCATGGGCATGACGATCGTGGGCGACGTCTACTCGGTCGCCGAGCGCGCCGTGGTGCAGGGCTACATCGCGAGCGTGTGGGCCGTGTCCTCGGTCGTCGGCCCCGCGCTGGGCGGGGTGTTCGCGCAGTTCGACGCGTGGCGGCTGATCTTCTTCATCAACATCCCGCTCTGCATCGTCGCCGCGTGGATGCTCATGCGGCACTTCCACGAGGACGCCGCGCGGCGCAGGCACCGGATCGACTACCCCGGCGCAGTGCTGCTCACAGTCGCGCTGACCGGACTGATCCTGGGCGTGCTCGAAGGCGGCAACGCCTGGGCCTGGCTTTCGGTGCCGAGCGTGATCTGCTTCGTCGTGGGGGCCCTCGCGCTGCTCGCGTTCGTGCTCGTGGAGCTCAGGGCCGCCGAGCCCATCGTGGATCCGCGGCTCATCTCCCGCCGGCTCATCCTGACCACCACGCTCGCGTCGTTCGCGATCGGAGCACTGCTGACCGGGATCACGAGCTTCGCGCCCGCCTATCTGGAGGGCTCGATCGGCGTGCTCCCGCTGCTGTCCGGTCTCGCGGTGGCCGCGCTCACGCTGGGCTGGCCGCTCTCCGCCGCCAACGCCGGGCGGCTGTATCTGCGGCACGGGTTCCGCTTCACGGCCCTGATCGGCGCGTCGATCGCGACCGTCGGCGCGATCGGGCTCGCGCTGGTGGGCCCATATCCGAACGCGTTCGTGCTGGCCGGCGTGGCGTTCGTCGTCGGCTTCGGACTGGGCTGGACGGCGGCGCCCACCCTGATCGTCGCCCAGGCGTCGGTAGGCTGGGGCGAGCGCGGCGCGGTGACCGGCATGAACACGTTCGCGCGGTCGGCGGGCGCGGCGGTCGGGGTGGCCGTGTACGGTGCCATCTCGAACGCGATCATCGCGCAGGGCGGCGGGGCGCAGGATCCGGCGACGGTCGTGCACGCGTCGACCTGGGTGTTCATCGCGGCGGCCGCCACGGCGGCGCTCATCCTCTTCGCGGTCTTCGCGATGCCGAAGGATCGCGCGGGCGCGCACACCGCGGCACCGGAACCGGTGCCGGCCGAGGCCTGAGCCCGGCCGAGGCCGACGCTCGGGGCGGTCCCAGGTTGTCGTGGCCCGGACCGGCCCGTCGTGGCCCGGGTCGTCGTGGCCCGAACTGCGCGGGCCGTCGTGGCCCGGACCACCGGGAGATGGAAAACGCTCCTTCCCGCGGCGCCGCGGCGTCGATTTCCATCTCCACCGATCCAATGCGCGGCCGGGAGATGGAAAACGCTCCTGCGGACACTGTCGCAGGAGCGTTTTCCATCCCGGAGGGTGCGGGGCCTACTTCGCGAGCGTCTCCGCCAGCCCCACGTAGGTCGCCGGCGTGAGCGCGAGCAGGCGCTGCTTGGCCTCGTCGCCGATCTCCAGCCCCTGCACGAACTCGGCCAGCTCGGCCGCGCCCACGCGATGACCGCGGGTGAGCTCCTTCAGCAGCGCGTACGGATCCTGGATGGTGGAGCGGCCGGCGACCACCTCGGCGCGGACCACCGTCTGGATGGCCTCGCCGAGCACCTCCCAGTTCACGTCGAGGTCGGCGAGCAGCACGTCCCTCGCGAGCAGGATCTCGTTCAGCCCGCGGCGCAGGTTGTCCAGCGCGAGCAGCGAGTGCCCGAACGCGACGCCGATGTTGCGCTGCGTGGTGGAGTCGGTGAGATCGCGCTGCAGGCGCGAGGTGACCAGCGTCTGCGACAGCGAGTTCAGCAGCGCACCGGACAGCTCCAGGTTCGCCTCGGCGTTCTCGAACCGGATCGGGTTGATCTTGTGCGGCATGGTCGAGGATCCGGTCGCACCGGCGACGGGGATCTGCGTGAAGTAGCCGAGCGAGATGTAGGTCCAGATGTCGGTCGCGAGGTTGTGCAGGATCCCGCCCGCGTGCCGGACGTGGTCGTACAGCTCGACCTGCCAGTCGTGCGACTCGATCTGCGTGGTGAGGATGTTGAAGTCGATCCCCAGGCCCTCGATGTATTCGCGGGCCAGTCCCGGCCAGTCCACGGACGGCTCGGCGGCGAGGTGCGCCGACCAGGTGCCGGTCGCGCCGGAGAACTTCGCGAGGTACTCGGATCCCTCGATCCGCTTCACGACCCGCTCGAGGCGCCACGCGAACACCGCGAGCTCCTTGCCCATCGTGGACGGGGTGGCGGGCTGGCCGTGCGTGCGGGACAGCATCGCGGCGTCGGCGTGCTCGGTCGCGAGCTCGCGGAGCTTGGCGATCACGTCCTGCAGGGCGGGCAGCCACACCCGCTCGACGGCGCGCTTGACGGTGAGCGCGTAGGAGGCGGAGTTGATGTCCTCGCTCGTGCAGGCGAAGTGCGTCAGCTCGGCGATCGCGTCGAGGCCGAGGGCGGAGAGGCGGTCGCGGACCAGATACTCGACGGCCTTCACGTCGTGGCGGGTCACCGCCTCCTTCTCGGCGAGCCAGTCGATCTCGGCCTGGCCGAAGTCGCGGTACAGGCCGCGCAGGCGCTCCTTGTCGTCTTCGGCGAGCGGCGCCGTGCCGAACAGCGAGCGGTCGGTGAGGGCGATCAGCCACTCCACCTCGACCTCGACGCGGGCGCGGTTCAGGCCCGCCTCGGAGAGGTAGTCGGCGAGCGGGGCGACGGCGGCGCGGTAGCGGCCGTCGAGGGGGCTGAGCGGCTGCACCGGGAGAGAGGAGCGGGCCGAGGGCTGAGCAGTCAGGGGAGACCTCCTGATGGGGGCACGCGTCAGAGTCGGGGTGCCGATGGCCGGATGGCGGGTTCGAGCTGACGGAACAGGCCGTGGCTCGCGCTCTCGATCATACCGAGCACCTCGTCGAACATCCGGGCGTCGGCGTAGTAGGGGTCGGGGACGTCGAGCACGGTGGGGTTGTGCTCGAAGGAGAGCAGCAGGGTGACCTTGCCCTCCTCCGACTCGTCGCGCGCCCACTGCCGCAGGATCCGCTCGTGCGAGCGGTCCAAGGCCACGACCAGGTCGCTCGCCGCGAACGACTCGTAGGTGAACTGGCGGGCCCGGTGCCGGGTTCCGTCGTAGCCGCGGCGGGCCAGCGCCTCGATCGTGCGGGTGTCGGCCTGCTCCCCGACGTGCCAGTCGCCGGTGCCCGCGCTCGTCGACACGATCCGGTCGCCGAGCCCCTGCTTGTCCGCGATGTCGCGGAACACCACCTCGGCCATGGGAGACCGGCAGATGTTCCCCGTGCACACGAAGATCACGCGGAACGGATCCGACTCGGCCATGGGTCCCATTCTGCCGCACGGCCGTGTCCGGATCCCCCTCCACATCCGGCCGGAAGCCGCGGGATCGCCCGGGTTGCGTGCGCCAGGCCCCGCCCTCGGACGCGGGTCGGCAGGGTGGTGACATGCTCACCATCGCACCCGACACCGCACAGGGATCCTGGCTGCGCGCCGAGGCGCTGCTCCGCTGCGACAGCGCGCGCGAACGCATCGAGCGCACGATCGTCGACCTGCGGGCGATCGACGACGGCTGCGGGTGGCGGGCGAAGGCCGTCGATCTGCTGCGGGCGGAGCTCGAACGGCGCCGGGAGGAGCTCCTCATCGCGCTGGACCGGGTGGGTTCCATCGAAGCCGCCCTGCGGGAGGGATGAGCGCCGTGGGCGACGACGTCGAGATCACGCACGGCGGCATCATCGCCGTCGATCCCGACGACCTGCGCGTGATCGGCAACCGGATCCTGTACGCCTCCGTCGCGGTGGAGCTGGCCGAGCAAGAGCTGCTCGCGATCCCGGACATCGTGGCGCCGACGACGGTCGGCCCGCTGCCGTGCCTGTGGGCGGGGACGGCGCAGTTGCGCACCGCGGGAGAGGGGCTCGCCGCGCTTGCGAGCACGATCGGCACCCTGGCCGACGTGTACGAGCTGGCCGAGCTGCGCGCGCAGCAGCACCTGCTCCGCGGCTCGGATCGGCAGCTGGAGCAGGCCTGTCAGCTCCGTATCGACGAGCTGCTGCGGAACGACGTGACGCTCCCGGCGGTCGAGGCCGCGCTGCGGCGGGAGTGGGAGAGCCGCCGGGTCGACGGCTTCCTCCCCGAGCCGGACGTCGCGCCGCCGACGCCGGGCGATCTCGCACTGTCCGCGCTGACGGCGTCAAGTCCGGCGCTGTACGGGATGCTGATGACCGCCGGGATCGAGGCCACGGGGCTCACCGCCTACGGCCGCGACCTGATGCTGCTGCTGGCGTCGAAGCGCGGCGTGGTCCCGGCGACACCGCTCGCGCCCACGCCGGGGACGGCGGTCGTGCGGGAGTCCGGCACCGCGACCACCGCACCGGGACTGCGGCCGGGCGACGTCCTCGTGACGCGCAGCGCTCGGCCGACGCCGGTCAGCAGCGCTCCCGCGTCGCTCACGGAAGCGGTGTCGCGGGTCCCGTACGGCAGGACGCCGCAGGTGCGCGTCGAGACGTACGAGCTGAGCGACGGATCGAAGCGTTTCGTGGCGTACGTCGACGGCACGCGCCCGGCGGGCGGGGACGCGGAGCCGTGGGACATGGGCTCGAACATCGACCACGCCGAATCCGACTCGTACAAGGCCACCGTCGCCGCGCTCAAGGACGCGGGGGCGGACGCGACCACGCCCGTCGACCTCGTCGGCTACTCGCAGGGCGGCATGGTCACGGATCTGATCGCGCAGTCCGGCGAGTTCGACGTGCAGGGCGTGTTCACCGTCGGGTCCCCGATCGAACCGGAGCTGTCCGGCGACGTGCTCGACGTCGCGGTGCGCCACACGGACGACGTCGTGGCCGGGCTCGCGGGCGGTGGCAGCGCGGACGGCACCGGCTCGCCGGACAGCCTCGTCATCACGCGCTCCGCCGTGCCGGGGCACGGGATCGACCCCGGGATGCCGGCGCATCAGCTCAGCGCGTACCAGGAGACCGTGCGCCAGGCGGAGCAGTCCGGCGACCCTCGCATGGGCGCGATCCGCGCGCATTTCGCCGTGCTCGACGGGGCCACCGGGACCTCCCGCGACTACACCGCGACGACGGTGCTGTCCGATGGGTGAGCGGTCAGCGGTCGCGGTCGCGGCGCCGGCGCTGCGGGCGCAGGATCGCGTTGAAGATCGCGTTGATGATCGCGATGATCAGGGCGGCCAGGATCGTCCAGCCGAAGCCGCCGACGTGCAGGCCCCAGCCCCAGAAGCCCGTGATCCAGGCGGTGATCCAGAGCAGGAAGCCGTTGATCACGAGAGAGATCAGGCCCAGCGTGATGATGTACAGCGGAATCGCCACGATCCGCACCACGGTCCCGATGATCGTGTTGACGATCGCGAACAGGGCGCCGAGTGCGATCAGGGTGACGATGAGCGGGATCTGCCCGCCCGGCGGGTACGGGGTGACCCTGACCTCGAGGACCGTGATCAGGCTCACCACCCAGATGGCGAAGGCGTTCACGACGACACGGATCAGGAACCTCATGATCCCGATTCTCGCACCGCGGGCCGGGAATGGGCGGGGAATCCGGTCCTAGACTCGACGCGTGAGCGATCCGATCCTGCCCCGCATCCGTCCCGAGATCGCCGCCCTGCCGCCTTACCGTCAGGGCAAGCAGGCCGGCGCCGACGCGTTCAAGCTGTCCAGCAATGAGAACCCGTTCGATCCGCTGCCGCAGGTGGTGGCGGCGCTCGCCGACGCGACCCCGATGAACCGATACCCCGACGCGACCGCGCGGGCGCTGCGCGAGCGGCTCGGCGAGCGCTACGGCGTCTCGCCCGACGCCGTGCACGTCGCGTCGGGCAGCGTGGCGATCCTCTACCAGCTCGTGCAGGCGGCCGCGACGGTCGGCGACGAGGTGGTCTACGCGTGGCGCTCCTTCGAGGCGTACCCCGGGCTGCCGCTGGTGGCCGGAGCCACCGGCGTGCAGGTACCCCTCACCACGGGTGCGCGGCACGACCTCGCCGCGATGGCGGCGGCGGTCACCGACCGCACGCGCGTGATCATCGTGTGCACCCCGAACAACCCGACCGGCCCGATCGTCACGAGCGCCGAGTTCGCCGCCTTCGTGGCCGCCGTGCCGCAGGACGTGCTGATCGTGCTCGACGAGGCCTACGCCGAGTTCGTGACCGCCTCCGACGCGGTCGACGGGCTCGCGGAGCGGATCTTCGAGGCGCACCCGAACGTCGTCGTGCTGCGCACCTTCTCCAAGGCCTACGGGCTCGCGGGCCTCCGCGTGGGCTACGCGATCGGCCACCCGCGGGTGCTCGACGCCGCCCGCAGCACCGCCGTGCCGTTGTCCGTGACGGGCGCCGCCGAGCGCGCCGCGATCGCGAGCCTGGATGCCGAGGACGAGCTCCGCGCCCGCGTCGCCGAGATCGTGGCGCGGCGCACCGCGCTCGTCGACGGCCTCCGAGGCCGGGGCTGGGATGTGCCGGACGCGCAGGGCAACTTCGTCTGGCTGCCCACGGGCGATGCGACGGTCGACGTGGCCTCGGCGTTCGAGAATGCGGGCCTGATCGTGCGTGCGTTCCCCGGGGACGGGATCCGCATCTCGGTCGGCGAGCAGGAGTCTCTGCAGCGCGTGCTCGACGTCGCCGCAGCGCAGCGCGGCTGAACGGGTCGGTTGTCGGCGCCTCCCATCGCGTGATAGGACCGAGCGCATGGATGACTCGACGAAGAGAAATCATGTGAAGCGGGTGCGCACGCGCGCTGCGGCGGTGGTCGGAGCGCTGACCCTGTCGCTGACGGCGGTGGCCGCCGTCGCTCCTCCGGCGCAGGCGGATCCCAGGCCCACGGAGAAGACTCCGACGGCCACGGGCTACGGCGGCGCGGTCAGCACCGTGGACCCGGAGGCGTCGGCGGCGGCCATCGAGGTGCTGCGCAAGGGCGGCACGGCGGCGGACGCGGCAGTGGCCGCGGCGGCGACGCTGGGCGTCACCGAGCCGTACAGCGCCGGCATCGGCGGCGGCGGATACTTCGTCTACTACGACGCGAAATCCCGTACGGTCAGCACCATCGACGGACGTGAGACCGCACCCGCCGGCATCACGCACGACGCGTTCATCGATCCGGCCACCGGCAACCCCTACCAGTTCACCCCGGAGCTGGTGACCAGCGGCGTCTCCGTGGGCGTCCCGGGAACGGCAGCCACCTGGCAGCGGGCCTTGGAGCGCTGGGGCACGCTGAGCCTGGGCGAGGCGCTGAAGCCGGCCATCACCGTGGCCGACCGCGGCTTCGTGGTGGATGACACGTTCCGCCAGCAGACCCTGGACAACAAGCGGCGCTTCGCGGCGTTCACCTCCACCAGCAAGCTGTACCTGCCGGGTGGGGACGCCCCCGCGGTGGGCAGCGTGTTCCAGAACCACGACCTCGCCGCGACCTACCGACTGCTCGCCAAGGATGGCACCAAGGCCTTCTACACCGGGCCGCTGGCGCAGGAGATCGCGCAGACCGTGCAGGCGCCGCCGAAGTCGCCCGACACCACCCTGCCGGTGCCGGTCGGCTCGATGACGGCGGCGGATCTGGCCGGGTACTCCGTGGTGGATCAGGATCCCACGCACGTGAACTACCGCGGGCTGGACGTCTACGGCATGGCGCCGTCCAGCAGCGGCGGCACCACGGTGGGCGAGGCGCTGAACATCCTGCAGAACTATCGGCTGTCTGGAATGGACAGCACGCAGGCGCTGCACCACTACTTCGAGGCGAGTTCGCTGGCCTTCGCCGACCGCGGCAAGTACGTGGGCGATCCGGCGTTCGTCGACGTTCCGACGGCGGCGCTGACCGATCCGCTGTTCGGCGCGGAGCGCGCGTGCCTGATCGACCCCGCGCACGCGCTGCCCACGCCGGTCGCCCCGGGAGACGTGACCGCGTACGACGGCGTGTGCCCTGGCGCCACGGCGCCGGCGGCGTCCGAGCGGGACACGGAGAACATCTCGACGACCAACCTGACGGTGTCCGACCGGTGGGGGAACGTGGCCGAGTACACGCTGACGATCGAGCAGACGGGCGGGTCCGGCATGGTCGTGCCGGGGCGCGGGTTCCTCCTGAACAACGAGCTGACCGACTTCTCCGCGGTCTGGAACGCCACGGACCCGAACCGGATCGAGGCGGGCAAGCGGCCGCGTTCCTCCATGTCGCCGACCATCATCCTGCAGGACGGCAAGCCGTTCCTGGCCCTCGGCTCGCCCGGCGGATCCACGATCATCACCACCGTGCTGCAGACGATCCTGAACCGGGTGGACCTGGGCATGGACGTCTCCCAGGCGATCGCCGCGCCGAGGGCGGCGCCGCGCAACGGGACCAGCGTGGTGGCGGAGCCGGCCTTCATCGACCAGTACGGCGCCGGTCTCACGGCCCTGGGGCACACCCTGGTGCCGTCCGGTGACTCGTTCACGTCGGCGGCCGAGATCGGCGCCGCCACGGCCATCGAGTTCCGGCCGGACGGCAGCACCGTCGCGGCGGCCGAGCCCGTGCGGCGAGGCGGGGGCTCGGCGATGGTGGTGTCCACCACGCCGTAGCCTCCGCTCCTGAGGCGCGACAGCACTGCTCCTGGTCACGTCGGGGCAGTCGACGAACGGACCCGCCCATTGCGAGGACTCCCACGCAAAAAGCTAGGGGGACCTGGCATAAATACGTGGGACGCCTGGATATCCGCCGCAGCGCATGCGTCGGTGGGGAAGTTCCTAGGACGTCCGGGATCGTTTGTGCGCACCCTCCACTCCGGAGCCGCAGACCTCGGTTAGCGTAGACAACGTGACCGCCGATTCCGCCACCGTCCGCGTCCTCGACGCCGAGGGAGCCTTCGCCCCGAGTCCCGCCGCCGAGGAGTACCTCCCGATCATCGAGGCGCTGCCCGACAGCGACCTCGGGCAGCTCTACCGCGACATGGTCGTGATCCGCGCCATCGATGCGCAGGCGACCAACCTGCAGCGTCAGGGCCAGCTCGCGCTGTGGCCGCCGAGCCGCGGCCAGGAGGCCGCGCAGGTCGGATCCGCCCGCGCCTCGCGCCCGCAGGACACGATCTTCCCCTCCTACCGCGAGCACGCGGTCACCCGCATTCGCGGCGTCGACCCGGTGGACATCATCAAGCTCATGCGCGGCACCTCGAACAGTGGCTGGGACCCCTCCGACCCGAAGAACGGCAAGACCCGCATCTACACGCTCGTGCTCGGCTCGCAGACGCTGCACGCCACCGGCGTCGCGATGGGCCTGGTCTTCGACGGCAGGTGCGGCACCGGCGACGTGGACCGCGACGAGGCCGTCATGGTCTACTACGGCGACGGTGCCTCCAGCCAGGGCGACGTGCACGAGGCGATGGTGTTCGCCGCGAGCTATCAGACCCCCGAGGTGTTCTTCCTGCAGAACAACCACTGGGCCATCTCGGTGCCGGTCTCGACCCAGTCGCGCGTGCCGCTCGTGCAGCGCGGTGCCGGCTACGGCATCCCGTCCGTCCGCGTCGACGGCAACGACGTGCTCGCCAGCTACGCCGTCACCCGCCGTGCGCTCGACGAGGCCCGTGGCGGCGACGGCCCTCGGGCGATCGAGGCGGTGACCTACCGGATGGGGGCGCACACGACGAGCGACGACCCGACCAAGTACCGCGGCGGCGACGAGGAGCAGGACTGGGCGCGGCGCGATCCGATCGCCCGGATGCGTGCGTTCCTGGAGAACCGCGGCGCGGGCGGATCCGTCTTCGCCGAGGCCGAGGCCGAGGCCGCGGATGCCGCCGAGGATCTGCGGGTGCGCACCCTGCAGCTCACCGCACCGGGCCACGAGGCCATCTTCGATTACGTGTACAGCGAGCCGCATCCGCTGATGGCCGAGCAGAAGGCCTGGCAGGCGCAGTACGAGGCGTCGTTCGGCGGAGCAGCCGCGACAGGGGAGGGGCACTGATGACCACGGTTGAGACCGCCAATGGCGCAGCGACCGAGTCCGCCGCGACGCGCATCGAGACGATGCCGTTCAGCAAGGCGCTGAACGCGGGGCTGCGCAAGGCGATGGAGGACGATCCCCGCGTGCTGCTGATGGGCGAGGACATCGGCAAGCTCGGCGGTGTGTTCCGCGTCACCGAGCACCTGCAGCGCGACTTCGGGGAACGGCGCGTGCTGGACACGCCGCTCGCCGAGTCGGGCATCGTGGGCACCGCGATCGGCCTCGCGATGGGCGGGTTCCGGCCGGTCATCGAGATCCAGTTCGACGGCTTCGTGTTCCCCGCCTTCGACCAGATCACCACCCAGCTCGCCAAGCTGACCGCGCGGCACGAGGGCAGGCTCTCGATGCCGATCGTGATCCGGATCCCGTACGGCGGCCACATCGGCGCCGTCGAGCACCATCAGGAGAGCCCGGAGACGTACTTCGCGCACACCCCGGGGCTGCGGGTGGTCTCGCCGTCGACGCCGAACGACGCGTACTGGATGATCCAGGAGGCGATCGCGTCGGACGATCCGGTGATCTTCCTCGAGCCGAAGAGCCGCTACTGGGCCAAGGGCGAGGTCGACCTCGCCGCCCCCGCCGTGCCGCTGCACGCCTCGCGGATCGTGCGCCGCGGATCCGACGTCACCCTGGTCGGGCACGGCGCGATGGTGTCGACGCTGCTGCAGGCGGCCGCCCTCGCCGAGGCCGAGGGGACGAGCTGCGAGGTGATCGACCTGCGTTCGCTGTCGCCGGTCGACTACGGCCCGATCCTGGACTCGGTGCGCTCGACCGGGCGCATGGTCTACGCGCAGGAGGCCCCGGGCTTCGTGAGCGTGGGCAGCGAGGTCGCTGCGACCGTGATGGAGCGAGCGTTCTACGCCCTGGAGGCGCCCGTGCTGCGGGTGTCCGGCTACGACACCCCGTTCCCGCCCGCGAAGCTCGAGGGCGCCTACCTCCCGGATCCGGACCGGATCCTCGAGGCCGTCGATCGGTCCCTGGCGTACTGACCGTCCCATGGGGTGCCGAACTCAGTCGATGCGGCCGATTCTCACCCGCGCACCGCGAATCCACACGATACTGACTGAGTTCGGCACACACCGACCGCGGGACTTCCGCCGAAAGGAACTCCGATGAGCACCCAGACCTTCACCCTCCCGGACGTCGGCGAGGGCCTCACCGAGGCCGAGATCGTCACCTGGAAGGTCGCACCCGGCGACGCGGTCGCCGTCAACGACGTGATCTGCGAGATCGAGACCGCCAAGTCGCTCGTCGAGCTGCCCTCGCCGCACGCCGGCACGGTCGGCGAGCTGCTCGTGCCCGAGGGCAGGACCGTCGACGTCGGCACCCCCATCATCACGTTCCTGACGGGTTCGCCCGAACCCGCGCCCGCTCCGGCGCCGTCCGCCCCGCCCGCCGGAGACGAGGGATCCGGATCCGTCCTGGTCGGATACGGATCCGGCACCGAGGCGACCTCGCGCCGCCGCCGGCCCGCCGAGCGGCCGGTGCGCTCCTCGGTCGGCGTGATCGCGAAGCCGCCGATCCGCAAGCTCGCGCGCGACCTCGGCGTCGATCTCGCCCAGGTCGCCCCCAGCGGCGCGGACGGCGAGGTCACCCGGGACGACGTCCTCAAGCATGCCGAGCAGGCGAGCGTGTTCCGCAACATCCAGACCCCGGAATGGGGCGACGTGCGCGAGGAGACCGTGCCGGCGCCGCACACCGCTCCCGTCGGCCTCGCTCGCGGGATCTCGCCGGCCCGCCCCGGCGCCGACGAGAGCCGCACCGAGTCCATCCCGGTCAAGGGCGTGCGCAAGGCGACCTCCTCCGCGATGGTGCAGAGCGCCTACTCCGCGCCGCACGTGACGGTGTGGAAGGAGATCGACGCGAGCCGGACCATGGAGCTGGTCAAGCGACTCAAGGCCTCGCCCGACTTCGCCGACATCAAGGTCTCGCCGCTGCTGATCATGGCGCGCGCCGTGATCTGGGCAGTGCGCCGCACGCCCATGGTCAACGCCGCCTGGATCGACACCGCGGACGGCGCCGAGATCGCCGTGCGGCACTACGTGAACCTCGGCATCGCCGCGGCCACGCCGCGCGGCCTGCTCGTGCCGAACATCAAGGACGCTCAGGACCTGGGCCTCAAGGACCTGGCCCGCGCCCTGAACCGGCTCACGACGACCGCGCGCGAGGGCAAGTCCACGCCGGCCGACCAGCAGGGCGGCACGATCACGATCACGAACATCGGCGTGTTCGGGATGGACGCGGGCACCCCGATCATCAATCCGGGCGAGGCCGGCATCGTGGCGATGGGCACGATCAGCCAGAAGCCGTGGGTGGTGGACGGCGAGGTGCGTCCGCGCTGGGTGACCACGGTCGCCGGATCCTTCGATCACCGCGTGGTGGACGGGGACGGCATGAGCCGCTTCATCGCGGACGTCGCCGCCGTGCTCGAGGAGCCCGCGCTGCTCGTCGACTGACACATTGCAGGGACAGCGGACATCGTGCTCCGAGACGCAGACCAGAAGGTCAAACACTTCACGGTGACCGGCTACACAGTCACCTCTGACCGCAGCCACCTCCTGATGGTCTTCCATCGGAAACTTCAACGCTGGCTGCCGCCTGGCGGGCATGTCGACGACAACGAGTTCCCCTCGGCCGCCGTCCTGCGTGAGGTCTATGAGGAGACCGGAGTCCACGCATCACACCGACGGGAGGAGAGTCTCGATCTTGCGCTCGAGGGCGTGATCGACGTCCAACTGCCAACACCTCTGACGATGAGCGCTCAGCTCATCCCGGCGACGGCCGAGGACCCCGAACACATCCACATCGACATGATGTACGAGCTCGTCGGCGATCGCACGCCGGCTCTCTCGACGGCCGAACGCGAAGTAGCAGGCGCACGCTGGTTCGCGCGGGCCGAAGTGCTCAGCGAGCCCCGCACGTTCGACGCGGTCCGGGCATTCGCACGCGAAAGGCTCCGCCAGGTCGACTGACGTGGTCAGAGCGGCCATACACCATCAGGTGTAACGTGGTGTCATGACTCGCACGAATATCGATATCGATGATGACCTCGTCGCCGAGGTGATGAGGAGATACCGACTGGAGTCCAAGCGGGGCGCGGTGGACTTCGCCCTGAACAGCCTGATCACGCCCCCGATGCCACGGGAGGAGATCCTGGCGATGCAGGGCAGCGGGATCGAGTTCGACAACGATGAGGTCGAGGCCGGCTGGTCGGCGCCGTGATCGTCGACACGTCGGTGTGGATCGAGTATCTGCGTTCCGGTCCTTCCCGTGCAGGGGATCGCCTGGCCGCACTGATCGCGGCCGGCGAGCGGATCGTGGTGCCCGAGACCGTTCTGCTGGAGCTGCTGAGCGGTCCGACCGATGAGATCGTGGCGGCGAAGCGGCGGCGGATGCTGGAGTCCTTCGAGCTCGCACCCATGACTCCCGTCATGGACAGCCTTCGTGCGGCGAGCCTGCAACGAGAATGCCGCCGCGCCGGAGAGACCGTGCGCAGCCTCGGCGACTGCCTGATCGCGTCGGTCGCTCTGCGAATGGGCCTTCCCGTGATGCATCGGGACAGGGACTTCGAAGTGCTCAGGGCGCGGTGCGGTCTGGAGACGGTCTCCCTGTTGGATGCCTGACGGGGTCGCGTCTCTCGACGCGGCCCCGGAACTCGACGCGCCGCCCGGCGACTTCGGCCTCAGCCGCGAAGGCGCTGCGCCACCAGCTGAGGCAGGCCGACGCTGCGGGCGGCGGCGAGGGCCGTGGAGATCGCGCCGGTGAGCACGATGTCGGCGCCGAGGCGTGAGCGCAGCAGAACCGGTGCAGGCAGGTCCAGGAGCGGGCGCAGGGCGTCTCGGGCGGCGTCCAGCACGGGCTCGATGCCGTCCGCGATCGCTCCGCAGATGATCACCCGCTCGGGATCGTACGTGCTGCCGAGCACGGCGACCACGCGGGCGAGGAACTCCCCGGCCCTGCGCGCCACGCGCACGGCGTCGGGATCCCTGGCCGCCGCGAGGGCGAGGATGCGGTCCGCAGGCAGGCCGTCCGCGAGCAGTGCCACGAGCGGGCCGCCGGGGGAGGCCTCGCCGGCCTCGATCAGCCCCCGGGCCAGGCGCGCCGTCACCGGGCCCAGCCCGTCGGCGGAGTCGACGCCGCGGACATGGTCGAACAGCACCATCTCGCCCACGCCGCCGTGCGCGCCGTGCAGGATGTGGCCGTCCACCACCGCCCCGGCGCCGAGGCGCTCCCCGGCGACGAGGGCGATGTAGTCGCGGCAGCCGACCGCCTCGCCCAGGTCTCCCTCGGCGGCCGCGGCGAGCACCGCGTCGTTCTTGACCTGGACCACGGGCGCCCACCCGGCCAGCACCTCGGCGAGGCCGGGATTGGTGCGCTCCCAGAAGCCGGCCGGATGCGGCGGGGAGGATCCGTCCCGCGCGACCGGAGCCGCGACGCCGGCGCACAGCGCGAGGATCCGATCGCGCGGCACGCCGCTCTCCGCGAGGGCGGCCTCGAGGTGACGCAGGATCGTCGCCCGCCGCTGGCCCACGGTGTGCTGCGGGTCGAGGCCGGTGCGCAGATGCGCCAGGGGTGCGCGTGCCAGGTCGGTGATGGTGATGCCGAGGTGCGCGTCGCCGGCGTCGAGAGCGATGACGGCACCGAGGTCGGCGGGCAGCTCGAATCGGCGCGCGGGCCGACCGCCCGAGTACTCGCCGGCGTCGCGGGCGTTCGCGAGCTCGTGCACGACGCCGAGATCGACCAGGGTGTCGATCGCGTCGATTGTGGTCGAGCGGGTCAGCGAGGCCCCCGCCATCGCCTCGGTCGCGGTGAACGGCCCGCGCCCCCAGGCGAAGTCCAGCACCTGGCCCAGACTGGGCCGCGCGTTGCCGTGCTCGACGACGGATGTCGACATGATGCTTGACCTCTCGGGCGGGGTTCTGTCAGAGTATCCCTCGTTCGAGTTGATTCGAGTACAAAATCTAATCCCCGAAGTTACGGCCCGCGAAGACGTGCGGCCTCCGGGGAGAGGACGGAGAAGAGGACGATGGTGTCTGCACAGATCAGACGGGCCGCGAAGGCGCTGGCCGTCACCGCAGTGCTCGCACTCGCGGCGGGCGGGCTGGCGGCCTGCTCCACCGACGGCCGCGAGACGGTGCGCTTCACGTTCAGCAAGCGCGAGGCGATCGACTTCATGACGAAGGTCGTGAACGACTACAACGCGTCGCAGGACAAGGTGCGCGTCGAGATCGACACGTCGGGCGTCGACGTGGTCTCGGCGAGCTTCGTGCGCGGCAACCCGCCCGACCTCATGCTCGCGAACTACAACTTCGAGGTCGCCCGGTTCGTGCAGCGCTGCGCGCTGACCGACCTCGCCGACACCCCGGAGGCCAGCCGGATCCGCAAGGATCTCAAGCCGCTGCTGGATCAGTACGGCGTCTGCCCCGGCAAGACCACCGTGCTGCCCTACTCGGTGATGGCCGCATCGGTGATCTACAACAAGGCGATCTTCGCGAAGTACGGCATCCAGATCCCGAAGACCTGGGACGAGCTGATCGCCGCGTGCGACAAGCTGAAGGCAGCCGGAGTGACCCCGTTCTACGGCACGTTCAAGGACAACTGGACGATCGGCCAGGGCTGGTACGACTACGCCGTGGGCGGCGAGGTGCCGGTCGTCGACTTCTTCAAGAAGATGAACGCGGAGGGCACCGACGTCGGGCCGAACTCGCAGACCTCCTTCTCCAAGGACTTCGCGAAGCCCGTCGACCAGATGACGGAACTCATCAAGAAGTACACGCAGCCCAACGCCGGCAGCCAGGCCTACGTGGACGGCAACCTCGCGTTCGCCAAGGGGCAGGGGGCGATGTACCTGCAAGGGCCGTGGGCGTTCGGCGAGATCGCGAAGACGTCACCGGATCTGCAGCTCGGCAGCTTCCCGCTGCCGATGACGAACAACCCGGACGACCTCAAGGTCCGGGTCAACATGGACCTCGCGGCGATGATCCCGACGGGATCGGCGCACCAGAAGGCGGCCCGCGACTTCCTCGAGTACCTGTACCAGCCGAAGATCGTCGACGGCTACAACGCCTCGCAGCTCGGGTTCAGCCCGACCACGGACGCGAAGATGCCGACCGATCCGCGGATCGCGGGGATGATCCCGTACTACACCAAGGGTGCGGTCTATCAAGGGGCTTCGGTGCTGGTGCCGAAGACAATCCCGGTCTTCAACTACGTCCAGTCGATCGCCCTCGGGGGCAGCGTCAAGGACAACCTCAGCACGATGGACGCGGACTGGGTGCGCGCCGCCTTCCTCGCCCCGAAGCTTCCGAGCGACTCGAAGGGGAGCGCGAAATGAGCACCACGACCACCATCGTCACCGGCGGCGACCGCACAGTCCGCCGCAGCAGCCGGCGGATCGAGCCGATCTACTACCTGTTCCTGCTTCCCACGCTGGTGCTGTTCACGCTGGCGATCACGGTGCCCGCCGTGATGGGCATCTTCTTCAGCTTCACCGACTCGATCGGGATCGGGACGTGGAGCTTCAACGGCCTGACCAACTACATCGCGGCGTTCGGCGATCCGGCGATCCTGCAGAGCTACCTGTTCACCTTCGGATTCTCGATCGTGACCGTGATCGTGGTGAACGTGCTCGCGTTCCTGCTGGCAGTCGGACTCGTCTCGCGGATCCGCTTCAAGACCGGTCTGCGTGCGATCTTCGTGATCCCGATGGTCGTCTCGGGCATCATCATCGCGTACGTCTTCAACTTCCTGTTCTCCAACTCGATCCCGGCGCTCGGAACCGCGACGGGGATCCCGTGGCTGTCGACGAGCATCCTGGCGAATCCCGACCTGGCCTGGGTCGGCATCGTGATCGTGACCGCGTGGCAGGCGATCCCCGGCACGCTGCTCATCTACATCGCCGGTCTGCTCTCGGTTCCCGGGGAGGTGTACGAGGCCGCCGATCTGGACGGCGCGAACAAGTTCCAGCAGCTCACCCGGATCACGGTGCCGCTCGTGGCGGGCTACTTCGTGATCAACGTCGTTCTCGGCTTCAAGGGCTTCCTGAACGCCTACGACATCATCAAGGGCCTCACCGACGGCGGCCCCGGCACGTCCACCCGCAGCGTGGCGATGACCATCATCGCAGGCTTCAACGGCGGCGACTACGCCTACCAGATGGCCAACGCGACGATCTTCTTCGTCGTCGCCATCCTCATCTCCCTGCTGCAGCTGTCCGTGACCCGCGGAAGGAACGCACTCTGATGTCCACGCAGACTCTTCTCACCACCGAGGCCGTCACGACGCAGGCCGGCGTTCGCCGCCGCGCTCCCCGCGTCAGGATGGAGCGGGTGAACTGGTCGGGCACGATCCTCCTGATCCTGAGCGCTTTCACCGTGCTGATCCCGCTCTACGTCACGGTGTCGATGGCGTTCAAGACGTCCAAGCAGTCGGTGGACGGCAACGCGTTCTCGCTGCCCGCCCCGTTCAGCCTGGACGGCTTCACGCAGGCCTGGGATCTCACGAAGTTCCCGGTGGGCGCCGGCGTCTCGCTGCTCGTCACCGCGGGCACCGTGTTCCTGACCGTGGTGCTGTCGGCGTTCGCGTCGTACGCGATCGTGCGCAAATGGGATCACAAGCTGTTCCGCTACTCGTTCTTCTACCTGCTGGCGGCGATGTTCATCCCGTTCCCGGTGGTGGCGCTGCCGCAGATCCAGCTCACCGGGCTCACCCATCTGGACAACCCGTTCGGCGTGATCCTCCTCGCCACGATGTTCCAGCTCAGCTTCAGCGTGCTGCTGTTCACCGCATTCCTGCGCTCGATCCCGCTCGAGCTCGAGGAGAGCGCCCGGATCGACGGCGCCAGCACCTGGCAGACGTTCTGGCGGATCATCTTCCCGCTGCTCGGGCCGATGAGCGCCACGATCGGCATCTTCGCGTTCCTGTACGCCTGGAACGACTTCATGATGCCGTCGCTGATCATCTCGGATCCGGCGCTGCAGACCCTGCCGGTGCGGCAGAACCTGTTCCAGAATCAGTTCAGCAGCAACTACAACGTGGCCTTCGCGTCGTATCTGATGGCGATGGCGCCGGCGATCATCGCGTACCTCTTCACCCAGCGCTGGGTGATGGAGGGCGTGACGCAGGGCGCCGTCAAGGGCTGACGCCGCGCCGCCGCGCTTCGACAGGCTCAGCGACCGGATCCGAACCCGCCCGTTCCCCCGAGCCTGTCGCCGCCCGGTCCCTGAGCCTGTCGAAGGGCTCACCACCCCGAACCCACAGAAACCACCCCGAACCCCAGAAGGGACCCCGAATGACTGATGCAGCCCTCGCGACCGAGACGCTCCAGACCTCGACTGAGACCGACGCCTCGTGGTGGCGTCAGGCCGTGGTCTATCAGGTCTATCCGCGCAGCTTCTCGGACGCGAACGGCGACGGCCTCGGCGACATCCGCGGCGTCGTGGAGAAGGCCGATTACCTGGCCGGCCTCGGCGTCGACGCCGTGTGGCTGAGCCCGTTCTACCCGTCCGCGCTCGCCGACGGCGGGTACGACGTCGACGACTACCGCGATGTGGATCCGCGTCTGGGCACGCTGGCCGACTTCGACGAGATGATCGAGGCCCTGCACGCCAGGGGGATCAAGGTCATCGTCGACATCGTGCCGAACCACTCCTCCGACCGGCACGCGCTCTTCCAGGCCGCGCTCGCCGCACCGAAGGGCTCGCCCGAGCGCGACCGGTACATCTTCCGGGACGGACTCGGCGAGAACGGCGAGCTGCCCCCGGTGGACTGGCAGTCGTGCTTCGGCGGGCCGGCCTGGGAGCCGGTGGGCGACGGCCAGTGGTACTACCACTTCTTCGCGAAGGAGCAGCCGGACTTCAACTGGGACAACCCCGACGTGCACACGGAGTTCCTCGAGACGCTGCGGTTCTGGTCGGACCGCGGGGTCGACGGTTTCCGGATCGACGTCGCGCACGGGCTCAGCAAGGATCTGCCCGAGGTGCTGCCGAGCCAGGCCGAGCTGGACGCGATCGACACGACCGACGGCCGGCACCCGCTCTGGGACCGCGACGCGGTGCATGAGATCTACCGCGAGTGGCGGCAGGTGTTCGACGAGTACGAGCCGCCGCGCATCGCGGTCGCCGAGGCGTGGGTCGCCACGGCGGAGCGCCGGGCCAAGTACGCCACGCCGGAGGGCCTGGGCCAGGCGTTCAACTTCGACCTGCTCGAGGCGGACTTCGAGGCCGCGCAGTTCCGGGCGATCGTGACCGACAACCTGGCGCAGAGCGCGGCGACCGGATCCAGCTCCACCTGGGTGCTCTCGAACCACGACGTCGTCCGGCACGCGACCCGCTACGGCCTCGAGCCGCTGAACGGACGCAAGATCAAGCAGGGATCCGCCTGGATCCTCGCCGGTGGACCCGCCGACCAGATCGACCTCGAGCGCGGCGGGCGGCGTGCGCTGGCCGCGTCGCTGTTCCTGCTCGGCCTGCCCGGCAGCGCGTACCTGTACCAGGGCGAGGAGCTCGGGCTGCACGAGGTCGCCGACATCAAGCCCGAGGACCGGCAGGATCCGGCGTTCTTCCGCGGCGCGGATCCTGAGCGCGACGGCCTCGGCCGTGACGGCTGCCGGGTTCCGCTGCCCTGGACCGGCACAGGGTCGTCGTTCGGCTTCGGTACGGCGGGCGCGCACATCCCGCAGCCGGCCTGGTTCGCCGCGTACGCGGTCGAAGCGGAGGATGCGGATCCGTCGTCGTCGCTGAACGCCTACCGGCGCGCGCTCGCGCTGCGTCACGAGCTGCAGGCCGGCGAGAGCCTGGAGTGGATCGAGACCGGTCGTGACGACGTGCTGCGCTTCGCCCGGCCGAACGGGTGGCAGGTCGTGACGAACTTCGGCACCGAGCCGTTCGCTCTCGAGGGCGGCGCCGACGTAGTGCTGGGCGAGCTCGTCGACGGCGCGGTGCCCGGCGAGACCACGGTCTGGCTGCGCAGCTGAGAAGGTGAGGGTGGCCGGAGCCGGATCGCTCCCGCTCCGGCCACCCCGTCCACTCAGCGGTGCGGCTGCACCTCTACTTCCCGGATCGGCGCAGGGGAGTTCCGGCTGCGCAGCGCACGGATCTGTCCGTTGATGATGACGCTCGCGATGCCAGTGATGTCACCCCGGTTCAGCGCATCGATCGGGTGGTTCGCGGGTCCTCCTACCGGCTGCTGCACGAGGACGATGTCGGCGGGCCGACCCTCGTCGAGCACGCCCTCGTCACGGCGCAGCACCCGGGCGGCGTTGCTGGTCGCGTAGGCGATGACGTCCGTTGCGGGCACGCCCCCGATTGACGACAGCTCGGCGATCGTCTTGATGATCGCGAGCGGCATGACTCCCGTGCCGGACGGGGTGTCCGAGCCGAGGATCACGCGGTCCAGGGCATCGTTCTCCGCGGCCATCCGCTGGATGTTGAGGCTGGCCGAGAGGTTGCCGGCCTGTACGAGCTGCAGCGCGGCGGTCGACTCCTTCACGAGCCTCTCGACGTCCGCCTCGGGCAGGCTCGTCGTGCCGCCGTTGATGTGGCCGGCGATGTCGGGAGCCATGGCGATCAGGTCGTCGACCGTGATCGGGGCCACGCCGGGAACGGAAGACGCACCACCGGAGTGCGACATCACGACGAAGCCCGCCTCCTGCGCCCAGCGCACGTGCGGAACGGCGTCGGTCGGCTTGGTGAACCCGCCGAAACCGACCTTCATGAGCCAGATGCCCTGCCGAGCCAGGTCGGCGTAGTCCTCCTGCTCCATATACGGACCCGTCATGAGTGAGCCGCCGTGGATGCGGACTCCGCCGGGCCGGTTGAGGGTGAACGAGCGGTTCGCGGCGACGGCGACGGCCTTGACGCCGAAGCGGTCCATGGGCCGTCCTGGGAAGTGCACCTCGCCCGCCGACATCATCGACGTCACGCCGCCGTGCATGTAGCTCTCGATGAAGCCGACCGTGTTCTGCTTCGGGTTGAAGTCGCCGATCGCGAAGTGCGTGTGCGTGTCGAACAGGCCCGGCAGCGCCACGGCACCCTTCGCGTCGATCACCACATCGGCTTCAGCGTCCGCCGCACCGCCGATCTCCTCGATGCGGCCGCCGCTGACGCGGATCGTCTCCACCTCGCGGAGCGGATCGCCCAGCCGACCGGTGACCACGCCGCGCAGGTTCTTGATGAGCAACGATCCCGTGGCCGGGCCGAAGAAGCCCTCCGGGTAGGTCTCGTCCCAGGTCATTTCTTTACCGCCAATCCGTGTTCTGGCGCCTGCGGGTGCGGGCGCTCGGGTGCATCGTCATTCCGCCGGCCGGAGCGCGACCATCAGCTCCACCTCGACCGGGCTGTCCTTGGGGAGCACGGCCACGCCCACGGCCGACCGGGTGTGGATGCCATCATCGCCGAACGCTCGGCGCAGGAGTTCGCTGGCGCCGTCGATCACCGCGGACTGCTCTGTGAAAACCGGGTCGCTCGCGACGAAGCCGGTCACCTTCACGACCCGTGCAATGCGGCCGAGATCGCCGGCCGCGGCGGCCAGCGCGGCGAGCGCGTTCAGCGCGCACCGGGCCGCGAGCTCCTTCGCGGATGCCGGCGCCACGAGGCTCTCGCCGTCACCGACCTTGCCGGTGATCGGCAGAGCGCCGTCGACGAGAGGAAGCTGTCCCGATGTGAACGCGAAGTCGCCGATCTGGAGTGCCGGGGTGTAGGCCGCGATGGCCGCTTGCATCGCCGGAAGCTCGAAGCCCGCGTCCCGCAGATTCCGCACGACCTCGTCGTGCCGCTCCGACGCCATCAATTCACCTCGGCCACGGCGGCCGGCTCGATGGACCCGTGGTCGCGTGACGACTCCCGGGCGACCATGACGGATACGATCGTGATCGCGAGCATCACGGCCACGTAAACCGCGATGGGGAGCCAGCTGTGAAAGCGTCCGTACAGCGCCACGGCGATGATCGGTGCGAGGGCGCCGCCCAGGATCCCGGAGAGCTGGAAGCCGAGGGACGCACCGCTGCAGCGCACGTTGGCAGGGAAGAGCTCGGTGGTGAACGCGGCGAGGGGCCCGTACATGGCGGCCCAGCAGAGCATGCCGATGAAATCCGCCAGCACGATCAGAGGGAGGTTGTGCGTGTCCAGCAGCGGGAAGAACGCGAACACCCAGAGGACCGCGCCGATCGCGCCGGCCAAGTACACGGGGCGCCTGCCGACGCGGTCGGAGAGAGCACCGAGAACGGGGATGAACACGACCATGGTCGCCGCGCTCGCCAGCACCACCAGCGTCGCTGCGGACTGGTTCAGCCCGACCATCTGGGTGAGGTACGTGACGACGAACAGCACGAAGATGTAGAAGGCGACGTCGGTCCCGATCCGGGAGCCCGTGGCGATCAGCAGCTCGCGGCGCTGGGTCCGCAGCACTTCCAGGATCGGGAAGCGTACTCGGCAGCCCTCGGCCGCAAGCTTCTCGAACTCGGGCGATTCGGTGACGCGCAACCGGATCCACAAGCCGATCGCGACGAGGACGGCGCTGAGCAGGAAGGGCACGCGCCAGCCCCAGGCGAGGAACGCGGCGTCGTCGGTGAGCCACAGCATCAGCGTCAGAACACCGTTTGCGAGAAGCAGGCCGAGCGGCACGCCGATCTGCGGCCAGCTTGCGGCGAATCCGCGTCGCTTCGGATCGCCGTGCTCGAGGGACATGAGCACTGCCCCTCCCCATTCGCCGCCGAGCCCGAAACCTTGGATGAAGCGCAGCAGCGTCAGGGCGATCGGAGCCAGCACGCCGATCGCGGCGTACCCGGGGAGCACCCCGATCAGCATCGTGGAGATGCCCATGATCATGAGCGTCACGACGAGGATCCGCTTGCGCCCGAGGCGGTCGCCCAGGTTCCCGAAGACGAGGGCCCCGATGGGCCGCGCCACGAAACCGACCGCGAAGCTGCCGAAGGCGAGAAGCGTCCCGATGAGCGGATCGACGGTGGGGAAGAACACGTGGTTGAACACGAGCGCCGCGGCCGTCCCATAGAGGAAGAAGTCGTACCACTCCAGAGAGGTGCCGATGACGCTGCCGCTGATGGCCCGCAGTCGAGTACGGAAGCTGTGTGCTGATTCCACTGTTGTCGAGGCCATGCTGCCTTCTCCTCAGAACGCATTGGCGGATGCGCGTCGGCCTCGATGCCGGGCGCCTCAGACCGCTTCGGGTGATGCGGTGTCCTCATCATTGCGACTGTTGATACAAAAGCCAATGCGGCACTTGGTTCGCAGAGTCAAACACCTGCTTATACTTCAGGAGTGTTGGACACGCAGCGACTCCTCACCTTCGAAGCGGTCGTGCGGATCGGCAGCTTCGCCGGGGCCGCGCGCGAACTCGGCTACACGCAGCCGGGCGTCAGCCAGCAGATGAGGGCGCTCGAACGCGACCTGAAGACGACCCTGTTCTCTCGCGACGGACGGGGCCTGAAGCTCAGTGAGCAGGGGGAAGTGCTCGCGTCCCGTGTTGCGGAGATCCTGGCGGAGCTGCGCGCCACCGAGGAGCGTATCGCCGCCGTCACCCGCCTGAAGGAGGCGCGCGTGCGCATCTGCGCTTTCCCGAGCGCCAATGCCACCCTCGTGCCGTCGGCCATCTCGCGGCTCCGGTCCCGTCAGCTCGGGATCGAACTCGAGCTGTTCGAAGCGGAGCCGCCGGAGTCCCTGCAGGGTCTGCACAGCGGCGAGTTCGACATCGTCGTGGCTTTCCGCTACGACGACCAGCCCGCGTCGCAGAGCGAACCGGATTTCAACACCATCCCGTTGCTCACGGAGCCGATGGTGCTCATGATGTCGGACGATCATCCGCTCGCGCGCCGCAAGCAGGTCGAACTCGCGGAGTTGCGCGACGAACGCTGGGTCGCCGGGTGCGTGCGGTGTCGGCAGGAGTTCGTCACGGCCTGCGGGGACGCCGGGTTCGAGCCGCGCATCGACATCACGACCGATGACAACCTCGCCGTGCAGAGCTATGTCGTCTCCGGTCTCGGGCTCGCCGTGATGCCTCAGATGACGCAGTCGTTCGTGAAGCATCCGAAGCTGCGTTCGCGGCCGCTGCTGCCGGAGCGGCACCGGCACGTGACCGCGACCGTGCTGCGATCCCAGCGACATACGCCCGCGATCATCCGGGTGATCGAGTCGCTGAGGGAGGCCGCGTCGGCCCTTGCAACGGCGCCGCGCATATAAGCGTTTGTTTGCTCGATCACTGATTCTCTCGCTCGTCGTTGGGGTTCCCGGCGCGCACACTGTGGGAGAGCGCGCGACCGACGTCGCGCGCCCCGACCGCGAGAAGAGGACCCGCCATGTCGCAGCAACTCCGCACCCGCCCTCCAGAGGCTGCGCCGTGCGCTACCCGTGCCGACCGGAACTGGGTCCGCCATGCGCTGAGGCTGCTGGATGCGGAGGCGGGGCGGAGCGGCTGGACGCCGTTGCTGCCGTTTCGCGTGCGTGGACTGGAGGGCGTCGATCTGTACCTCAAGGATGAGTCGCTGCACCCGACGGGCAGTCTCAAGCATCGCCTGGCCCGTTCGCTCTTCGTGCAGGCGCTCTGCAACGGCGACATCGGCCCGCGCACGACGATCATCGAGGCGTCCAGCGGTTCCACGGCCGTCAGCGAGGCGTACTTCGCCCAGATCCTGGGGCTTCCTTTCGTAGCCGTGCTTCCCCGAGCGACCAGCTACGAGAAGATCGCGCTGATCGAGCGCCACGGCGGGCGAGTGGAGATGGTGGATGATCCGACCCATGTGGTGCGCACCGCGGAGCGACTCGCGGAAGGGAGCGAGGGCTTCTTCATGGACCAGTTCACCTTCGCCAGCCAGGCCACCAACTGGCGCGATGACAACATCGCGAGCGAGATGTTCAGCCAGATGTCGCGAGAGCCGCACCCCGTGCCGGAATGGGTGGTGGTCGGAGCCGGCACGGGCGGGACGAGCACCTGCATCGCCCGGTACGCCCGGCACAAGGGCATCGGCAGTCGAGTAGCCGTCGTCGACCCGGACGGCTCGGCGTTCTACGAGGGGTGGCGACGCAAGGACATGACGTTCACCACCTCGACCCCGTCGCGGATCGAAGGCATCGGGCGCACTCGCGTCGAACCGTCTTTCGTCCCGAACCTCGTCGACGAGGTGATCCCCGTGCCTGATGGCGCCTCGATCGCGACCATGCGCTGGGCGTCCGATCTGCTCGGCCGGAGGGTCGGTCCGTCCACCGGGACGAACATCTGGGGAGCACTCCGGATCGCCCAGCGGATGCGTGCATCCCGACGCGAGGGCAGTGTCGCGACGGTGATCTGCGACAGCGGCGAGCGCTACGCCTCCACCTACTACGACGACGCGTGGGTAGCTGCTCGCGGCATCGACCCGACGCCGTGGAACGATTTGCTTTCGCAATATCAGTCGACCGGCCTGCCGCGCGCGGACTGACACGGGCGTCGGCCCTCTGCGCTGCGAGGGCCCGCCTGTTTTGATAATGATTCTCATTTAACGTACGCTCGAGACCATGCAGAAGCCGTTCGCCGCCCTCGCCCTCGCCGCCGCCTCGATCGTCGCCCTCGCGGGCTGCTCCGCGACGACCGGTCCCGCGTCCTCGTCGGGCAAGGACACGATCGCGGTGACCGCGTCGACCAACGTCTGGGGCGACGTCGCGAAGGAGATCGGCGGCGACCACGTGACGGTCACCTCGGTGATCGCCTCGCTGTCGCAGGACCCGCACGAGTACGAGGTCACGGCGGCCGACCAGCTGAAGGTGCGGGGCGCCGGGCTGATCCTGGACAACGGCGGCGGCTACGACGCCTTCTTCAGTGATCTGCTCGCCAAGTCGGGCAGCTCCGCCCCGGTCATCACGGCCGTCTCCTTCGCGCCCACCTGGCCGAAGGGCGAGGACGTCGCGAAGACCGTCGAGGGGTTCAACGAGCACGTCTGGTACGACACGGCCGTCGTCGAGGGCGTGGCGAAGAAGGTCGCCGACGAGCTGAGCAGCATGGCGCCGGAGCACAAGGCCGACTTCGAGAAGAACCTCGCGACCTTCGAGAAGGGGCTCGCGGAGCTGAACTCCTCGCTCGCGACGATCAAGGGCGCGCACCAGGGCGAGAAGATCTTCGTCACCGAGCCGGTTCCGCTGTACCTGACCGCGGCGGCCGGCCTGGTGAACGTCACCCCCGAGGCGTTCAGCCACGCCGTCGAGGAGGGGCAGGACGTCCCGCCTGCGACGCTCCTGGATGCCACGAGGCTCGTCGGATCCGGTGAGGTGAAGGCGCTGTTCGTCAACGCACAGGCCGGGGGCGCGGAGACCACCAAGGTCATCGGCGTCGCGAAGGAGAAGGGCGTGCCGGTGCAGGAGGTCACCGAGCTGATCCCGGACGGCAAGACGTACCTGAGCTGGATGCAGGACAACATCGCCACCCTGTCGCGTAATCTCGACAAGTGACCTCTCCCGCCGCCTCTCCGGCCGCCCCGCTGCTGCGGATCCGCGGCGCCGGAATCCGCCGGGAGGACCGCGAGCTCTGGAGCGGTCTCGACCTCGACGTCGCCCCCGGTGAGCTCGTGGCGGTGCTCGGCCCGAGCGGATCCGGCAAGACGACGCTGCTGCGCGCGATCCTCGGACTCCAGCAGCTCTCCGAGGGGTCCGTCGAAGCGGTCGGCCAGCCCGTGCGCGGGCGCGGCAACCGCCACGTCGGCTACCTGCCGCAGGCACGTCCGCTGCCGCCGGAGACGTCGCTGCGCGGCCGCGACCTCGTCGCGCTGGGCGTCGACGGGCACCGGTTCGGATTTCCCATCCCTCGCCGCGGCGACCGGGCCAGGATCGCCGCGCTCGTCGCCGCGGTGGGGGCGGACTCGTTCGCCGATCGTCCGGCCGGCACCCTCTCCGGAGGCGAGCAGCAGCGGCTGCGGGTGGGGCAGGCGCTGGCGGACGACCCCCGGCTGCTGCTCTGCGACGAGCCGCTGACCAGCCTCGATCTCGCCAACCAGCAGGCGGTCGTGGAGCTGATCGACCGGCATCGCCGCACCGGCGCCGGCGTGCTGCTCGTGACGCACGACATCAACCCCGTGCTCGACATCGTCGACCGGATCTTGTACTTGGCGAACGGCCGGTTCACGCTGGGCACCCCGCGTGAGGTGCTCACCACCCGGGTGCTCTCGGACCTCTACGGCGTCCCGGTGTTCGTCTCGGAGGTCGGCGGGCGGCTAGTCGTCGTCGGCGCGCCCGACGCGGAGAGCGCCGCGCATCACCACGACGGGCCGGACGCGGAGGGAGGCGCATGAACCTCTCGGACATCGGCCAGGCCATGTTCGGCGGGCTGCCGCAGTACGGCGAGATCCTCGCCCTCGTCTCGAACTCGGTCTGGGCCGGCGCCGTGCTGGGCCTCGTCGGCGGCCTCATCGGCGTCTTCGTGATGCAGCGGGACATGGCCTTCGCGGTGCACGGCATCAGCGAGCTGTCCTTCGCGGGGGCCGCCGTGGCGCTGCTCGTCGGCGTGGACGTCGTGACCGGCTCGATCGTCGGATCCCTGATCGCGGCCGCGATCATCGGCTGGCTGGGTGCCCGCGCCCGCGACCGCAACTCGATCATCGGCGTACTCATGCCGTTCGGGCTGGGCGTGGGGATCCTCTGCCTGTCGCTGTACAACGGCCGGGCGGCGGGCCGGTTCAGCCTGCTGACCGGGCAGATCGTCTCCGTGCAATCCGAGCAGCTGGGCTGGCTGACCGGCATCTGCGCGCTGGTGCTGCTGGGCCTGCTCGTGATCTGGCGTCCGCTGCGCTTCGACTCCCTCGACCCGCAGTCCGCGGCCGCCCGCGGCGTGCCGACCGTGGGGGTCTCGTTCGCCTTCATGCTGCTGCTCGGGCTCGTGGTGGCGGTCGCCGTGCACATCATCGGTGCGCTGCTGGTGATGGCGCTGGTGGTGACGCCGGCGGCGGCCGCGATGCGCGTGCGCACCGGCCCGCTCGCGGTGCCGCTGCTCGCCGCCGCGTTCGGCGTCGTGTCCGCCGTCGGCGGGATCCTGCTGGCGGTGATGGGGACGCTTCCGGTGAGCCCCTACATCACGACCGTCTCGTTCGTGATCTACCTGGTCTGCCGCGGGATCGGATCCCGCCGCGACCGGGTCGTGCGCTCGAACTGACGGGCGAACCGCCTGTTCGCGCCGGCGGTGCGGATCCCGGCGGTCAGGCCTCGGGGTCGCCGTACAGGGCGGCGATGTCCTTCGACGTGCGACCGCGCGAATAGGTGGGCTGCTGGGGCCATCCCTCCGGAACGTCCTGCCACGCCTCCTGGCGCCCGTACGGCAGCACGTCGGACACCGCGAACGAGAGCATGAACTGCTCGGCGCCGCGGCCGTTCGTGTGCCAGGTGCGGTAGACGTCGTCGCCGTCGCGCAGGAACACGTTGTAGCCGAAACCCTCGCCCGGTGCGGCGCCCATGTCGGCGCCGAAGGACGACTCGGCCGAGGAGTAGAACGGCATGACGTTCCCGACGCGCTTCTTGTACGCGAGGATCTCGTCCATCGGGCCGTTCGTGACGATGACGAGGCGCGCATCCAGGTCGTCCAGGGCTTCGGTGCGCGTCCACTGCGACGTGGCGCCGGTGCAGCCGGGGCACTGCCAGCGGGCGCCATCGGTCCACATGTGGTGGTAGGTGACGAGCTGGCTGCGGCCCTCGAAGACGTCGGCCAGACGCACGCGGCTGCCGTCCTCGGCGATCAGGGTGTACTCGGGCAGCTTCACCGCGGGAAGGCGGCGGCGGGCGGCGGCGATCGCGTCCAGCTCACGGGTTGCGGCCTTCTCCCTGATCCGCAGCTTCGCGAGCTCCTCGCGCCAGGTCTGCTCGTCGACCACAGGGGGCAGGGCTGTCATGGCTCCTCCGATGTTCACGTTGTCCACATACGGTATGTTCATACCGTACACATTGTCGGGGGCGTGGACAAGGGCGGAGGGATCCAGTGGCCTACCATCACGGCGACCTCGCGACGGCTCTCGTCGAGGCCGCCGTCGAGCTCAGCCGCGACGGCGGACCGGATGCGGTGACGATCCGCGAGGCCACGCGCCGGGCCGGCGTCTCGCCGAACGCCGCATACCGGCACTTCCCGAACCGCGCCGCACTGCTGGACGCGACCGCGGCGGCGATCCAGCAGGGGCTGGCGGCGTCGATGACCGATCCTCCCGCCGCGTCCCCGCGTGAGGATCTGCGCCGGATCGGCCGGGCCTACGTCGACTTCGCTCTCGAGGAGCCCGGCTGGTTCGCCGTGGTGTTCTTCGGCGCCAGGCGGCCGGATCCCGCCGCCGTCGGGGAGGCCCCCGCCTTCCTGGCGCTCACCGCCGCGCTCGACGCCCTCGTCGCGGAGGGCGCTCTGGATCCCGCCCGCCAGGACGACGCCGCGTGGGCGTGCTGGGCGACCGTGCACGGGTTCGCCGAACTCTGCCTGCACGGTCCGCTCGCGCACGTCCCGCGGGCCGAGCAGCGCCGCCGCGGAGACGTCGCGATCCGCGCCGTGATCGCCGGTGTCACGCGCTGACGCCGACGCCGTCTCCCGTAGGCTGCGGCGGGGAGCTGCCGAGGCCCTCTCGCCCGTCGCCCCGCCGTATCCGACAGCGCAAGGAGAGACCGATGACCGACATCGCCTGGACGGACGGCGTCTGGACCCACGCGCCGGTCTCCGCCGTGGAGGACGGCACCGACCTCCTCGTCACGGCCGCCGAGGGCAGCGACGCCTGGCGGCTCACCTCCTACGGCTTCATCCACGACAACGAGCACGCCCTCGTCGCCCCCTGTGAGCCGGAGAGCGCCGTCGAGGTCGAGTTCACCGCCGCGTTCTCCCAGCAGTTCGATCAGGCCGGGATCTTCGTCCGCGTCTCCGCGGAGCACTGGGTCAAGGCGGGTGTCGAGTTCGCCGACGGCCGGCTGCAGCTCGGCGCCGTCGTGACCGACGGCCGCTCCGACTGGTCGCTCGCTCCGGTCCCCGGGTGGCTGGGGCAGCGGATCCGGATCCGGGTGAGCCGCTCGGGCGACGCTCTCACCATCCGTGCCGCGGTCGAGGACGGGGAGCTGCAGCTCGTCCGCGTCGTGCCCTTCGCGCCCGGGCTCGAGGCCTCGGCGGGGCCGTTCGTCTGTGCGCCGACCCGCGCCGGGCTGACCGTGCGATTCCACTCCTGGCGGGGTACCGCGCCGGACGCGCAGCTACACTAGCGGCGCGGAGCTTCCGGATCGGCATTCCGGCGTGGATCCGCACTCCCGGGCGCGCCATGCCGCGGGTTAGGATCATCACGACATCGCGCGCGGATCGCGGCCCCGCACCCAGGAGGCCGGGGCGGCGCGATTCCCCCCTTTTCGAACCACTCGTTCCGGCGTGCCCCCGCGACGCCCCGAGGGGGGAACGATCAGAAAGGCGCCGACCGTGGACAGGGCAGCTGAAGACCGAGCAACCGACGAGAAGGCGCCGCAAGGGGACTTCTTCGATCAGCTGCTGGAGAGCCCGTCCAGCCCGCAGGCGTTCACGATCGGGTTCCGCGGGTACGACAAGACCGAGGTGGACGCGCACCTGACCGCCCTCAAGGAGGAGCTGCGCCGCGCCACCGAGTCGAGCGCGAAGACCGACGCGCACCTGCGCGCGGAGCTCGACAAGGCCGAGGCCGCGCACCGCACCGAGCGGGAGAAGGCGCAGGCCGCGCAGGCCGAGCGGATCGCGCAGCTCGAGGCCGACCTCGCCACCGCGCAGGCGAAGGCGGCCGAATCGGCGCAGCAGATCCAGTCGCTGAGCACTGCGCTCGCCGGATCCCAGGACGACATCGACGAGGCCACCTCGCGCTCGCAGTTCGAGACCGTGCTGCGTGTGGCCGAGGAGCAGGCGAGCGTGCTCATCCAGAACGCCGCGGTCCAGGCCGAACGGCTGCTCGAGGCCGCCCGCGAGGAGGCGGCCACGAAGCGCGCCGAGCTCGAGGCCGATGTGGCGCGCATCACGGCGCAGGCCGAGCGCGACGCCGATCAGATCCGCCTCAAGATGGAGACCGAGTTCACCGCGCACACCGCGCAGATCGAGCGCGAGGCCGCGCACGCGCAGGAGAAGGTGAACCACGCAGAGCAGGAGGCGCACGCGATCCGCACCGAGGCCGAGAAGGGCGCCGCGGCGCTGCGTGCGATGGTCACGCGCGAGACCACGGACCTGCGCGTCTCGGCCGAGCGCGAGGTGCGCGAGATGAACGCCCGCGTGCTGGAGATGGAGGAGTCCATCACCCGCCGTCAGGACGATGCGCAGCAGGAGTTCCTGGTGCTGCACAACCAGGCCGTCGCGCACGCCGAGCGGATCACCGCCGACGCGAACGAGCAGGTCGCCGCGTCGCTCGCGCACGCCGAGCGGATCTCCGCGAAGGCCGACGACTACGAGCGGCTGATGCGATCGCAGGCGAACGCGATCGAGGCCGAGGCGCAGGTGCGCGCCAGGGAGACCCTGGACCGCGCCCGCACCAAGTCGCAGAAGATCGTCGACATGGTCACCGCGCACACCGCGAACGTGGTCCGCGACGCCGACGACCGCGCCCGTCAGCTGCGCTGGCAGCAGCAGCAGCTCACCAGCTTCATGGCCGAGGTGCGCGAGCTGATCCGTCCCGACGGCGCCCTCGGCAGCGAGGCGACCGGATCCGGATCCGCTCCCGCTGCGGAGAGCGAGCCCGGGGACGCCGAGACGGACTGACTTCCGCCGGAGATGGAAAACGTCGCTGCGAAACCGTTCGCAGCGACGTTTTCCATCTCCACAAGGCGGAACGGGGCGGACGAAGATGGATCTCGCTGCCGGCAGGCCTCTGCGAGCGACGTTTTCCATCTCGCGGATCCGGCCAGGGTGCGGTGGGCCCCGCGGGCCCGGCGGATCCGGCCAACGTGCGGTGGCCCAGCGGATCCGGCGCGCGCCGCGACCCATCCCGGGCCTCGCGGGGCCCGGCGGTCCCCGCGGTCCCGGAGGTGACGCGGTGCCGCTCAGCGGCAGGAGGGTGCCCTCCCAGCCCCGGGCCAGGAGGCGGATCTAGACTCGGGGCATGGCTCAGCGGAACACGTGGCAGCGCGAACGCGTGCGCGAAGAGCTCGCGGACGCGCGCGGCTTCGTGAGCGCTCAGACGCTGCACGCGGCGTTGCGCGACGCGAACACCGGGATCGGGCTGGCCACGGTGTACCGGGCGCTGGCCGGGCTCGCGGCCTCGGGCGAGGCCGATTCGCTGCAGAGCCCCGAGGGCGAGGCGCTCTACCGCGCGTGCCACACCGAAGGGCACCACCACCACCTGATCTGCCGATCCTGCGGACTGACCGTCGAGATCGAGGCGACCGACGTCGAGCAGTGGGCGCGCCGCACCGCCGCCCAGCACGGCTTCCGGGACGCGGAGCACGTGGTCGACATCTTCGGGCTCTGCGCGACCTGCGCGGACGCCGCTGCGGAAGCGTGACGCCGGCGTGACCGCGACCACTCAGAGCCGGCGCGCGTCCGAGCGCGACAGGTCGATCCCGCACGCGCTGCGCACCCCGCCGCCGGGGCTGTCCGGACGCAGGACCGCGATCGCCGCCGTGGTCGGCACCGCCGTGATCGCCGCGCTCGTGGCGATCGACGTCTTCGCTCCGCACCTCTTCCGCGCATCGCTGCCCAACCGCCTGCAGGACGGGCTGACGCTCTCGCTCAGCGTGCTGTTCGAGGCGCTGCCGTTCGTGATCCTGGGTGTGCTGCTCTCGATCGTGGTGCAGGTGTGGCTTCCGGACGGGGTGATCGAGCGGATCCTGCCCCGGCGCGGCTGGGCGCGGCGTGCCGTGCTGTCGCTGCTCGGCATGCTGATCCCGGTCTGCGAGTGCGGCAACGTGCCGTTCGCGCGCGGGCTGATGATGCGCGGTCTCGCGCCGTCCGAGGCGCTCACGTTCCTCATCGCCGCGCCGATCGTGAACCCGATCGTGATCCTCACCACGCAGGCCGCGTTCGGCTGGGACGGCGGGATCCTGGTCGCGCGGATCGTCGGCGGTTACGCGGTCGCGAACCTGATCGGCTGGGTCTACAGCCGGCACCCCTCGCCGGACGCGCTGCTGACCGAGCGTTTCCGCAGCACCTGCGACGTCGTCACGCACGAGCTGGGCACTCCCACCCGGCGCAGCCTCGCGCAGTTCCTGGTCGAGCTGCGGGCCGTGATGCCCGCCCTGATCGTGGGATCCGCTCTCGCCGGAGCCGTGCAGGTGATCGTGCCGCGCGACGTGCTGCTGGCGATCGGATCCAATCCGCTGCTCTCGGTCGTCGCGATGATCGCGCTCGCCATCTCGGTCGCGATCTGCTCGAACGTGGACTCCTTCTTCGCGTTGTCGTTCGCCTCCACCTTCTCGCCGGGTGCGATCGTCGCGTTCCTGCTCGTGGGGCCCCTGGTCGACATCAAGATGATCGCGCTGCTGCGCACCACGTTCACCGGCCGCACCCTCGCGGGGATCGTGACGATCGTGATCCTGTTCGGCTTGGCCCTGGGGATCGGGGTGAACGTCCTTGTCTGAGCGGACGGCGCCGTCTGAGACGACGAGCAGAGCGGGATTTCTCGGCACCCGCTGGCTCGGTGCGGGGCTCGCGACGCTGCTCGCCGTCACCACCCTCGTGCTCGGCATCACCGGCCGGCTCACCCTGTACATCAGCCCGGAGACGGTCTGGTTCGCCATCGCCGCCGCGATCGTGACGCTCATCGGCGTCGTGTGGTCGTGCGCGCTCCCGCTGGGGGCCGAGCAGGACCACGGGCACGACCACGGCGCGGCGCCGGATGCGCACGAGCACGACGGCCGCCCGCACGACGGCCACGAGCACGCGCCGCGGCGGTCGGTGCGCCGGGTGGCGGGGATCGCGCTCGCCGGGGCCGGGGGAGTGATCGCCACCGCGGTCGCCGCCGGGGCGCTGCTGCTGCCGCCGGCGGCGCTGTCGGTCGACATGGCGCTGCAGCGCGCCCCGGTCGGCAACGTGCTCTTCGCCGGCGCCGACAACGTGGCGCTGGGCGCGAACACCGACACGAGCACCTTCGGGGTCGGCGCGTGGGCGAGCACGTTCGCCACGGGAACCCGCCCGGAGAAGTACGATGGCACCACGGTGACGCTCACCGGCTTCCTCACACCGGACGGATCCGCGACGGATCAGGCGCACCTGACCCGCATGGTCATCTCGCACTGCGTGATCGATGCGCAGCCGGCCTCCGTGCCGGTGCAGATCAGCGGCTGGAAGAGCCAGTACACGGTCGGCGACTGGGTGCAGGTGAAGGGCGTGGTCCGCGCGGCCGCCGACGGGAAGCTCTCGATCGTGCCGGCCAGCGTCTCGAAGATCCCGCAGCCGAAGGACCCCTATGAGCACTGACGACGCGGATCGCCCGCTCACCCGGGCCGAGCTGCGCGCCCGTCGCGCGGCCGAGGAAGCCGCGGACGCGGCCTCGACGAGCGCCGCGGTTTCGGCGAGCCCCGTGGCCTCGGATGCGGCCTCCTCGGAGAACCCGACGGCCGTGGAGAGCCCCGCGGCCCCCGCGGCTGGGCAGACCGCTGAGGCGGCCCCCGGGCCGCGCCGCACCCCGAACCCCGCATCCCCCGACGGCGTTCCCGACCGGCCCGACATCCGCGACGCGGAGCCCGCCGCCGAGGTGAGTCAGGCCGTCCCCCCGGCGACCTCGGTGACAGCGCCTCCTGCCGCGATCCCGCAACCGGCCTGGGAACCCCACGCCGCGCCGGAACCCGCCGAGCGCGGGCGCCGCCGGTTCCCCCTGATCATCGGCGCGGTCGTCGGCGTGCTCGTGCTCGTCGTCGCCGGGTTCGGCCTGGTCGGGCTGCTGCAGGGTCCGCGCGTGACCGGGGTGAAGATCGACGCGCAGTCCGCGATCGACGCATCGGGCACGCGCATGCTGCTCACGGCGAGCGAGCCGATCGCGAAGGTCTCTGCGTCGCAGGTCACGGTCACCCCGAGCGCGCCGTTCACGGTCGACACCTCGGGACGCATGCTCGGGATCCGCTTCACGGTGCCGCTCGACGACGACACCACGTACTCCGTGTCCGTGAAGGACGTCACCGGCACCGACCATCAGCGCACCGGCACCCTGCAGGCGACGTTCCAGACCCCGAAGTCGACGATCTACCTGCTGCAGCGCAACGCCTCGGGCGACGACACGATCTTCCTCACCGATCTCGGCGGCAAGAACGCCGTGCCGGTGTTCCAGCACAAGGGGATCGACGACTTCCGCACTACGGCCGACCGTCTCGTGGTCAGCACCGAGAAGGACGGCACCTCGACCCTGCTGGTGATGGACCGCCAGGGCAAGCACCAGCGCGAGCTGCCGCTGCCCGGTCCCGGCTTCGTGTCCTCGATGCAGGTGTCCGAGCGCGGCAACCTGGTCGGCTACACCTTCACCGACAAGGGCATCAGCGCGGCGGGCGGGCGGGCGAGCGTCCTGGTCACGCAGTCGCTGACCGGCGACGACACCCCGCAGATCGTCAAGATCGGCGACAAGCTGCCGAGCACCGCGCAATGGGCCTTCGTGCCGGACACCTCCTCGGTGCTGTTCATCGACTTCACGGGCGCTCTCTACGTCGAGGACCGCTCCTCGGCCAAGGGGGCGCCCACCGCGCTGGGGCCGGCGCAGACGATCGAGGGCATCTCCCGCGGCACCTACACGGCGATCGTCAGCAGGGCGAACGACCTGGTCGAGTTGAACCTCGCTGACGGAACCCAGAAGCCGCTCGCGGCATCGACCCCCGACTTCGGGGTGCCGAGCACGATCGCGCCGTTCCCCGGCGGCACGCTGCGACAGGTCGCGACCCGCGACGCGACCGGGCTGCCGACCGGACAGATCATCACCCGGGTCGACGAGAAGGGCAAGGCGGTCAAGCTGTTCAGCGTGACCGGATCCGACGCCATCATGCAGGCGTGCCCGTCGCCGAGCGGGCAGTACAGCGCGGTGGTGGTGGCGCCGAACCTGGTGCAGAACCCGTACGACCAATCGCTGCTGCCGCTGCCGACCACGCTGCAGACCCACATCCTGGACACGAAGACCGGCAAGGAGCGCGTCGTGCTCGCCGGCTTCGATCCGTCCTGGTGCGCTGCGGCGCCGCACCGCTGATGACCGGCTCCGCGCTCCCGCCCCTCGGCGAAGGGCTCCGGCGGGCGGCCAGATCCGACCTGCTCGCGCTCCCCGTCGAGGTCGCGCCGCGCCTGCTCGGCGCTCGGCTGCGCACCGTCGTGGACGGCGCAGAGGTGCGCCTCAGGATCACCGAGGTCGAGGCGTACCACGGCGCCGGAACGGGCGAGCTGGCGGACCCCGGCTCCCACGCCCGCATGGGCCGGACGGCGCGCAACGCGACGATGTGGGGTGAGCCGGGGCACCTGTACGTCTACCTCAGCCACGGCATCCACTCCTGCGTGAACGTGGTGTGCGGGCCGGACGGGGTGGCCGGCGGTGTGCTGCTGCGCGCCGGCGAGGTCGAGGTCGGCATCGACGTGGCGGGCGAGCGGCGGGGCATCGTTCCCGTTCTCAGGACGGATTCGACAGAGACGGCGGAAACCGCGCGGATCACGCCGGAGCGGGAAATCCGTCCTGAGATCGGGCCGCGGCAGCTCCGCGACCTCGCCCGGGGTCCCGGCCGTTTCGGTCAGGCCGCGGGCCTGCGGCACCCGCGGCATGACGGCATCGACGCGATCACCGGCACCGAGCTGCACGGTGTGGTGGCCGAGCTCTGGCTCGCCGAGCCGCTGGACGAGATCGCGGCGGGGCCGCGCGTGGGCGTCGCCGGGCACGCCGGCACCGCGGCGTTCCCATGGCGGTACTGGATCCCGGGCGATCCGACGGTCTCGCCGTTCCGGTGGGGCAGGGGTGCTGCGGCGGCCGCGGCCGACACGCCCGGGATCGGATCCGTGCTAAAGTAGCTCTTTGTCTGCGCACACTCCTGTGCGCAGTTCGTATGCCTCCCGCTCCCACTCCGGACCCTGAGCCTGTCGAAGGGTCCCGATGTCGTGCGAGAGGCGTGCAGACAAGGGATCTTGGGTGGGGCCGTCCGGCCTCACGGTATAGAAGGAGTCATCATGGCAGCAGTGTGCCAGGTGACCGGAGCTGTTCCCGGCTTCGGTCACAACGTCTCGCACTCGCACCGCCGGACGAAGCGCCGCTTCGACCCGAACGTGCAGAAGAAGACGTATTTCGTTCCGTCGCTCGGTCGCAAGATCACGCTGAACGTGTCCGCCAAGGGCATCAAGGTGATCGACGCCCGTGGCATCGAGAAGGTTGTCTCTGACCTCCAGGCGAAGGGTGTGAAGCTCTAATGGCCAAGAAGGCTCAGGACATCCGTCCGATCATCAAGCTGCGTTCGACGGCAGGCACCGGTTACACCTACGTGACCAAGAAGAACCGTCGCAACACCCCCGACCGTCTCGTGCTGAAGAAGTACGACCCGGTGATCCGCAAGCACGTCGAATTCCGAGAGGAGCGTTGATCCATGGCCAAGAAGAGCAAGATCGCTCGCAATGAGCAGCGCAAGGTCGTCGTCGAGCGGTACGCCGAGCGTCGCGCCGAGCTGAAGAAGACCCTGGTCGACCCGAACGCGACCGAGGAGGCCCGCGAGGCCGCCCGCGTCGGCCTGCAGAAGCTGCCGCGCAACGCGTCGCCGGCCCGTGTGCGTTCGCGCGACGTCATCGACGGCCGCCCCCGTGGCGTCCTCACGAAGTTCGGCATCTCGCGTGTCCGCTTCCGTGACATGGCGCACCGCGGCGAGCTGCCCGGCGTGACCAAGTCGAGCTGGTAAGCAGCAGTGCTTCACAGGGCGGGGATCTTCGGATCCCCGCCCTTCTGCATGTCCGGATCCCGGGAGCCTGATCGGCGAACAGCGGTTCCGACGTGGGACTGCTGTGACGGATGAGGCGCGACACGCCGCCGGAAAACGTCAAAACCCGCGAAATGACGCGGAAAACCGGGGTTTGGTTGATACATTCAAGGCGGTCGTTCGACCAACGGGGGGCATCCGCCCATCCGGAACTCTGATACGAAGCGACGGGATCCCGTCGCTGGAGGATGAAATGGCTGACAAGTCCATCACCAAGACCGAGCTCGTCGCGAGCATCGCCAGCGCCACCGGCCAGAGCCAGGCTGCTGTCTCCGGCGTTCTCGACGCCCTGTTCGCCACGGTCTCGGACGCTGTTGCCAAGGGCAGCAAGGTCTCGATCCCGGGCTGGATCTCCTTCGAGCAGGTCGCGACCGCCGCCCGCACGGGCCGCAACCCGCAGACCGGCGCCGAGATCAAGATCCCGGCCGGCAAGCGCGTCAAGGTGACCGCTGGTTCCAAGCTCAAGGCCGCCGTCAAGTAATCCCGGCACAGCCTCGGAAGGCCGCCCCTCGCCGCGAGGGGCGGCCTTCCTGCGTCCTGCCGCGTGCACGGCACGCGCTCCCGGCTGATGCCGAGAGGCGCGCGCCTAGGCTGGAGGGGTGAATCGCCCCTCGACCCGCCCCGTGCCGCGGAAGGCGGCGGCACCGTCCGCCCGCCCCTCGACCGGCGCGGGATCGACCTCCGCGGTCTCCGGATCCGCCTCCCTGCGCGTGACCGGGCCCGTGATCCTCGTGATCGCGGCCGTCCTCGGCGTGGTCGCCGGTCTCGCCTTCGGCGGGGGCGCCGCACCGAACCTGCTGCTCGATCCCGGCCCTGTGGTGCGCTGGGGGCTGCCGATCGCGACCCTCGTGAAGGATCTGGCTGCCGCGGCGATGCTGGGCTCCCTCGTGCTCGCGCTGTTCGGGCTGCGCAGCGGTGTGCGATCGTTCGAGATCGCGCTGGACACCGCGTCGATCGGCGCCGCGGTCTTCACCGTCGCCGGCGCGGTCGCGGGCCTGTTCACGTTCCTGCAGACCCTGGGCGTGAAGCTCAGCGCCGGACCCGAGTTCGGCGCGCAGCTCGGTCGGTTCCTGCTCGAGCTGCCGCTCGGCCAGGCCTGGCTGGAGACCGTGATCGGCGGTGCCGTGATCACGATCGCCGCTTTCGCGTTCCGAGGCTGGACGGCGACGCTGCTCACCGCGCTCCTGGCGGCCGCCGTGTTCGTCCCGCTCGCCACGCAGGGGCATGCGGGCGACCTCAGCGGCCACGACGCCGCGGTGAACTCCCTGCTGCTGCACACGCTGGGCGCCGCGGTGTGGGTGGGCGGTCTGCTGCTGCTGATCGTGCTGCGCGGATCCTCCACCGAGCTCGCGGGCGGCGGCGCGGAGGCCCGGACGTCGAAGCGGCCGAAGAAAGGCGAGGCCCGGCGGGCGGTCGCCTTCACGGCGCTCGTGCGCCGCTACTCGTCGCTCGCGCTCATGGCCTACGTGGTTGTGGCGGTCTCGGGCGTGGCCCGCTCGATCGTCGCAGTCGGGGACTGGGCCGGCATGCTCACCCCGTACGGCGGGATCATCGTGGCCAAGGCGGTCGTGCTGATCCTGCTCGGCGCTCTCGGCGCCCGCTACCGCACCCGGCTCATCCCCAGGCTCGACGTCGGCGACAGCGGCGGAACCAGCGCCTCCCGCGCCCCCGGCGGCTCGAACCGCGGCGCCGGCGCGTTCTGGCTGCTGGTCCTGCTCGAGCTCGGCCTGATGGGCATCGCGTCCGGTCTCGCCGTGGCCCTGGCGCGCACGCCCCCGCCGACCGGCACCGAGGCCGCGGCCGTGCGCACCCCGGCCGAGATCCTCACCGGATCCCCGCTGCCGCCCGCGCTCACCCCCGACCGGTGGTTCACGGCGTGGAACATCGACCTGGTCTGGGCGGTCATCGCCGGATTCGGGGTGTTCCTCTATCTGGCCGCGGTGTGGCGGCTGCGCCGGCGCGGCGACGCCTGGCCCCTGCACCGCACGATCTTCTGGGTGCTCGGGATGCTGGGGCTGGTCTGGGTGACCGGCGGCGCGATCAACGCGTACCAGGAGTACCTGTTCAGCGTGCACATGCTCGGCCACATGATGCTGTCGATGGCGATCCCGCTGCTGCTGGTCGCCGGAGCCCCGGTCACGCTCGCCCTGCGTGCGATCGGCAAGCGCTCGGACGGCACCCGCGGGGGCAGGGAGTGGATCCTGTGGGCGGTGCAGTCGCCGTTCTCGCGGGTGGTCACCAACCCGTTCGTCGCGGCGGCGATCTTCGTGCTGTCGCTGTGGGCGTTCTACTTCACCGATCTGGTGCGCTGGGCGATGACCGACCACCTCGGCCACGAGTGGATGACCGCGCACTTCCTGATCTCGGGGTACCTCTTCGTGCTGAGCCTGATCGGGGCGGATCCGGTGCCCCGGCGCCTGCCCTACGCGGGACGCCTGATCACCCTCATCGCGGTGATGGCCACGCACGCCTTCTTCGGCATGGCGATCATGATGCAGTCCGGCCTGATGGTGGCCGAGTGGTTCGGCGCGATGGGGCGCACCTGGGGCGCGACGCCGCTGCAGGATCAGTACGTCGGCGGCGGTGTCGCCTGGTCGGTCGGGGAGATCCCGACCCTGATCCTCGCGATCACGGTCGCGATCCAGTGGAGCCGCAGCGACGCGAAGGCGGAGAAGCGGGCGGACCGGCACGCCGACCGCACCGGCGACGCGGAGCTCGAGGAGTACAACGCCCGACTCGCGGCGCTGGCCGAGAAGGATCGCCGCTCCGCCGCCCACGGGCGCTGACCCGGTCGACCGCACGGCTCGTCAGGAAGCGGCGCGAACCGGCGCGGAGCCCGGCGGGTCAGCCCTGGTCGCTGTGGTCCTCGGTCGGGGACTGATCCGGAGAGGTGATGCTGATCGACGCGGAGCCGTCCGGCAGGAACTGGATCGTCCCGTCGACATGGAACGGCACGTCCTGATCCACCTCGCTCAGGGATCCGTCGTACAGGGACTGCACCTCGACCACGATGTGCGCGGTCGCGGGGGTCGGCGGGATCTTCCAGCCCGCGCCCGACGGCTGCAGCGTGACCGCCGGCAGGGAGACGATGCTCCAGGTCGGCGGGTGGGTGACGCGGTTCGGCACGGTCATGCCGAACGGGCAGCCGGTGGGCTGCAGCACGTTCTGGGTGGCGCACTGGGTGAGGAACTCGTCGACCCGCTGCTGCACGATCTTCACGAACGCGTCCGTGGGGTGCGTCTGCACGTCGAGGGGCACCTCGGCGAGCGGCTTGTCGGCGAGCACGCCGACTCCGTCCGCGGTGGCGGTCGCGGTCTTCACCGACACCGAGTACAGCCCGGGCGAGAACACCAGCAGCGGCACCGGGTCGAGCGGCGAGGCCTGCGCCCCCTTCGCCGCGACCTGCCGGCGGTCGAGCTCGAAGCCGTTCACCGCGAACCGGTCGGATCCGCGGACCGTGAGGTCGACGACCGACAGCGGGCTCTGCGCGAACCCCCAGGACGGGGCGATGCCGATCCAGCCGGTCTGGCGGATCCGGAAGGTCGACGTTCCGGGATGGCCGTCGGCCTTGTAGTGCACGGTGACCGCGGTGGCGTCCCGGTCGGGCCGCTCCTCGGTGACGGCCACATCGGTGAGCGGGGCGAGGGCGGCGCGGCGCAGCAGCGCGTCGGAGGCGTTGCGGAAGGATCCCTGGTCGAGGTCGGAGCGCTCGATCGCGACCCCGGGAAGCCGCAGGGCGTCGGCGGCGCGGCCCTGGGAGAGCAGGTCGAGATAGCGCGTCACGAATGCGGAGGGGCTGTAGAACTCGCGGTACACGCTGATCCCGCCGGCGCCCAGAGCGGCCACCAGGACGACCCCGACGAGGGCGAGGACAGCGAGATCCGACCACACCGATGCAGCGCGTCGCGCCGTCCGCGCCCGGCGACGCCGCGCGCCCGGCGCCAGCACCCCCGCCGACTGCACCATGGCGCAAGTCTACGAAGCAGAGCCTGCGTGGATACCGAATGGGTCGACGTGAGGCGACCCGCTCGGGCGAAAGGTAGACTCCGAAGACCGTGAGCACGCCCACCCTCTCCGCCGAACAGGAAGAACTGTTCCGGCTGATCGAGGACACCCGTGAGCACGTGTTCATCACCGGCCGCGCCGGCACGGGCAAGTCCACGCTGCTGCAGCACTTCGCCTATCACACGCAGAAGCAGATCGCGGTGTGCGCCCCGACCGGGGTCGCGGCCCTGAACGTCGAGGGTCAGACGATCCACTCGCTGTTCCGGCTGCCGATCGGGCTGATCGCGGACGGCGAGATCGAGCAGTCCGACGCGACCCGCAAGATCCTGAACGCGATCGACACGCTCGTGATCGACGAGGTGTCGATGGTCAACGCAGATCTGATGGACGCGATCGACCGGTCACTGCGGCAGGCACGCGGGCGGCGAGGCGAGCCGTTCGGCGGCGTGCAGGTGGTGATGTTCGGCGACCCGTATCAGCTCGCCCCCGTGCCGCCGCGCGGCGACGAGCTGCGCTACATCCGGGACCACTACCGCTCGTTCTGGTTCTTCGACGCGAAGGTGTGGGCGGGCGACGCGGGCGCGGACGACGGACTCATCGATCTCGGTCGGCACGGCGCCACGCTGCACGTGCGGGAGCTCGTGCACATCCATCGCCAGGCCGACGCGGGCTTCAAGGCCATGCTGAACGCCGTGCGCTACGGCCGGGTGACGGCGGAGATCGCGGAGGCGCTGAACACGGCGGGGGCGCGGACGCCCCCGGACCCGGCGCCGGGCGAGATCCCGATCATCACGCTCGCGACGCGCAACGACATCGTGAACGGCATCAACGCCCGCCATCTCGCGGCCCTGCCCGGCAAGGTGCAGAAGGCGAAGGCCGACATCTCCGGCGACTTCGGCCGCGGCGAGGCGAACTACCCGGCCGACCAGGAGCTGCAGCTCAAGGAGGGCGCGCAGGTGATGTTCCTGCGCAACGACATCTCCGCGGCGCCCGAGCCGCCGCGCTGGGTGAACGGCACGATCGGGACGGTGGTGCGGATCCTCGGCGACGCCGTGCGCGTGGAGATCGACGGCGAGGAGGTCGACGTCGAGCCCGCGGTCTGGGAGCGCTACCGCTACATCTACAACCCCGGCACGAAGACGCTCTCGCGCGAGGTGGTCGCCGAGTTCACCCAGTTCCCGCTCCGGCTGGCCTGGGCGGTCACGATCCACAAGTCCCAGGGCAAGACCTACGACCGCGCGATCGTCGACCTCGGTTCCGGCGCGTTCGCCCCCGGGCAGACGTATGTCGCGCTGTCGCGGCTGACCTCCCTGGAGGGGCTGTACCTGACGCGCCCGCTGCGCCCGAGCGACATCCGCGTGGACGAGGACGTGCGCCGCTTCATGCGCGCGGCCTGGGAGGCGCGGCAGGGCGATTCGACGCCGCAGGTCGGCGGTTAGGCCCGCCGCGACGCGAGAAGAGGAGACCGCTCGGGCGGTCGTCCGCGGATCTCCACCCGTCCGCCCGCGGATCTCCACCCGAGGGTGGTGCCCCGGAATCGGGGATCCGAGGAGCATCGAGGACATGAACCTCTCCGTGCTCTCCAACATCCTGCTGATCCTCGTCGCGGTGGGCTGGATCGCCGTGCGCCAGATGACCTGGCGCCCGGTGCTCGGCGGCCGGGACTGGACCTTCCCCGCGCTCGCCGTCGTGGTCGGCGCCGCCCTGCTGATGCAGTCGCTGAACGGCCGGGCGCTCGGCCTCATCGACGTCATCGCGTTCGTGGTCGAGCTCGTGATCGCCCTCGCGGTCGGCGCCGGCATGGGAGCGATCGCGCACATCCGCCCGATCGTCCGCCCCGCCGGCTCGGCAACGGTCACCGCCGGCCTGTCCGCCAAGGCCGCGGCTGCGGCCGCCGCCGAGTTCGAGACCCGCACGGGGCCGTGGGGCCTCGCACTCTGGGTGGTGCTCATCGGCGTGCGGGTCGGGCTCACCTTCGCGTTCGAGTCGCTCGGCAGCCACCTCGGCATCTCCGGCGGTCTGATCCTGCTCGTGCTCGCGGCCAATCGCGGGGCGCGCGTGCTCGTGCTGCACACCCGGGTCCTCCGACTGGCTCAGGGGCCGGCTCTGCGCCGCAGCACCGCGCAGGGCGGATCCGGGCGCATCATGGTTCGGTGACCCGCATCAATCCGCTCACCTGGTGGAGCGCCGGCATGAACCTCGCCGGCGCTCTCGCCGTGGGATACGGCCTGTGGCGGACCGCGCACGTCATCGCGGCGTGGGCGCTCGCGCTGGCGGTCGCGGGGATTCTCGCCTGGGTGGTGCGGACGCTGCTCGCCGCACGACGAGGGTCCCAGGCCTCCCGGACCGAGGAACGGGGCGAGACCTCGCGCACGCCGCGCAGCGATTCCGTGATGCAGCGCGTCCTGGCCGGCGCTCTGCACGGCCTGATGGTGCTGGCCGGAGGCCTGACGGCGGTGCCGACGCAGGGACTCGGCACCGCCGTGCTCATCGTCGCGATCATGCTCGTCACGAGCGACCGCCTGGCGTCGCCGCCGGTGTGGGGCGGGACCGTGCTCGCGGGGGCGCTCTCCGCCGTGGCCGGAACGCTGCTGGCAGCGACGGGCGCGGGCGGATCCTCCGGTCCGAACGTGCTCGGACTCCTCGCGGTGCTGGTCGGGCTGGTGTTCACCGTCGTCGCCGGGTTCAGCCGGCGCGCGCAGCAGTCGCTGCTGGCCGAGCGGGAACGGGCGAGCGCCGAGGCGCTGCGGGCGCAGGCGGCGGCCGAACGGGTGGCGATCGCCCGCGATCTGCACGACGTGCTCGCGCACAGCCTGGGCGGGCTGGTGGTGCAGCTCGACGCCGCGGAGGCCCTGCTCGACGCGGGCGACGCCGGAAGCGCCGCGACCAGGGTGACGGCCGCACGGCAGCTCGCGGTGGAGGGGCTGCGCGAGGCCCGGGAGGCGGTGCGGGCCCTGCGCGAGCCCGCGGACGAGGACGCGGCGGACGGCGGCCTCGCCGCGGCTCACGCGCTCCGCAGCGTCGGCCCCGCCGAGGTCACCGAGCGCATCGACGCGCTCCTGCGTGCGCACGAGGTCATCGGCGGGCGCGCCGAGCGGCGCAGCACCGGCGCGCCTCGCCCGATCCCCGAGGCGCTGGCGGAGGCCCTGGTGCGGGCGGTGCAGGAGGGGCTCAGCAACGCTCGCAAGCACGCGCCGGGCGCGGACGCGCGGATCGAGGTCGTCTGGCATCCTGACCGGGTGGAGTGCATCGTGCAGAACAGGATCCCCGTCCGCGAGGGCGCGGGCAGGGACCGCGCCGGGACGGTTGCGCCCGCCGTGGCCCGGACCGAGCTCGCGGCGACCGGCGGCGGCTACGGGCTGCGCGGGGTCCGCGAGCGCTTCGAGGCTCTCGGCGGAGCGGTGCAGGCGGGGATCCTGCCCGCGGAGTCCGCCGCAGCGGACGACCGCTTCGTGCTGCGCGTCGAGGCGGCGGCGTGAGCGGCCCGGTCCGGATCGTCATCGCCGACGATCAGGCGATCATCCGCGAGGGGCTCGAGACGGTCCTCGGCCTGGTGCCGGATTTCGAGGTCGTCGGGGTCGCGGCGGACGGCGCCGAGGCGGTCGCGCTCGTCGCGGAGCGGGCGCCCGACGTCGCCCTGATGGACCTGCGCATGCCCGTGCTCGACGGCGTCGCGGCCACCCGCCGCGTCGCCGCGGAGACGCCGGGCACGGCCGTGCTGGTGCTGACGACCTTCGCCGACGACGCCGACATCCTCGCCGCGCTGCGGGCGGGCGCCCGCGGCTATCTCACCAAGGACGCGGGGCGAGCCGAGCTCGCCGCGGCCATCCGGGCGGTCGCGGCCGGGCAGTCCACCTTCTCCGAGCCCGTGCGCGATGTGCTGCTGGGCCGGATCGGCGCACCGGACGACGTCACCGCGCGAGCGGAGGCGCCGGGCGACGCGGATCCGGGCCCCGCCTCCGCGGAGGCGCTCGCGGGCCGGTTCCCCGTGCTCACCGCGCGCGAGCGCGAGGTCCTCGCGCTCATGCTGCAGGGGCGCTCGAACGCGGAGATCGCCGACACGCTGTTCGTCGGGGTGTCCACCGTGAAGACGCACATCAACGCCCTGTTCGCGAAGCTGGGCGCGCGCGACCGGGCGCAGGCGATCGCGATCGGACTCGGCACGAGGTCCTGAGCCGACGCCGGGTCGACGCCGGGTACCCGCCCGGCGAACATCACGATCCGGCGCCGGGCTCGGGGATCATCCTCGAGGATGACGGGGACTGTCGAAGCGTCCGCTTAGAATCGTGAGGAATGTCAGGGGGCTGAATGCGTCGGATCACTCTTCGCCGAGCGGGGGCGCTGGTGGCGGGTGCCGTCGTCGCGGTGCTGGCACTGAGCGGTTGCACCGAGGGCAACGCCGCCCCGAGCTACAGCCCGAAGCCGCAGGTGCAGGGCTCGCTCCCCTCCGACGTGCGCGACCAGCTCAAGGCGGCCGTGCAGCGCTCGATGACGGCGAGCGGCGCCAGCGGAGCGATCGTCGGCGTCTGGGCCCCGTGGAGCGGATCCTGGACGGCGGGCCTCGGCACGGTCTCGGCCGGCGACAAGACGCCGGTCAAGACGGACATGTCGTTCCGGATCGGCGACGTCACCCGGCTGATGACCTGCGACGTGCTGTACGCGCTCGCCGATCGGGACATCGTCAAGCTCGACGGCAAGATCACCGACTACGTCTCCGGCGTGGCAGACCTGCAGGACGTGAGCCTGCTCGATCTGTGCAACGGCACCGCCGGCATCGGGTCGTCGGAGAGCACCGCCCTGCCGATCTGGCTGCACAACCCGGATCGGGTGTGGGATCCGAAGGAGCTCGCGTCCTACGGTCTCGGCCAGAACCGCACCCCGGCGCACACCGCCTACCGCGACTCCGACGCCGGTTACCTGCTGCTCGGGCTCGCCCTCGAGCGCGCGAGCGGACAGACCGCGTCGCAGCTGATCCACCGGTACGTCACCGTCCCGCTCGGCCTGACCTCGACGGCGCTGCCGGGCGTGACGCCCGCCGCGCCGAAGCCGGCCCCGGCGCTCGACGGGTCGTACCTGCCGCAGGAGAACGGCGCCTACCAGTGCGCCAAGCCCGCGGACATCACCGAGAGCTCGTCGAGCATGGGATACACCGACTCCGGCGTGACCTCGACGATCGCCGACCTCGGGCGGTACGCGCAGGCCGAGGCGTCGCAGGCGCTGCGCACCAAGGATGCGCCGAAGCGATTCGGGTCGCCGCTGCCCGCCGCCGACGGCGCGCCGTCCTGGTACCAGGCGACCGGCGGGGCGTTCCTGGTCGGATCCATGATCGGGCAGCACGGCATGACCGCCGGCTACCTGACCGCCGCGTACTCGGATCCGGCGAGCGGATTCACGGTCGCGGTCGTGCTGAACGACTCGAGCGCCGGAAGCGCGATGATCGGGAACCTCGCGTTCGAGCTCGCCGCGATCGCCTCGAAGGCCCCCGCGGCGAAGGGGCAGAAGGCGAGCACGTTCGCCTTGCCGTTCACGCCGGAAGACTACGCTAAGGCCGTCGACGGTGCGGCCATCTGTCCGCTGCCGCAGGGCTGATCCGGCCCGCACGACCTCCGCACCCTCCCGGTCGGATCGCGAGCACCGCGCCCGCGCCGGCCGCGGAGCAGACCCGAGGGGGCAGCATGGCCATCGTCGACAACGGCGTCTACGTGGACGGGGTCCGCACGGACACGCCCGTCACCCTGGACGAGACCTTCCGCCTCATGCACGAGCGCGGCGGGATGGGCTGGATCGGCCTGTACCGGCCGAGCGAGCGGGAGGTGCGGCAGGTCGCCGCCGAGTTCGGCCTGCACGAGCTCGCCGTCGAGGACGCCCTCACCGGGCATCAGCGCTCGAAGCTCGAGCGCTACGGGGACTCGCTGTTCATCGTGCTGCGGCCGGCGCGCTACCTCGACGCCACCGAGGAGGTCGAGTTCGGCGAGCTGCACGTGTTCGTCGGTCCGAACTTCGTCGTCACGATCCGGCATGCCGAGTCGCCCAGCCTGAGCCGGGTGCGCGGTCGCATGGAGCATGACGCGGAGATGCTCGCCCGCGGCCCGGAGGCCGTGCTGTACGCGATCCTGGACGAGCTCGTCGACGAGTACTCGCCGGTGCTCGCGGGCCTGGAGAACGACATCGACGAGATCGAGGCGCAGCTCTTCGTCGAGGAGGCCGACGTCACGCAGCGCATCTACGAGCTGTCCAGCGAGGTGATCGACTTCCAGAAGGCCACCCAGCCGCTGCAGCCCATGCTCGAGGCGCTCCTGCGCGGATCCGCGAGGTACGCCGTCGACCTCGAGCTGCAGCGCTACCTGCGCGACGTGCTCGACCACATCCTGAACCTCTCCGAGCGGGTGGCCACGTTCCGGGCGAACCTCGACAACGCCCTCACCGTGGAGGCCACGATCGTCGCGCGCCGGCAGAACGAGGAGATGCGCCGGATGACCGAGGAGAGCATGCGCCAGGGCGAGGAGGTCAAGAAGATCTCCAGCTGGGCGGCCATCTTCTTCGCGCCGACGATCGTGGCCGGCATCTACGGCATGAACTTCCGCGCCATGCCCGAACTCGCCTGGCCGCTCGGCTATCCGATGGCGATCGGCCTGATGGTCGGCGGCGCGTTCCTGCTCTACGTCGTCTTCAAGAAGCGCGGCTGGCTGTAGGGTCCCCGAGCCCCGGGGTGGGCTGTCGGTCAGCGTCCGAGGCCGGTCACCGCGATCACCGCGAGGGCGGTGGCGGTGACGAGGACCCACAGGATCGCTCCGAGCACGAGGGGGCGCCAGCCGGCGCGGCGCAGCGCGCGGACGTCGGTGGACAGACCGATGCCGGCCATCGCGGTGGCGATCAGGAACGCGCTCACATGGGCCAGGGCTTCGCGCGGGCCGGGCGGGATCGCGCCGAGGGATCCCAGCACCGCGACAGCGAGGAAGCCGAGCAGGAACCAGGGCACCAGGCCGAGCGCGCCGCGCAGCGTGATCCGCCGCCCCTCCGCCGTGCGCCGCGACTCGATCACCGACAGGGCCAGGGAGATCGGGATGATCATGAGCGTGCGCACGAGCTTGACCACGACGGCGAACCCGAGCGCGGAGGCGCCGAACACGCTCGCCGCGGCCACCACCGAGCTGGTGTCGTTGACGGCGGTGCCGGCGAGCAGGCCGAATGTGTGCGGATCCATCCCGAGCGCGTGCCCGAGCAGCGGGAAGAGCAGCACGGCGAGGACGTTGAAGACGAAGATCGTCGACACCGCGTAGGACACCTCGGCGCTGACGGCGGCGATCACCGGCGAGACCGCGGCGATCGCCGAGGCGCCGCAGATGCCCGTGCCGACCCCGATCAGCGTGCGCAGGCGGGGCTCGACCCGCAGCGCGCGGCCGATCAGCCACGCCCCGAGCAGGCACACCGTGAGCGTGGAGAGCATCACCGGCAGCGACTCCGCCCCGACGCGCAGGATCGCACCGAGGGAGAGCTGCGCGCCGAGCAGCACCACGGCCAGCTGCAGCAGGAACCGGCCGGAGAAGTCCGCGCCGGGTCGCAGCCGCGGACCGGGCCTGCGGATCACCGCGACGACCACGCCGATCACGATCGCCGGCACGGCGGATCCGAGCACCGGCAGGGCGGCGCCGATCGCGGTCGCGACGACGGCGATCGCGACGGTGAGCAGGAGACCGGGCAGCACCTCGCCGCCGTGCGCGGCGAGCCGGAGCGGAAGCGTGCGAGCCGGGCGGAACTGCATGGATCCAGCCTCGTCCTGGTGCGGACCGGGCGGTATCCGGCTAGGGTCGATGGGGGTACAGGCTCTGACTGTGAGGCTCATGGACACTGCGCACGGGCCGATGCCCGACATCGGATCGCTCGAGCTGCTCGTCGCCGTGGTGCGCACCGGGTCCATCTCCGGCGCGGCCAGGGAGGTGGGGGTGACCCAGCAGTCGGCCTCGGCGCGGCTGCGCGCGATGGAGCGCCAGCTCGGCCTCACGCTCTTCCGCCGCACGACCGCGGGCGCGGTGCCCACGCACGAGGGCGAGGTCGTCGCGAGCTGGGCGGACGACGTGCTGGCCGCGGCCGGACGCTTCCGCGCCGGGACGGAGACACTGCGCGGGGAGAGCCGCGCCAGGCTCACCGTGGCGGCGAGCCAGACCGTGTCCGCGCACCTGGTGCCGGTCTGGCTCGTCGAGCTGCGCCGCCGTCAGCTCGCCGCGGGCCGGACCCCGACCGCGGTCCGGCTGCTCTCCGGCAACAGCGAGGACGCCGAGGCGATGGTGCGCGACGGGCAGGCGGATCTGGCCTTCATCGAGTCCTCCGCGGTGCCGTCCGATCTCGGCCGCACCACGGTCGGCCGCGACGCGCTGGTGCTCGTGGTCGCGCCGGGGCGCCGCTGGAGTGCCGACCGCACGGGTCAGGCCAGAACGGGCCTCGACGGCACGGGTCGGGGCGGAACGGGTCAGGGCGGAACGGGTCACGACGACACCGGTCTGGATGACACAGGTCTCGATGACACCGTGCCGTTCGCGCAGGCGGCGGATGAGCCGCTGGTGGCACGCGAGGAGGGCAGCGGCACCCGCCGTGCCTGGGAGGACGAGGTGCGCCGCCGGCTCGGCCGGGACGCCGCCGAGCCCGCGATGGTGCTGCCCACCTCGGCCGCCGTGCGCTCGGCCGTGGCGAACGGACTGGGCGCCGCCGTGCTCTCCCGGCGCGAGGTCGCGGACGATATCCGGCTCGGCCGCCTCCGCGCGCTGCGCACGAGCGGGGATCCGGTGACGCGACCGATCACGGCGCTGTGGCGCGGTTCGCCGCGCGACCTGTCCTCGACGGGCTGGGAGCTGATCGAGGTGGCCGTGATCGCGGCCAGGGCCGAGGCCGCGGGGCGGCGCGGCGCCGCGCGGTAGTCTCGCCTCGTCGCCCAACTCGGAAGGAGGCCGCCCGGATGTCCGCACTCGTGCTCTTCGGCCTCGCCGCCGTGCTGGTCTGGTCGCTCGTGTCGCACCGGTTCGAACGCTGGGGCGTGGCGGGGCCGGCGATGCTCCTCGTGCTGGGCGCCGCCACCACGGTCTGGGATCTCCCGTCGTACGCGGCGGTGATCGACTCCGCGGCCAGCGAGAAGGTGGTCGAGGTCATCCTGGCGCTCCTGCTGTTCGCGGACGCGACGGAGGTCCGCGGCGGGATCTTCGGAGGCGAGGGCAGGGTCACCGCGCGGCTCGTGCTCATCGCGCTGCCGGTGTCCCTGATCCTCACCGCGCTCGCGAGCGGGCTGCTCATCCCGGAGTCGTTCGCCGTCATCGGCGTGATCGCCTGCGTCGTGATGCCGACCGATTTCGCCCCCGCCGCGCAGCTGCTGCGCACGCGACTGCTGCCGGAGCGGATCCGGCAGATCCTGAACGTCGAGAGCGGCTACAACGACGGCCTGATCTCGCCGCTGTTCGGCATGGCGCTGCCGATCGCGGTGGTCGTCGCCACCGTGATGCACACGACCCCCGACTCGGTGACCGTGATCCTCACCGACAAGGATCTCGAGCACCACGGCGAGAAGATCGCCGAGGCGTTCCTCAACGCGGTCCCCGCCACCGTCTCGGCGATCGTGATCGGCGTGGTGCTGGGCGGGCTAATCGGTCTTGCGCTGCGTGCGACCAGGGCCCGGGGCATCGCGAGCGAGGGCGGGGCCCGCTACGCGATGCTGCTGCTGCCGCTCATCGCGTACGGGATCGCCACGATTCCCGCGATCGAGGCGAACGGGTTCGTCGCCGCGTTCGTCGCGGGACTGATGTACCGGCTCGCCCGCACCCGCGGCATGGAGGTCCGCGTGATCCCGCACGCCGAGCTGCTGCTCGTCGAGGAGGTCGGGGTGCTGACCGCGAACTTCGTGTGGTTCGTGCTCGGAGGTGCCGCGCTGCTCGCGTTCACGACGTCGTTCGACGGGCGGATCGCGGTGTTCGCCCTGCTCGCGCTCACGGTGCTGCGGCTCGGCCCGGTGTACCTGTCGCTCATGGGCAGCTCCGTGGGCCGGCGCGACCGGGTGCTGATCGGCGCTCTCGGGCCGCGCGGAACCGCCTCGATCGTGTTCGGCCTGCTCGCCTACAACGAGCTGCCCGAGGCCGAGGCAGACATCGTGCTGCTCGCCATGGTGGTGACCGTGGTCGGCAGCGTGCTGCTGCACGGGGTCGTGGCGCCCCTCGTCCTGGCGCGGATGGATCGGGGTCGCGCCGCGAGCTGAGACGCGGGATCGCGTCCCTGGCGGATCGGTGAACGGTCCGGGAACAGCCTGTGCTTCTCTTGTGAGCGGGGATCCGTTGGTCCTAGGGTCGGCGAGTGGGACCGCTGCCGGCCGGCTCCGCGCTCTCCGCGCAGAGGCCCCTCTCCCCAGCAGAAAGGTCTCCCCATGTCCCATTCCCGACTCGCCTCCGCGGGCGCGCTCGGTGCGCTCGTGCTTGCCATCGGCGCCGGCGGCGCCGCGGCGGCGCTCCCCGCCGCGGCCGCTTCGCCGGCTCCGGGTGACACGTCCACCCCGATCAAGCACATCGTCGTGATCTTCGGGGAGAACGTCTCGTTCGACCACTACTTCGCCACGTACCCGAATGCGGCCAACACGGCCGGTGAGACGGTGCAGGGCACCGGAGCCCCGGCGTCCTCGTTCACGGCCGCGAAGAACACCCCGACGGACATCGCCACGCTGGCGAACGCCGGCCTGCTCGCGCCGAACAACCCCAACTCGGTGCAGCCGAAGCGGCTCACGCCTGGCCAGGCCGTGACCTGCGACCAGGATCACGAGTACCTCGCCGAGCAGAAGGCGTACAACGGCGGCGCGATGGACAAGTTCGTGGAGAACACGAGTACCGACACGTGCGGCGCCCCCGGCGATCCTCGCTACTCCACCCCCGGCATGACCATGGACTACTACGACGGCAACACCGTCACCGGCCTGTGGAACTACGCGCAGCACTTCGCGCTCAACGACAACAGCTTCTCCGACACGTTCGGGCCGTCCAGCCCCGGCGCGATCAACCTCGTCTCCGGCCAGACCCACGGTGTGATCAGCATCGATCCGTTCACGGGACAGCAGACCGCGACGCCGGACCCGTACACCGTGAAGAGCCCGGACGCGCAGGGCGTCGGCACCATGACGGAGGATCCGGATCCCGCCTATGACGACTGCTCCGACGGCAGCCACGCGAAGAGCTACGCGCTCGCCGCGATGCAGGGTCGCAACATCGGCGATCTGCTGAACGAGAAGAACGTGTCGTGGGGCTGGTTCCAGGGCGGCTTCACGCCGCAGGGCACCAAGAACATCCAGGGCAACGACTACGCGCAGTGCACCACGACCCACACGAACATCGCCGGCGTCTCGTCGACCGACTACAACCCGCACCACGAGCCGTTCCAGTACTACGCCTCGACGGCCAACCCGCACCACCTCGCCCCGGCCTCGGACGCGGAGATCGGGCACGCGGGCCAGGCGAACCACCAGTACGACATCACGTCGTTCGACAGCGTCGTGAACACCGACAACATGCCGGCGGTGTCGTTCCTGAAGGCGCCCGATTACCAGGACGGGCACGCCTCGTACTCCGACCCGATCGACGAGCAGGCGTTCATCGTGAACCAGATCAACGCGATCCAGAAGTCGAAGAACTGGGACTCCACCGCGATCGTGCTGGCGTACGACGACTCCGACGGCTGGTACGACCACGTCGCCGCGACCGTGAAGAACGCCTCGAACGACTCGCAGCTGGATGCCGCGTGGTGCCTGGACGCGGCATCGTCCGGCACGCCGATCATGGGCGGCTACGTGGACCGCTGCGGTCCCGGCCCGCGCCAGCCGCTGCTGGTCGTGTCGCCGTTCGCGAAGAAGAACTTCGTGGACCACACGGTCACCCAGCAGTCCTCGATCTCGCGGTTCATCGAGGAGAACTGGGGCCTCGGTCGGCTCGGCGACGGATCGATGGACGAGGTCGCGGGCTCGCTCGGCAACATGTTCGACTTCTCGCACCTGCGCAAGGACACGCTGACGCTCGATCCCGCCACCGGCATGATCGTGCGGCCGGCGTACTGCTCCGGCAACAACGGCAACCACACCGGACAGGGCGGCGGCTGCCACTGACCTCACCGGGCACACGGCGGCCCTTCGTCCCGCTGCCCCCGCCTCGGAGACCACTAGGTCCCTGAGCGAGGGCAGCGACGGGACGAAGGGTCGCCGCGCTGCGTGCGGGGGCTACTGCGGCTGACGCCTGTACGTCGCGCGCACGAGCGGGATGGGGTCGATGTCGGCGGGCACCGCGGTGTCCAGCTCCAGAGCCAGGCCGTCGCCGTCTGCGCGCAGGCGCATCACGGTGCGGCCGCGGTCGGAGCGGCGATCCAGGATCAGGGTGTCGCCCTCCCAGGTCGCGGTGCCGGGGGTCGTCGGGGTGAAGCCGTACGTGTCGAACCACCAGAATCCGGCGCCCGCCACGACGCCGTGGGCGACGAGACGGCCCTTGTCGTGCTGCTCCACGTAATCGAGCAGGATGCCATCCGGGCCCGGTTCGACGGAGAGGGCGCCTGTGGCCGTTCCCGCCGCCGTCCACGCGGTCGCGAACAGCTCCTCCGTTCCGGTCCATTCTCCGAGCAGTGCGATGAGCCGTGAATCCGGTGCCATGGTTCGAGCGTACGGGCCGGGATCGGGTCCGATCGGGCGGCTGCCGGGCGTGGCGTTGCCGGTGGCTGCCGGGCGTGGCGCTGCGTGCCGGGCGCGGCGTCAGGCGACGGCGTGCCGTCCGCGGGAGAGCAGCAGGTAGAACACCATGCCGAGCAGGGCCCCGATGAACCACGAGAAGGGCGCGAGACCGCTCAGCTGCGGCAGGAGCGCGACGATGGCCGCGACCAGCGCCGCCGGGATGAACGCGAACACGGCCGCCGGGTTGACCCCCTTGCTGTACAGGTAGCGGCTGCCCGGGACCGTCCGGTACAGGTCCGGCACGTCGATCCGCCCGCGCTGGATCAGGTAGTAGTCGGTCATGATGATCGCGTACAGCGGCCCGAGGAACGCCGCGAGCGCTCCGAGGAAGTAGTTCACCGCGACCGGGTTGGCGTACACGTTCCACGGCAGGATCAGCACGGAGAGGATCGCTGTGATGACGCCGCCGCGGCGGAACGTGATGAACTTCGGGGCCGCGTTGGCCAGGTCGTAGGCCGGCGAGACGAAGTTCGCGACGACGTTGATGCCGATCGTCGCGATGACGAACGTGATCGCGCCGATCAGGATCGCCACGGTGCTGTCGATCTTGGACACGAGCTCGACCGGGTCGAAGATGTACTTCCCGAAGATCGCCAGGCTGCCGCCGGTGACGACGACGGACACGACCGAGAACGCGATGAAGTTGACGGACAGGCCCCAGAAGTTCGCGAGGCTCACGGCGCGCTTGTTCGGCGCGAACCGGGAGAAGTCGCAGTAGTTCAGCATCAGGGTCGAGAAGTAGGCGACCGTCAGCGAGATCGAGGCGAAGAAGCCGTAGATCACGCCGCCGGCGTCGGCCTGCTTGGTGGAGAAGTTGAACGCGATGTTCCCGCCCGACTTCACCAGCACCCAGATCGCGAGACCGAGCATGACGACCCAGATCGCGGGGCCGGCGAAGTCGACCAGCTTGCGCACGGCGTTCATGCCGCCGCTGAACAGGGCCAGCTGCAGGGCGGCGAGCACGAGGAACGCGATCCAGCCGAGCGGCGACAGGCCGAGGAACCCGCCGTGGGTCATCGGGGTGAGCTGCGGCCACACGCGCAGCAGCAGCACGATCAGCGCGACCGAGGCGAGCCAGGTCTGGATGCCGTACCAGAACACGGCGATGATGGCGCGGATCAGCGCGGGGATGTTCGCGCCGAACACGCCGAAGCTGGCGCGCGCCAGCACCGGGTACGGCACGCCGGTGCGCTGGCCCGCGTAGCCCATCCAGTTGATCGCGACGTTGACGAGCGCGATGCCGATGACGAGTGCGACGAGCACCTGCCAGCCGACCAGGCCGAAGGCGAAGAGCCCGGCGGCGAACGTGTAGCCGCCGATCGAGTGGACGTCGCTCATCCACATCGCGAACAGGCTGTAGGTCTTCCAGTTGCGGTCTTTCGCCGGCGCCAGATCGTCGTTCAGGAGGAAGGGACTGGTGTCGGTGGGCAACTCGACGTGCGTCGTCTCTGACATGATCTTCTCCACATCATGAAAGTTCGATCTCTCATTGCGGGATCTTGAGCCAAGGGTCCCACCGGCGCGTTGCGCGGTCAAGGAACGATGTCAGATCGTCATATCGCCGCCGCGCGGCCGCTGCGGGACGCGCCGCCCGGCTCCGCAGCCTGCCGCGTGCGGCCGGCTCAGCCGGTCGGTGCGGGCGACTTCCAGGGGCTGGTGTACTCGCCGTTGCGCTGGTCGTATCCCGGGGGAGGGTCGAACCGCGTCGCGGTGAGGCTGCGCGGCGCGAGCGAGAAGCCCTGCCAGTGCACCTCCATCGGCGACTGGTCCTCGTCGCGCGGGACGTGATGGAACCCGACCGCGATCCAGGAGACGACGTCGGAGAGCGGCTGTTCCGCCCCCTGCTTCACGAAGTCGAGGACTCCGCTCCCGCACGTCACGGGGTTCTTGGTCGCGTAGACCTGGCAGGCGTCGTCGTTGGTGAACGCCACGTCGTAGCCTTCCGCGGCACCGTGGCGATGATCGTCGGAGAAGACGAACGTGTCGGTCCGGCTGAGGTCGATCTCGTAGGACACCGGGTGGCCGTCCCCGTTCTTCACGTCCGGGTTGCTGATCTGCCACCAGCGCCGGTCCTGCCACTGCGCCGTCACGGGATGGGGGATGGGGGTGAGCCCGCCGGTCATGACCGGGGCCTTCGGGCCGTCCGCGCCGGTGGGCTGCGCGTCGTACTGCTGCACCGTCAGCCCGCCCGTGCCGCCCAGGGCCCAGTGCACCCGCCAGACGGCGTTGTGCGAGTGGCTCGCCGCGAACTCGTGCCGGCCGACGTCGGCGCCGTGATCCGCATCGGTGAAGTCGTTGGGGGAGAGGTCCCCGGTGGCGCCGAGCTGGATCCCGATGGATCCGTCGGCGCCGAACGTGTACTGCGAGATGTACTCGTACCAGCCCACACGCGAGATCGTGGAGAGGCGCCAGTCGGTGCGGCGGGCCTCAGCGAGCGGCTGATCGGCCCAGGCGCTCGAGTGGAAGGCGAGGCCTGCATCGACCTGCTCGGTGCACAGCACCTCACGGACGCGGGTCTTCCCGTACGTGCCGTCGTCGATGTCCGGGATCGCGGCGGAGAGCCGGCTCCCCCTGCACGAGGTCTTGTCGAGCGTCTGCATCTTGGTGCCGCCGAAGCCGGCCTCGGTGATGTCGTGCGTGGTGCTGTCGCCGGTGTCATAGGGCACCTCGAGCTGCGAGAGCGACAGCGAGGAGATGACGCTCAGTGCTGCGGCACCGGGCGGCGTGAGCCGGATGTCGGAGAGCACGAGCCCTCTCTTCGGATCCACGCTCCAGCACATCTGCCAGGTCGCGCCGCTGGAGAGCTTCTGCGAGATCGGCTTCTCCCCCTTCGCGCACGTGTGCGCGGCCGCGGATGCGGCGGTGCCGTCCGCGGACGGGGCCCCGGTGCAGGCCGAAAGGAGAAGGAGGCCCGCGACGAGGACCCCGATCAGGCCTCGTCCTCTCCACGTGCCGGAGCGTCTCCGTGCGTCAGAGCTTCTCCGCGCATCAGGGCGCTTCATGGTCTCCACCCCCCGGGAGATCGTCGTGGCGGCCAGCATATCGGTCGGCAGGCACGAGAAAGGCGGCGGCCCCGGCAGGACCGCCGCCTTCCTCACTCATGCCGGATCAGCGCTTGTCCGCACCGGCCGTGCGCCTGCGGATGACAGTCAGCACGGCGCCGGCGAGCAGGAGCAGGATCGCGATGGACAGGAACGGCCCGACCTCGCCACCGGTCTGCGGCAGCGAACCGGTGCCCGATCCCGAGCCGTTGCCCGTGCCGGTCCCGGCGCCGGTCGCGGCGACCTGGAAGGTGCCCCGGCCGGTGTTGCCGTCGCCGTCGGTGGCCGTCACCGTGTGGGTGCCGGGCGCCGCGGCCTTGTCGACCGTCATCGTGACGGTGAATCCGCAGTCGGATCCGACGGCCACGTGGAGCGGCTGACCCAGCGCGGCGCCGGAGGCGTCGGCGATCGTCACCGTGGCGGTGCTGCCGGCCGCGAAGCCGGTGCCCGTCACCGTGATCGTGTCGCCGGCGTGCACCGAGGACGGCTGGATCGTCACCGCCGGGTCCGCCGTGCAGCTCGTCGCACCGGCCGACACCGCGAGGGGGGCGGCGACCTCTGCTCCTGCGGCGTCGGCGCCGACGACGGTGAAGTCGCCGGGGACCGCGTCCGCCGGAACCGCGACCGTGGTGCCCGCGGGGATCGCGCCGAGGGCGTCGGTCGTCACGGTGACGGCGGCGCCTGCCGGGTTGCCTGCGGAATCGGTCAGCTGCAGCGTCACCGCGGTGAGCGGCTGCCAGCCGTCACCCGACACCGTCGTCGATCCGCCCGGGTGCACCGGGCCGGTCGCCGCCAGAGTGGGGTGATACACGGCGAACGTCGCGGTGTCGGTGTCGCCCGTGGCCGGGTCGGTCGCCGTCACCGAGAACATGCCGGCTGCGGCATCGTCCGGGATCGGGAGCGTCGTCCCCGCCGGCAGGGTGCCGTCGGCCGCGGCGGTCACCGTGACCGGAGCGCCGACGTGCTGGCCGGCCGGGTCGACGAGCTGGAGCCCGACGGAGTCGCCGGGGGTCCAGCCGGCACCGGTGACGGTCGTCTGACCGCCAGCCGGGACGGGTCCGGTCGCGTCGATCCCCGCCGCGATCGCCGCGGTGACCTCGACCGGAGCCGATGCCTTCGCGCCGTTCGCGTCCGTCCCGGTGACGGTGTAGGCGCCGGGAGCCGAGACGGCCGGGACAGCGAGCACGGTGCCCGCGGGAACCGCTCCGTCCGCTCCCGTCGTGACGGTCACGGCCGTGCCCACGGGGGCGCCGGCCGGGTCGGCGAGCTGGAGCCGCACCGAGGTGCTCGGCAGCCAGCCGCTGCTCGTCACCGCGGTCTCGCCTCCGGCCGGGATCGGGGTCGTCGCCGTCAGCACGGGGCTGTACACGTCGACCGTGTTCTGCGCCGTGTCGCCGGAGGCGGCGTCCGTTCCGGCCACCGTGTAGCGGCCCGCCGTGGCGTCCGCCGGGACCGGCACCGTCGTGCCGGAGGGCAGGGTGCCGTCGGCCGCGGCGGTCGCCGTGACCGGCGCGCCGACCGGTGCACCGGCAGGGTCGGTCAGCTGCAGCGCCACGGCCGCACCCGCCTTCCAGCCGCCGCCCGTGACGGTCGTCGCCATGCCCGCCGGGATCGGACCCGTCAGGTTCAGGATCGGACCGGTCGCCGTGACAACCGCGACCGGTGCCTGGGCGCTCGCGCCGCCGGCGTCCGTCCCGGCGACGGTGAAGTCGCCCGGAGCGGCGTCCGCGGGGATCGCGACCGTCGTGCCGGCCGGCAGGCTGCCGTCGGCGAGCGAGGTCACGGTGACCGGAGCGCCCACGGGGGCGCCGGAGGGATCCTTGAGCTGCAGCGTGACCGCGTCGTTCGGCTTCCAGCCGCCGCCGGTGACCGTGGTCGTCCCGCCGGCCGGGACCGGAGAGGTCGTGGCGATCGTCGGAGCGTAGACGAGCACCGGAGCCGAGACGTCGGCACCGTTCGCGTCCGTCGCGGATGCCGTGAAGGCGGTGCCGTCGGCGGCGCCGGCGGGCGTGGTCAGCACGGTCCCCGCGGGGAACGCGCCGAGCAGGTCCGTCGTCACCGTGACCGGAGCGCCTACGGCCGCACCCGTCGAGTCCTTCAGCTGAAGGACCACCGGCGAGCTCGGCAACCAGCCGGCACCGGTCACGTCCGTCGTGCCGCCGGCCGGAACCGGGGAGGACGCCGTGATGGCGGGTGCGTAGACCGACACCGGGAGCTCCGCCTTCGCGCCGTTGTCGTCGGTGCCGACCACGGTGTCGCCGCCCGGGGCGGTGCCCGCGGGGATGGTGACGCAGGTGCCGGCCGGCAGGGCGCCGTCGGCGTCAGCGGTGACCGTCACCGGAGCGCCCAGAGGAGCGCCGGAGGGGTCGGTCAGCTGCAGCGTCACGGTGCTGCCCGGAGCCCAGCCGGATCCTGCCACCGCGTAGCACGAGCCCGCAGGGGCCGCCGGTCCGCCGCTGAGCGCCGGTGCGTACACCGTCACGTCCGCAGAGACCGTCGCGCCGTTCAGGTCCGTGCCGGCGACGGTGAACACGTCACCGGCCTGCGCGGAAGCCGGGATCGCGACCGTTGTTCCGGTCGGGATCGCGCCGCTGCCGTCGGCCATGGCCGTCACCGGAGCGCCGGCGGGGGCCCCGGAGACATCCTTCAGCTGCAGGGCGACCTGCGCGTTCGGCAGCCAGCCGGTGCTCGTCACCGTCGTGGTGCCGCCTGCGGGGACGGGGCTGGTCGCCTGGATCGACGGCTGGTAGACCGTGATCGTGTCGGTGGCAGCGGCGCCGCCCGGCTCGGTGCCGGTGATCGTGTAGTCACCCGCGGCGGTGCCTGCCGGGATGCTCAGCGTCGTGCCGGCCGGGATGGTCCCGTCCGCACCCGCCGTCACGGTGACCGGGGTTCCGATCGGCGTGCCGGTCGCGTCGGACGCCTGCAGGGTGACCTGCGCGTTCGGCGCCCAGCCGCCGCTGGTGACGTCGGTCGTCCCGCCGGCCGGAACCGGGGAGGACGCGGTCAGCACCGGGGCCGTGGCCGCGACGACCGTCAGGGGGCTTGTGACGTCAGCGCCCTGGGGGTCGGTGCCCTTCACCGTGTCGTCGCCGGGAGTCGTTCCCGCCGGAACGGTCAGGCAGGTGCCGGCGGGGACCGCGCCGGTGGCGTCCGTCGTCACCGTGAGGGGCGAGCCGATGGCGGCTCCCGAGGCGTCGGTCAGCTGGAACGTCACCGTGTCGTTCGGTGTCCAGCCGGTCGAGGTGAGCGTCGTGCACTGGCCCGCCTCGGTGGGAGAGGAGGCGCTCAGAGTCGGTGCGTACACCGTGACGTCCGCCGCAGCGGTGTCACCCGAAGCGGGATCCGTGCCCTTCACCGTGTAGGCGCCGGCCGGGGCGTTCGCCGGGACCGGGACCGTGGTGCCCGCAGGCAGTGCGCCGGTCGCATCCGTCGTCGCGCTCACGGGGCTTCCCACCGGGTTTCCGGAGGGGTCGGTCAGCTGCAGCGAGACCGGAGCGTTCGGCTTCCAGTTCGTGCCGGTCACCGTGGTGGTGCCGCCGGCCGGAACCGGGGACTGGGCGCTCAGCGCCGGGACGGCGGCGCTGGTGCCGACGGTGACCGGAGCGGTGCGCTCTGCGCCGTTCGGATCCGTGCCCTTGACCGTGTAGTCACCGGGCGCGGTACCAGTCGGGATCGTGAGGCAGGTGCCGGCCGGGATCGTGCCGTTGGCGTCCGGCGTGATCGTGACCGGGGAGTCCACGGCGGTGCCCGCCGCGTCGGTCAGCTGGAACGTCACCGGCGTGCCGGGGATCCAGCCGCCGGAAGTCAGCGCGGAGCAGTCGCCCGGGGCGACCGGGGACTGCGCGGTCAGCGAGGGGTCGTAGACCGTGACCGGCCCCGATCCTGTGGCGCCGGAGGGATCCGTGCCCTTGACCGTGTAGGCGCCGGGGGCGGTGCCCGCAGGAACCGTCAGGCAGGTGCCCGCCGGGATGGCGCCGGTGGCGTCCGACGTGACGGTCAGCGGGGAGCCCACGGGGGCGCCGTTCGCGTCGGTCAGCTGGAACGTGATGGCGGTGTTCGGAGCCCAGCCCGTCGAGGTGATGGTGGTGCACCCGCCCGCCGGGGTCGGCGAGGACGGGGTCACGACGGGCGCTGCCGCCAGGCCGCACGCGTCGACGCGGGCGCCGGCGTTGCCGATGCCCAGGCGCGCGGTGCCGCCGCCGACGCCGAAGCTCAGCGCGGACACCTCGGCGCCGCTCGTCTTGGTGCTGCCGTCGGTCGCGGTGCAGGTGGTCAGGCTCTGATGGTTCAGCTGGATCGAGAACAGGTTCCCGGCGATCGCCTGAAGGAACGGCTCCACCGCGGCGCGGACGGGCGCGGTGACCGTGTCCGTCTTCAGGGTGGTGAACGCGGCGAAGATCGGGCTGCCGCCGTCCGAGAGGACCGCGTTGATCGGGGACATGGCGAGCTGGGTCGCGGAGATCACCGGTGCGAGGATCGCACAGGCGCTTCCCGTGCAGGGCTCGATGACCTGTCCGGCGAGGTTGACGCCGAACTTCCCGGATCCGATGATCGGCACCGTGGCGTCGACGTGCACGGCGACGCTCTGCATCGACTGCAAGGCGGCGTCGGAGGCGACCTGGATGACCGTCTCGATGGCCTCGTGGATGTCGCCGGCGATGAACGGATAGGTGTCGCTGTCGATCAGCTCGGTGTTCGGCGCCTGGTTGTTGATGCCCACCGGGCGGTTCGGGATGACGCCGTCGGGGTGGTTCGGGCTGGGATCGTTGCTGCCGAGACGGGCGAGATCGATCGTGACGGTACCCGCGCCCAGGTCGATCGAGGCGTAGCCGTCCTTGGTCGTGATCGGCGCGAGCATGACCGCGTCCAGCACGTCCTGCTTGATGGAGCTCGTCACCGTGGCCTTCAGCGTGGTCCCCGGGACGAGGGATGCGAGGCTGGTGAGGTTGAGCATCGAGTTGATGGTGTCTGTGGCCGAGCTCTCCAGCGTCCCTGCAGCGTCGCTGAGTCCCGCGGCGGCCTGCTCGATGACGGGGGAGTGCAGCACCAGCTTCGCGGAGCCCGCGCGGTACTGGCCGTAGCCGGTGACGCCGCCGTCGGGATCCTGCAGCACGCCGTCGACGGCCTTGACCCAGGCGCCGCCGAGCCCGAAGCTCAGCTGGGCCTTGTCGATCGCGGGTGCGGCGGCCGATGCTCCGGGGATCGAGAGCAGGTTGATCTGCGCCTCGCCGAAGTCGGCGTCTGTGCCGTCCAGGGTGAGACCGCCGTCGGCGCCGGCGATGCCGGAGATGCCCTCGGCGTTCTTGGCGTCGGTCGCCGTCGACTGGCTCTGCAGCACGCCGAGCTGGCCGAACGAGATGAACTGATCGAGCGGGATCTGATACCCCGCACCGAAGTCGACGATCTCGGTGCCGCCGAGGGCGCCGCTGAAGGCCTCCGTGTTCGGACCGGGGTTCTGAATCGACCCGGCATGCGATTGAGCGAGCCCGAAGAGATCGGCGCCGCCCAGACTCATGTCGAGGATGCTGGCCTCCGCCTCGGCCGGATCCGTCGGATACGTGTCCAGACCCGCGGCGCTAGCGGCGCTCGCGGCGAACAGGACTCCGACGAGGCCGAAGGCCGTACCGGCCAGGATCGGCCCGGACCGGCGACGCCGTCCTCCTGGCGGACGCCTCCGTCCGGTGTCGTCATGGGTCGTGAAGAACATGAGCTACCCCCTCCGTTGGAAAACCGGGGGGTACCGACGACGCGGCCAATGCATCATTCCCCCCTTGGCACATTTCCTACCGGTATATCGACCGGATGTACAGCCGGCTCATAGGTGTCTTTCAGGTTCATAAGCCGCGGAACTGTGCGGAATCCACGGTCATTGCGATCTGAATCCGGATGTATAACGATCGAGTAACGTCGCCTGCTGATCCCTGGAGTGTCTGTCGTGACGGCCGCGGAGGCGGGCCCGGGTCGCGCGGCTGCCGATGCACGCCTGGGCGCCGCTCCCGAAGCCGCCGAGAACCACATTCCGGAGACGGCATATGTCCCGGAGGGTGGCGGCGGGTCGGGTGCGAAGGTCCGACGCCGGCCGCACGGGATAGGCGCCGATGAACGACACGGGTGACGCTCGGAGGCGGTCGAGCCCGGCCCGGGAGCCGATGGAACTCGCGACTTTCCGATCGATTCAGTGAGATCGACGGCCCTGCGGTGTAAGTTGCTGGGGACTCTTGAGGCTACCCCCTCCGGAGTCCCGCCGATCCGTTGGCCAATAGCGGTTCGGCAGCCCCTTCCGCGGAGAGCCTCGGTTCTCCGCGGAAGGGGTCCTCTGCGAAGGTGCTCTCTTCTCGACGGGCGCCCGGCAAGCCCTTGCCGGCGCCTGCGGGGGATGCCTGATCCTGGCTGCGGCGACGGACCGGCCGTCCGCGCATCGGTTATGTGGAGGGGCTGACGGGAATCGAACCCGCGCTGTCTGCTTGGGAAGCAGAAGTTCTGCCATTGAACTACAGCCCCGCACGCCTTGCGGCGCCTGGCCAGCATAACAAACGCGCGTGGCGTCGCAGTCCCGAGTCCGATCTCGGCGGCGTCCAGGGTGGCGAAAGAGGAGCAGGGACATGTGTTCCGGGTTTCCGGAATCATCCCCGCGGATCCCCGGAGTCATCCTCCAGAGGGATGCTTGCGGGCACAGCTGCCGCATAGCGTCGAAGCATGATCACTGCAGAGGGCCTCAGCAAGAGATACGGACCCAAGACCGCGGTCGACAACGTGTCGTTCACCGTCAAGCCGGGGACGGTCACCGGCTTCCTCGGCCCGAACGGCGCCGGCAAGTCGACCACGATGCGCATGATCGTGGGCCTGGACCGGCCGACCTCAGGCCGCGTCACCGTGAACGGGCAGGAGTACCGCCGTCTGCACGCGCCCCTCACCGAGGTCGGCGTGCTGCTGGATGCCAAGGCCGTGCACACGGGCCGCTCCGCCCGAAATCACCTGCGCGCGCTCGCCGCCACGCACGGCCTGCCCTCGAAACGCGTCGACGAGGTGATCGAGATCGCCGGGATCGGATCCGTGTCGCGCAAGCGCGCAGGCGGCTTCTCCCTCGGCATGGGGCAGCGCCTCGGCATCGCCGCGGCGCTGCTGGGCGATCCGCACACCCTCATCCTCGACGAGCCGGTCAACGGCCTCGACCCCGAGGGCGTGCTGTGGGTGCGCAACTTCGTGCGGCATGCGGCGTCGGAGGGTCGCACGGTCCTGCTGTCCAGCCACCTGATGAGCGAGATGGCGCAGACCGCCGACCACATCATCGTGCTCGGCCGCGGCAAGGTGCTCGCCGACGCCCCGCTGTCGCAGCTCGTCGAGCAGTGGACGACCGCCCAGGTGCGGGTGCGCAGCCCACGCGCCGTCGAGCTGGGCGAGCTGCTCACCGCCGCCGGCGCCGTGGTCACCGGCACGTCGGACGACACGATCGAGGTCACCGGTCCCGAGGCGTGGTGGATCGGCGACCTCGCGGCCGAGCGCGACATCGCGCTGCACGAGCTCACCCCCACCAGCGGTTCGCTGGAGGACGCCTACCTCGCCCTCACCGGCGAGGCCGTCGAATACCGCAGCCATGCCCTGCCGGAAGCCGGCGCCCCGATCCCGGAGGTGGTCGCATGAGCGCCGTCGCCCCCACCGCCCCCGTCCGCGCGGGCGGCTACCGTCTCACTCTGCCGCGGACGCTCCGCAGCGAGTGGATCAAGCTCACCACGCTGCGCTCCACGTGGTGGTCGATCGCGATCACCGCGGCGCTGACGATCGGCATCGGCGTGCTCATCGCGTTCGCCCTCACCACGTCGGGCGGGGCGCCGCGCGGCCTCAACGGCATCATGGCCGTCGTCTCGCCGATCCAGTTCACGGCGCTGCTGGCCGGGATCCTCGGCGCAATCGCGGTCACCGGGGAGTACTCCACGGGCATGATCCGCTCCACGCTCACTGCGGATCCGCGGCGCGGGCGGGTACTGGTCGCCAAGGCCGTGGTGCTCGCGGTGTTCCTCTTCCTGACGTCGCTGATCATGTTCGTGATCTCCGCCGTGCTCGTCTCCGGGATCCTCGGCGCGCACGGCCAGGCCCTGGAATGGGGTTCGCCGGACAAGGTGATCCTGCCGCTGCTGTCGGCCGCTGTGACGATGTCGGTGTGCGCGCTGATCGGCGTCTCGTTCGGCTTCCTGCTGCGCTCGGGCGCCGGCGCGATCGCCGCGACGGTCGGTCTGCTGTTCGTGCTGCCGATCATGTCGACGTTCTTCGCTTTCGCGGGCGAGTCGTGGAAGTGGGTGCTCGACGCGGCGAACTACCTGCCGCTGTCCGCCGCGCAGAACGCGATCCTGCCCAGCGACACCGAGCCGCTCTCCGTCGGCGTCGCGTTCCTCACGCTCGCGGCGTGGGTGGCTGCCGGGCTGCTCGGGTCCTGGATGGTGCTGCGCTCGCGGGACGCCTGATCCCCCGCGCGTGCGGTCCGGGCCCGCAACGGCCGGACGGGGCCGCGCCGGCAGCGGCCGGGCAACTAGGCTGAACCCGTGCTGCTCAGTGATCGGGATATCAGGGCCGGGCTCGAGACGGGGCGGATCGGACTGGATCCGCTCGAGACGTCGATGATCCAGCCGTCGAGCATCGACGTGCGGCTGGACAGGTACTTCCGGCTGTTCGACAACCACAAGTACCCCTTCATCGATCCGTCCGTCGACCAGCCGGAGCTGACGCGCATGATCGAGGTCGCACCGGACGAGCCGTTCATCCTGCACCCGGGGGAGTTCGCGCTGGGCGCGACGTTCGAGCAGGTGTCGCTCAGCGACGACGTCGCCGCGCGACTCGAGGGGAAGTCGTCGCTCGGACGCCTCGGACTGATCACGCATTCCACCGCCGGCTTCATCGACCCCGGATTCACCGGGCATGTGACGCTCGAGCTCGCGAACGTGGCGACGCTGCCGATCAAGCTCTGGCCGGGCATGAAGATCGGCCAGCTCTGCTTCTTCCAGCTGTCGTCGCCGGCCGAGAACCCGTACGGATCCGGCCCCTACGGCAATCGCTACCAGGGGCAGCGCGGCCCGACCGCCTCGCGCTCCTTCCAGAACTTCCATCGCACGGACGTCGGCGTGACCGATGTGGGATCAACCGGAGGCTGACATGAGCGCGGACGAGACGGATCCGAACCGGGACGAGCAGTCCGCTCCGGAGCAGTCACCGGTCACGGCGCCGGTCGCCGAAGAGCCCGGAGCGGACGCCGAGCCGACCGCGGCGCCGGCGGAGTCCGCATCCGTGCCGCTCGCCACGCCGCCGGCCGGCGACACCGAGCTCGCGCCCGCACCGGTCGAGAGCGAGGGGCTCGCGGCGATCCTCGCCGATCCCGAGATCGCACCGGCAGAGGAGAGCGCGCACCTGGCCGAGCTGCTCGCGACGCCCGCGGAGGCGGCGCCCGCCGAGGAGACCCCGGATCTGGCGGCGATCCTCGCCGAGCCCGATCCGTCCCTGTACGGAGAGCCGCCGGCCGACGTGCCGGAGCCGGCCGACTCGTCCGAGCCGGCCGACTCGCCCGAGCCGTCCGACTCGGCGGAGCGGGCCGAGGGCATCCGGACGGCCGAGCCGGGCTCGCGGCCCGAGCCGGTCGCATCGACCCCGACCGCCGCCGAGGCGAACGGACCCTCTGCGGGAGCGGCCGGGTCCGGGCACGCCACCGGACTGCCGCCGCTTTCAGCGCTCCCCCCGGAGCGTCCCGGTCCGCCGTCCGCCTCGCTCGCCCCGGAAGCGGGAGGCGGGGGATATCTCGGCCTCATCGTCGCGATCATCCTGATCCTCGCCGCCCTGCTCGCCGGCGCCGTGGTGCTGATCATCGTGCTCATCGCGAACGGCGCCTGGCCGTTCGCGGCGGCGTCGGAGCTCGCCGGAGCCGTGTCGCTGTTCTGACCCGGTGGGCCGCGCCGCGATCCGGACGATCCGTCGGATCCGCCGGACGGATGGTCAGGCGACGACCGCGTCGCTGCGAAAGGCTGGAGCCATGACCACGACCGCCCCCGTGCCCCTCGCCATCGAACGCGCGCCGCAGCGCCTGCGCTACGGCGCCCTCGTCGCCATGATGGCGACGGCGTTCCTGCTCGTCACCGCCGAGTTCCTGCCCGGCGGCCTGCTCACCGACATCGCGTCCGAGATCGGCGTCACCGCCGGCCAGGCCGGGCAGATGATCACCGTCACCGCGCTCGCGGGCCTCATCGTCGCGCCCACCATCGGCCTGATGCTCCCGCGGCTGGACCGCCGTTCGCTGCTGGTGTGGATGGCGGTCGGCGCCGCCGTCTCGAACCTGGTCGTCGCGGTCGCGCCGAGCCTGCCGCTGCTGCTCGTGGCCCGCGTGCTGCTGGGGGCGGCTCTGAGCGGCTTCTGGTCGATGTCCGTCACGGTCGCCGCCGGGATCGCCGGCCCCGAGCGGCTCGGGCGCGCGATGATGTTCACCTCCGCGGGCGTCTCCCTCGCCACGGTCGCCGGAGTGCCGCTGGGCGTGCTGCTCAGCCAGGTCGTCGACTGGCGCGGCGTGTTCGCGATCGCCGCCGCGGCCAGCGCCGTGCTCGCCGTCGTCCTGCGGATCCTGCTCCCGAGCGTCCCCGCCGAGGGCGCGGCCAGCCTGACCACCCTGATCCGGACCATCCGCCGTCCCGGGATCGGCCTGGGCCTCGCTGGACACGTGCTCGTGGTCCTCGGCCACTTCCTCGCCTACACGTACATCCGCGTGGCCCTCGAGCGGGTGCACGACGGCGGCACCGCGATCACCGAGAGCACGATCATCCTGCTGCTCGCCCTGTTCGGCGCGGGCGGGTTCTTCGGCAACATCCTGATCGGCGTCATCGTCGACCGCCGCTACCGCACCCTCGCGGTGATCGCGCCGCTCGCGATCGCCGCGACCATGCTGCTGATGATCGCGGCGGCGGGATCGCTCTGGCTCGTCGGGGCGGTCGCGTTCGCCTGGGGCTTCTTCTTCGCCTCCTGGCTGCTGATCGTGAACACCTGGATCGGCCACCGCACGCCCGACCGGCTCGAGGCCGGCGGCAGCCTGGTCGTCGTCGGGTTCCAGGGCGCGATCATGACAGCCGCGGCCGTCGGCGGGGCGCTCGTGGACGGGATCGGAATCGGCATGGTCTACACGATCGGGGCCGTGGTGCTGGTGGTCGGCGCCGTGCTGTTCGGACTTTCGAGCCGGATCCGCTGACCGATCCGGTCCCTGGGCGCCGGTCGCTGGACGACCCGTCGCGGGTGCTCGAGACCGACGAGGACGTTCAGGCGGTGCGGGAGAGGCGCCAGGCGGTGGGCGTCTGGCCGGTGCGGCGGCGGAACGCGCGGCTGAACCCCTCGTCGGAGGAGTAGCCGAGATCGCGCGAGATCTCACTGACCAGGCAGCCGAGCGCGAGCCGATCCTGCGCCGCGCGGATCCTGACCTCGGTCACGTAGCTCGCGGGGGAGGTGCCGAACGCGGCGCGGAAGCGCTCGGCGAAGACCGTGCGGGACATCGCGCCGACGCTGGCGAGGCCCTCGACGCTCCAGTCTTCGCCGGGGGCGGCGTGGATCGCCGCGATCACCCGGTCCAGGAAAGGGTCGGTGGTGNGCGCGCAGCCGTGCGCGGCCCAGGCGCGGATCATCGACACCAGCACGGTGTTCGCCATCATCCGGCAGACCACCGTGTCGCCGTCGCGCTCGCATGTGAGATCCGGGTCGGGCCGAGTCGCCTCAGTGAGGTCGATGCCGATCTGCGCGGCCAGCATCGCCGCGGCCGGCTCGTGGTGGGCGAAGTCGCGCACCATGGCCACGTCCGGAAGGGCGTCGGCCACGTGCTGGGCGCTCGCCGCGAGGGTGAGCGTGGAGACCAGGATCCGCGTTCCGGGATCCGTCCGCAGCGACATCGTGCGGCGCCCCGGGGTGAGGATCGCGTCGCCCTGCGCGAGCGACACCGGATCGTCTCCGCAGCGCGTGTGCACGGTGCCCTCGATGACGTAGACGAGCGAGAGGGCGTCGCGGTCGAGCGCGATGATCTCGTCGCGCTCGGGCGTGATCCGCACCTGCCGGCGCAGTCGCACGTCCACCGCCTCGAGCAGCGCGTCGACGGCGCCGCGTGCATCGCGGCTCGCGCCGGACCGGACGGCGTCGGCCGTCGTCGGCCCGGGGTCTGCGAGGAGCGTCATGATCTTCGGAACCGGCGCGCCCCGAGGTCTATTCCGCGGAGACGTCCGGACGCGGATCGGGTCCCTGCCGCAACGCGGTCCAGGGGCCCGATCGGAGGCCGGCACGATCAGTCGCGGAACCGGCCGTCGTGCAGGTGGATGTGGAAGTGCGGCGCGTGGCCGCGGTGTCCCCGGCCGCCGTGGTGGCGTCCGCCGCGGTGCTCCGGGCGCAGGCCGTCGGGGCTTTCGCCGTGCTCCCGGCGGCGATGCCGGCCCTCGTGCCGCAGGCCTTCGTGCGCGAAGCCCGGGTGGTGCGCATCGTGGTCGTGGTGCGCCGGGCCGAAGCCGTCGTGGCCGCCGTCGTGTCCGGAGCCGTGGTGGCCGAAACCGCGGTGACCGCGGTGCGCGTCGTGGTGCACGTGCGGGCCGTGGTCGTGGTGCGCCGGGCCGAAGCCGTCATGTCCGGAGCCGTCATGTCCGGAGCCGTGGTGCACGTCGTGCCCGAACCGGCCGTGGTGCACGTCGTGCCCGAACCGGCGGTGGTCGCCGCGCTCCGGACGGCGGTCGTCACGGTGGCGGCGGGGGAGGCGCGCGCCCTCGGTCCAGCCGAGGCCGCGTGCGAGCTCTTCGAGCGACGCGGTCAGGGCGGTGAACTGCGCATCGCCGAGGATCGCAGTGATCTGCGCGCGGATCTCGTCGACGGCGGCCGACAGACGGGCCTTCGCGGCGGCGCCCTCGGCGGTGAGCGTCCAGCCCTCGCCGTCGCGCTCGATCCAGCCCAGCTCGACGAGCCGGCCCAGCTTCGCGTGCGGCAGCGGGCGGTCCGAGGGGGTCGTGCCGTCGATGAGGTTGAGGATCCGCCAGTCGCGACGGGTGATCCCCTCGTCCTCGAAGGCGGTGGCGAATTCGGCGGCCATGAGCCGGTCGATCGCGGTGATCCAGAAGCCGAACGGGCGGCCCCCGGAGGTGGCGGCGTCCTCGACGGAGGTGTTCTCCGCGGAGGCCTTCTCCGGTGTGTTCTCTGAGGTGGTCATGGGTGAGGTCCTTTGTTTGTCATTGTGCATGTACATGCAGTGTGACATGCAATCTGGATCCATGTCAAGACGCATGTAAAATCGAGAGGTGCCCCACGAGCCCGAGACTCCGGATCCCGTCGATGCGATCGTCGCGGCCCTCGCCCGTCTGCGCTCGCGCGGCCCGCACGCCCACCCCGGGCGCGAGCATCCGCACGACCACGCTCATGACGACCAGCCGTGGCACGGGGGTGGCAGCGGCCTGCACGGGGACGGGCACGGGCATCCCCGCGGCCGCCGGCCGCAAGGCGCGCCCTGGGGCGACGGCCCGCGCGGGCGCGGCGAGGCACCGGCACGGCTGCGGATGCTCGAGGCGCTGGCGGGAGGCGCGCTCAGCGTGAGCGCTCTCGGGGAGGCGATCGGGGTGGACCAGCCGCGCGCGTCGCGGCTGGTGCAGCAGGGCGTCGAGCGCGGCTGGCTGCTGCGCGAAGCGGATCCCGACGACGCCCGGCGCACCCGCATCGTGCTCACCGACGAGGGCAGGCGCATGATCCGCGGCTTCCGCGGGGAGCGACGCGAGGCCATGCGCACGGCGCTCGCCGCGCTGACGCCCGAGGAGCAGGCCGAGTTCGCGAGGCTGCTCGCCAAGGTCGCCGACAACTGGCGCTGAGCGGCGAACCGCTCCGGGTCAGACCGCGGCCGAGCGCTCCTTCACCGGCAGGAGCAGCAGCAGTCCCGCGAGCAGCACCACCACGATCCCGATGATCCCGAACTTCGTCGCACCCGTGAGGGCGATGAGCAGCGTCCACGCCCCCGGGGCGATCCAGCTCGCCGCCCGCCCCGTCGTGGCGTAGAGCCCGAAGACCTCGCCCTCGCGTCCGGCCGGCGTGACACGGGCGAGGAACGACCGGGCGGCCGACTGCGCGGGGCCGACGAAGGCGCAGAGGATCAGCCCGCCCACCCAGAACACGGTCTTGCCGCCGTCGGCGAACGCGAACACCGCGATCCCGGCGACGGTCATGCAGGTGAGCGAGATGAGGATCAGCCGCTTCGGACCCCAGCGGTCGTCGAGCCGTCCGGCGAGGATCGTCGAGACGCCGGCGATCACGTTGGCCGCGACACCGAAGATCACGATGTCGCCGAACTCGAAGCCGAACACCGTCTTGCCGATCACCGCACCGAACGCGAACACGCCCGCGAGCCCGTCGCGGAACACCGCGCTCGCGACGAGGAACCAGAACGTGGTGCGGGTGCGCTCGTCGCGGTACAGACCGATGACGTCCTTCACGAGCAGCACGTACGAAGTGAAGAACCCGACCTTGCGGTCCGGCCGGCCGAGCGACGGCTCCGGCACGTTCAGGAAGATCGGGATCGAGAACACGATCGCCCACACCGCGCAGCCCACCGCGATGAGACGGAACGGCAGCCCGCCCTCGGCGGAGAGCCCGAACCAGTTCGCCTTGTTGAACACGATCACCAACACGAGCGCGACGATGCCGCCGAGATAGCCGAAACCCCAGCCGAGGCCGGAGATCCGCCCCACCGTCTTCGGATTGGCGAGCGAGATGAGCATCGCGTTGGAGTTGACCGAGGCGATCTCGCTGAAAACGGTGCCGGCGGAGACCAGCGCGACGCCCAGCCAGAACAGGGTCGGAGTCGGCGTCACGAACCACAGCCCGAGCATGCACAGGATCAGCGCGCCCGTGCCGATGCCGAGCCACAGCTTCTGCTTGCCCGCGGCGTCGGCGCGCTGGCCGAGCACGGGAGCGAGCAGCAGGATCCCGATGCCGGCGATGGTCGCCCCGAGGCCCAGGCCGCTGGTGAGCTCGGCGATCGCGGCGACGTACGCCGGATCCTTCGGGCCCAGCTTCGCGATGTCGGCCGGGAGGAAGGCGTCGGTCGTGAGGTACAGCGCGGTGAAGATGAACGTCAGGATCACCGAGTGGAACGGCTGCGTCGCCCAGTCCCACAGCGCCCAGGAGTAGATCTGCTTCTTCGGCGCGGGCTCGTCGCCGCGCAGCTCCAGGCCCACGATCGCGACGGCGCCGCTGTTCGCTGTCGCCGGGGGCTCGGGATGATCGCCGTTGCTCATGCAGGAAGTCTCGTGCGTGGCGGTGAACGAGAGGTAGCGGCGCGCCGGATCCGGGGTCGTGGGCGACCGGTCCGCGGGGCGGAGGCCGCCGTCCCGTGTGCCGAACTCAGTCGATTCCGCGTGCCCGGCGTGGAACGGCGTCGCCTCGGCCCGATTCGACTGAGTTCGGCACGTTCGACGACTCCGCCGCCCGGGTGCGGCGGCCTGCGTGCCTGCCGCCTGGCCGGTGTGGGCGCGGCGCGCCCGGTGCAGCGCCGGGCCGGTACCGTCGGAGGATGGATCGGCCCGTCGTGCTCGTCGAGGGGGAGAGCGACCGGCTCGCCCTCCTCGCCGCCGCGCGCGTCCGCGGGGACGAGCTGCATGCGGGCGTCGTCTCGCTCGGCGGGATCACGAACCTGCGCTCCTGGCTGGTCCGGCGGGATCAGGCGGTGCCCGTGCTCGGACTGTACGACGCCGCCGAGTTGCGTTATGTGCTCGGCGCGCTCACCGCGGGCGGTCTGCTCCCGGACGGGGAGACGGATCCCGCCGCGGTCACGCGGAGCGGGTTCTTCGGCTGCGATCAGGACCTCGAGGACGAGGTGATCCGCGCCGCCGGCGCCGACCTGGTGCTCGAGACCCTGCGCGCCCGCGGGGAGCTGGCGCTGTTCCGCACCTTCCAGGGGCAGCCCGCCCAGCGGCTGCGCTCGGTCGAGGCGCAGCTGCACCGCTTCGCCGGCACCGCGAGCGGGCGCAAGGCGCATTTCGCCGCCGACGTGATCGCCGCGCTGCCGCCGGAGAGACTGCCCGCGCCGCTGGCCGGTCTGCTGGACGCGGTGCACGTGGTCGCGGGGCGGTTCTGAGCGGTATCCGTCACCCCTGCACTCTGCAGGACGACGGCCGTGCGGCAGGACGGAGAGGAACCCGCGTCCGGCTCAGTGGGCCGTCGCGACGCCGATCGAGTCGTGGATCATCACGGCGGCNCGGCGCCCGCGGCGACGATGAGTTGCTGCGGGCCGGGGGAGGCGACGTCTCCGGCGGCGTAGAGCCCGGGGACGCTGGTGCGGCCGGCGCGGTCTGCGGCGAGGTGCCCGTGCGCGTCGAGATCGGGGGCGAGGCCGCCGAGGTAGGAGAGATCGGTCTCCCACACCGGGCGCACGAAGCCGCCCTCGACGACGTGCAGGGATCCGTCGGCGAGGCGGATGCCGGTGAGGGCTCCGCGTTCGCCGTGCAGCTCGGCGATCGTACTGCGCTCGACCGCGATCCCGGCCGAGGCGAGCTCGGCCTCCTCCGCCGCGTCGATCGTGTCGGCGCCGTGCGTGAAGACCGTGAGCTCGCGTGTCCAGCGGGCGATGAGCCGGGCGCGTGCGGCCAGGTCCGGCGTCTCGCCGATGAGCGCGAGCGGACGGTCCTGCAGCTCCCAGGCGTCGCAGGCCGCGCAGCTGAACAGGCTCACGCCGTAGAAGCCGCGCAGGTTCGGCACGTCCGGGAGCGTCTCGCGCAGGCCCGTCGCCAGCAGGACCCGCTGTGCGGAGACGCGCGTCTCGGGCGCGCGGCGGCCGAGCCCGGCGGCGAAGCCGGATCCGTCGGACTCGATCGAGAACACCCGTTCCCGCGTGCGGATCGTGACGTTCGGGTACGCGGCGAGCTCGGCGCGTGCGATCCGGCGCAGCTCGTGCGGGGGGATCCCGTCGCGGGTGAGGAAGCCGTGCGAGATCAGGGTCGCGGCGTTGCGCGGCCGGTCCGCGTCGACGACGAGCACACGGGCGAGCGAGCGGGCGAGATTCAGCGCGGCGGAGAGCCCGGCCGGGCCCCCGCCGACGATGAGCACGTCGTAGGTATCCTCGGTGTCCTTCGTCTCGCCGCGGCCGCTCGGAACATGGGGAGGGGCGTCATCAGTCATGCCCGTCCCCCTGCGGCGGGAGGGCGGCGATGAGGGGGTGGTCGAACGAGTAGACGCCGACCTTG
>NZ_JBQEOZ010000013.1:62218-100617 GCF_052045495.1 Microbacterium sp. 22242 | reverse complement strand
GGCGCCCCCTCGCAGGTGCGGTCCTGGGAGGGGGCGTGGACTCCCTGAGGGGGCGTGGACTCTCTGAGGGGGCGTGGAGGACAGGAAAGGAAGAGGAGCGATCAGAGGGGGCCGAGCCCTCGTGTCAGGCGGGCGGGCGGACGCCGAAGGCCTGCAGCCGCGCCGAAAGTGCGTCGGCAGTGCGAACGTGGCGGTCCTCCCAGCGGGCGAACCGCCAACCGGTGACGCCCCGGATGTCGTCCTCCCGGCGCTTCTCCGCAAGCACCGCGTCTTCGGCGGTGCGCGCGCCACGGAGTTCCGGATCGAGGTATTTGCCCTGACCGTCGAACTCCCCGAACACCCGGTTGCGCGGGAATCCGAAGTCGATCCAGTACTCGTCACCGTCGGATCCGATCACGTGCGGCTGGAGCTCCACGCCCGTGAACCCGATGCGGTGCAGCTGCAGCCGGCTGACGCTCTCGCCCGGCAGCTGAGCGCGGCCATCCGCGAAGTCGAGGATCCAGCGCGCCCGGCGGACGCCGCGACATCGGACGGCGGCGGCGCGCAGGGACATCCGTCGATGCCAGTCCTCCGCGCGCTCGGGATCCTGGCGATGCCCCTCGACGGCGACACGTCTCAGCGCAGCGTCTGCAGCGGACAGCGCTGCTCCGGGCGGTGTCGTGCAGGCGAGGTCGAGCACAGTGCGTTCGAGGGAGGTGCAGCGGATGCCATCGACCTCGACGATGTCCGCGTCGTCGATCCCGACGCCATGCAGGGCGACGCCTGCCCGGGTGCGCCCGTGACGCGCTCCGAGGATGACCGTGTGCACCGCATCGAGCACGAGCCGGTACAGCGGGAGGCCGAGGAGGACGGCTGCGGATGGACCCCAGAAGACGGGACCCGGAGGATCCGCGTTGAGGTGGGCCGCCATCACAGCGATGAGATGACGCCCCTCGCTCCAGAGGTCATCGTGCGCGGCCGTCTCGACGTAGCGGTCGCGCCGCACCCGGATCAATCGGCCGGCGGCGACCAGCGAGCAGATCTCGCGCGCGGTGTGTCCGGCGTCCAGAAGCTCCTCACGCGTCTGCAGCAGATCACGGGCCTGGGTGAGGCCGATGGTCGTCTTCATCCGGGCAGCCTGACAGCCTCGCGGAGAGGACGGGACGTCGCCGCCGGATCCGGTGCGAAGCCCGCGCGGACGTCGATCTGTGTGGACCGACCAGCTCCGCAACCTCCGCCTGGCATCGCCCCGCCTGGCATCACCCTCGCGCTGGCATCGACGGCGCCCCCTCGCAGGATCCATGCCCCCTCGCAGGGACGTGTTTCAGAGGGGGCGTGGAACCTCAGAGGGGGCGCCGCCGCCGGGCGGACCGATCTCGGCCGGGCCGCCGCCGGCCGGACCGCCGCCCGCCGGACCGCCGCCGGCCGGACCGACCTCGGCCGGGCCTCGGCCGGCCGGAACAGACGTCGCCGCCCNGGCGACGTCGAGGCGCGGAAGCGTCAGGCTCGGGCGGCCTCGCTGACCTTGCGCGCGGCGGCGAGGGCCTGGTCCAGGTCCGCCTTGAGGTCGTCGATGTTCTCGAGACCGACCGACAGGCGCACGAGGCCCGGGGTCACGCCGGCGGTGAGCTGCTGCTCGGGCGTGAGCTGGGCGTGCGTGGTCGAGGCGGGGTGGATCACGAGCGAGCGCACATCGCCGATGTTGGCGAGGTGGCTGAACAGCTCGAGGCGGTTCACGAACTCGCGGCCGGCCTCGACGCCGCCCTTCAGCTCGAAGGAGAGCACCGCGCCGACGCCCTTGGGGGCGTACGTGTTCGCAGCGCTGTACCAGGGCGAGGTGGGCAGGCCGGAGTAGTTCACGGTGGCGACGTCATCGCGCCCGTCCAGCCACTCGGCGATCTCCTGCGCGTTCTGCACGTGGCGCTCGATGCGCAGGGACAGCGTCTCGATGCCCTGGATCAGGTTCCAGGCGCTCTGCGGGGCGATCGCGGATCCCAGGTCGCGGAGCAGCTGCACGCGCGCCTTGATGATGTAGGCGAGGCCGTCGCCGACCGCGGTCGTGTAGCTGGCGCCGTGGTAGGAGGGGTCCGGCTCGGTCAGGCCGGGGAACTTCTCCACGTTCTGCGACCAGGCGAAGGTGCCGCCGTCGATGATCGCGCCGCCGATCGTGGTGCCGTGGCCGCCGAGGAACTTCGTGACCGAGTGCACGACGATGTCGGCACCGTGCTCGAACGGGCGGATCAGGTAGGGCGTGGCGATCGTGTTGTCGACGATCAGGGGGACGCCGGCCTCGTGCGCGACGTCGGCGACGCCTGCGATGTCGAGGACGTTGATCTGCGGGTTGCCGATGGTCTCCGCGAAGAACAGCTTCGTGTTCGGGCGGACCGCACGGCGCCACTCCTCGATGTCGTCCTGGTTCTCGACGAAGGTGACCTCGATGCCGAGCTTGGCGAGGGTGTACTTGAAGAGGTTGTAGGTGCCGCCGTAGATCGACGACGACGACACGAAGTGGTCGCCGGCCTGGGCGATGTTCAGGATCGCGAAGGTCGAGGCCGCCTGGCCGCTGGACAGCACGAGCGCTCCGGTGCCGCCTTCGAGGGCCGCGAGGCGCTGCTCGAGCACGTCCTGCGTGGGGTTCTGGATGCGGGTGTAGATGTTGCCGAACTCGGCCAGCGCGAACAGGTTCGCGGCGTGGTCGGCGTTGTCGAACACATAGGACGTGGTCTGGTAGATCGGCGTGGCGCGGGCCTTGGTCACCGGGTCCGGTGCGGCGCCCGAGTGGATCTGCTTGGTCTCGAAGCGCCAGTTCTCTGCAGCGGTCATGAGTGTCTCCTTGGGGTGCGCGACACCGAACCGCGTCGCAGGGTCGAGTGGGCCGAGGGTTCGGCGTTGCATCGAGAGTACGAACAGGCGGGGGCTGTCAACAAGGATCCGGAAATGTGACGTAACAGCCGGGGACGTCCCGGCGTCCTGCCCGGATGACGCTCCCGCTGCGATCAGCGGAGCCTGCCGGTCAACCCTCCGACGACGTGCGGGGGAAGCCGAGCGCGCCGCCCCGCGCCCGCGCCACGACGATGCCGTGCTGAGACGTCGGGAAGCGGTCCAGCATCGCACGCAGTTCCGCGGCGCCCACGTCCGCCCCGAACGCCTCGGCGCCCGGCTCCAGCATGACGCCCGCCGCGAGCGCGCCGGCGATCACCGGATCGAAGCCGAGATCGTCGACCAGCCGCGCCACGGCGGCGAGATCGGCCGGCTGGTCGCCGGCGATCGCGATCGCCGCGCGGCCGGGGGAACCGGGCGGGCGCGCATCGTCGCGCAGATCCTGATACCCCATGTGGCCGAGGGCCTTCACCACCCTGGCGCCGACGAGGTGGCGCTGCACGATCTCGCTCGTCGACGTGCGCCGATCCTCGAAGTCGGGCCGCAGCCCGTCCGCCTCCCACCAGTGGTTCATCGCGTCGATCACGAGTCGTCCGCGCAGCGCCGCGACGGGCAGGTCGGTGAAGCGGCCGAGCGGGATCGCCAGCACCACCGCGTCAGACTCCGCGATCACCGTTTCGGCGGGTGCCGCCGTCGCGCCGATCGCGGCCATCGGCCGGGCGATGCGGGCGGGATCCCCCGAGGCTGCGACGCGGACGGTGTAGCCCGCGGACGCGGCGAGCTCCGCGAGCACGGAGCCGAGGCGCCCGGCGCCGAGGATCCCGAGCGCGCGGACGGGGCCGGATGGACGCCGAGAGGCCGTCGGGGTCGCGGAGCGGTCGTGCGTCATGATCTGCGCGGTCGCCGGTGCGGGAGGAAGGTCATCGGCCGGGATCCGATCAGCGCGAGCCCGGGTCGGGGACGGCGACGTGCGGATTCCGCTCGAGAGCGCTCATCGCCTCAGGATACGGCGCACTCCGCGAGACCGCGGGCCGGGCCGGCCGGTCGTCCGCGGGCGGCGTGGCTCCCGTCGAAGCGGCGCAGCGGATCCCGTAGCGTTGTCGGCATGGCGAGCACCAGCGAACAACCGGCCGGGAGCGGCATCCCATCCGTGAGGCGCGCGGTCGTGACCGGCGCGAGCACCGGCATCGGTGCGGCGACCGTCCGGGCGCTGCGCGCGAGCGGCTGGGACGTGGTCGGCGTCGCGCGGCGCGAGGAACGGCTGCAGGCGCTCGCCGCCGAGACCGGGTGCACGGCGTACGCGGCGGATCTGACGGACGCCGAGCAGATCGCCGGGCTCGCGGAGCACCTCGCGGGAACCGGCCCGCTGCACGCCGTCGTCCATGTCGCCGGCGGAGCGCGCGGCACGGAGCGGGTCGAGGACGGGTCCGCGGCGAAGTGGCGGTGGATGTTCGAGGCGAACGTGCTCGCGGTGCAGCAGCTCACCGCGGCCCTGCTGCCGCAGCTGCGTGCCGCGGCGGCGGACGGCGGCCACGCCGATCTGCTCTTCCTCACCTCGACGGCGGCGCGGCAGTCGTACCCCGGGGGATCCGGCTACAACGCGGCGAAGGCCGCGGAGTCGATGATCCCGCAGGTCCTGCGCCAGGAGCTGAACGGCGAGCCGATCCGGGTCACCGAGATCGCGCCGGGCCTCGTGCACACCGAGGAGTTCACCCTGCGCCGTCTCGGCGGCGACGCGGTCGCCGCGGAGGCCGTGTACGCGGGAGTGCAGGCGCCGCTGGCCGCCGAGGACGTGGCCGATCTGATCGCCTATGCGCTGAACGCGCCCGCGCACGTCAATCTCGATCTCGTGGTGATCCGTCCCGTGGCGCAGGCGGCCGCGCACCTGCTGGCCCGCGGCCCGCTGCGTCCGCGCGGGGAGGACTGACGGTGGGGGTGCACCTGATCGGCGGCGGCCCGGACCGCGTGGCCTTCGCGCCGTTCGTGGCGGCGGCGCTCTGATGCCGAAGTCGCTGGCCGAGCTCGCGGCGGACGGGCGGATCGACGAGAGCTGGGCGTCGGCGCTGGCGCCCGTGGCGCCCCTCATCGCCGAACTCGGCGACCGGCTCCGCGCGGAGACCGCCGCCGGCCGCGGGTACCTCCCCGCGGGAGCGAACGTGCTGCGGGCCTTCGCCCGGCCTCTGGCCGACGTCAAGGTGCTGATCGTCGGGCAGGATCCCTATCCGACGCCGGGGCACCCGATCGGGCTGTCCTTCGCCGTGGAGCGCACAGTGCGCCCGCTGCCGCGCAGCCTCGGCAACATCTACCGCGAGCTGGAGACCGACCTCGGCATCCCGCCGGCCGCGCACGGCGACCTGTCGAGCTGGAGCGACCAGGGCGTGATGCTGCTGAACCGGGTGCTCACGGTGCGCCCCGGCACACCGGCCTCGCACCGCGGCTGGGGGTGGGAGAAGGTCACCGAGCTCGCCATCCGCACCCTCGTCGCCCGCGAGGCGCCTCTCGTCGCCGTCCTCTGGGGGCGGGACGCGGAGAGCTTGCGCCCGCTGCTCGGAAGCACGCCGGTGATCGCCTCGGCGCACCCGTCCCCGCTGTCCGCGAGCCGCGGGTTCTTCGGCTCGCGCCCGTTCTCCCGCGCCAACGCGCTGCTCGAGGAGCAGGGCGCCGCTGCCGTCGACTGGAGGATCGCATGACCGAGAACCGTCCCGCCTTCCGGATCCGCCCTGCGCAGACCGCGGACCTGGCGGCGATCCGCGACATCTACAACCACTACGTGCGCACCAGCACCGTCACGTTCGACGAGGAGGAGACGGACCTGGCGGCCTGGGAGCACAAGCACGAGCTGCTCCGATCGACCGGCCTGCCGTTCCTGGTGGCGGAGGCCGAGGACGGCGTCGTGCTGGGTTTCGCCTACGCGCAGCACTGGCGGGCGAAGTCCGCGTACCGGTTCAGCGCCGAGAACACGATCTATCTGCACCCGGACGCGGCGGGGCGAGGGCTGGGAAAGGCGCTGCTCGAGGCGCTGCTGGACGCCTCCGCGGAAGCGGGGCTGCGCGAGCTCATCGCGGTCATCGAGCCGTCGTCGGCGGCGGCCTCGATCGGGCTGCACCGTCGTTACGGGTTCGTGGACGCCGGCAGGCTCACGAACGTCGGCGTCAAGTTCGGCCGCTCCCTCGACGTGGTCTTCCTGCAGCGATCGCTGCCGGATCCCACGGATCCGCAGGACTGAGCAGCGTCGCGCGAGTTCGTGTCCCGGTCCGGCCGGGATCCGCTCAGGTGTCGTCCGTCGCGGTGCCGGCATCGGCGTCATCGGTCGCCGGCTCGATCGGCGCACCGGGGATCACGCCGATCCCGACCGCCTCGTGGCTGGGCTCCGGATCGTCCGGCTTCTCGGCCTTCGGCTCCTGCCCTGGCTCCTTCTCCGTGCTCGGCTCCGCCAGCTGCTCGTCCGCGGGCATGCCGTCGGCGTCCTGCTGCGGGTCGGTGTCGTTCGGGTTGCTCATCGTCCTGCCTCCTCGGTCTCGGGAAGGATCCGTCAAGCCGACCGGGGAGGCGAGGGGGTTGACGACGGCATGCGGAGGCACCTCGGACCCTGGCGCCGTCCGCCGGCAGGGGCCCGCAGAAGGCCGCGGGAGCCGAGGCCGGGCTTAGGCTCGTCTCGTGACAGCGGACTTCCCGGCGGCGGACCCCATGACGCTCGATCTGAACAGCGATCTGGGGGAGTCGTTCTCGTCCTGGCGGATGGGCGACGACGCGGCGATGCTCGAGCTCGTCAGCAGCGCGAACGTCGCCTGCGGGTTCCACGCCGGCGACGCCCCGACCGCCCGGCGGACGGTCCGCCTCGCCGCGCGGAACGGTGTGGCCGTGGGCGCCCACGTCGGCTACCGCGACCTGGCGGGCTTCGGCCGGCGCTTCCTCGACGTCGACGCCGAGACGCTCGCGAACGAGACCCTGTATCAGATCGGCGCGCTGCGCGCCCTGGCCGCGGCCGAAGGGGTGCGCGTCTCGTACGTGAAGCCGCACGGCGCGCTGTACAACCGCATCGTGCACGACGAGGCGCAGGCCGCCGCTGTCGTGGAGGGCGTCGCGCTCGCCGGAGACGACCTGGCGCTCGTGGGGCTGCCCGGCTCGGCCGTGCTGCGGATCGCGGAGGAGCGCGGGCTCCGCGCGGTCCGCGAGGCGTTCGCCGATCGGGCCTATCGCGCCGACGGCACGCTCGTCCCGCGGTCCGAGCCGGGCGCGGTGATCCACGACCCGTCCGAGGTCGCCGCGCGCGTGCTGGGGCTCGCGCGGACGGGCACCATGACGGCGACCGACGGATCCGCTGTCGCGATCCTCGCCGACAGCGTGTGCGTGCACGGCGACACCCCAGGCGCGGTCGCGATCGCCGGTGCCGTCCGTGACGCCCTCGACGCCGCCGGGGTGACGGTCGCGCCGTTCGCCCCCGGCGCGCTCCCGATCCCGCGCGGACCCGGCACCGCCGGATCGCTCGCCTGACCTCGCCGCCATGCGGATCCTGACGGCGTCGGACCGGGCGCTCCTGGTCGAGACGGCGGACCTCGACGAGGCCCTCCGCCTGCAGTCGGCCGGGGCGGGGATCCGCGGCGTCGTCGAGCTCGTCCCGGCCGCCCGCACCGTGCTGGTCCGGTTCGATCCCGCCTTCGTGTCGGCCGTGCGCCTGGCCGCGCTGCTGCGCGCGCTGCCGGTGGCCGACGGCCCGGCGCCGACCCGCGGCGCAGTGGAGCTCCCCGTGACGTACGACGGGGAGGACCTGGCCGAGGTCGCGGAGCTGCTCGGCGTCTCGGCCGACGAGGTCGTGCGGCGGCACCTCGCCGCCGAGTGGCGGGTGGCGTTCTCGGGGTTCGCGCCCGGGTTCGGCTATCTGGTCGGCTCGGATCCGCTGTTCGACGTGCCGCGCCGTTCCTCCCCGCGCACGCGCGTGCCCGCGGGCGCGGTCGGTCTCGCGGGGCGGTTCACCGGCGCCTATCCGCGGGAGAGCCCGGGCGGGTGGCATCTGATCGGCCGCACCGACGCCGTGCTCTGGGACGTCGAGCGGGATCCGCCGGCGCTGCTCGTCCCCGGGACGGGCGTGCGCTTCGTGCCCGTCCCGCGCGAGCGGGCGGTGATCGCCGCGGATCCGGACGCGCGCCAGAAGCGCGGCGAGCGAGCGGGCGGGCTCACCGGCCCGCGCGTCGAGATCCTGCACTCGTTCTTCCCGGTGCTCGTGCAGGATCGCGGCAGAGCGGGCCACGCCGCGATCGGCGTCTCGGCGTCGGGCGTCGCCGACCGGCTCGCGATGCGCGATGCGAACACGGCCGTCGGCAACCCGGCGGCGGCGCCCGTGCTCGAGACGCTCGGCGGACTGGTCGTGACCTTCCGCGGCCTGCGCGGGGGAGAGGTGGCCGCGGTGGCCGGGGCGGAGACCGAGCCCCTCGTGCTGGGGTCGGACGGGGCCGAGCGCCTCGCGGAGACGGGCGCGCCGTTCGCGATCGTGGAGGGAGACGAGCTGCACCTCGCGCCGCCCAGCCGGGGCCGTCGCGCGGTGCTCGCGGTGCGCGGCGGGTTCGACGTGCAGCCGGTCCTCGGCAGCGTCGCGACGGACACCCTGGCCGGGCTCGGCCCTGCGCCGCTGCGGGAGGGCGACGCGGTCGCGCTCGGCGACCCCCGACGGATCCGGACCGCCGTGTCGCCCTTCCCGCTGCCGCGCGCGCTGCCGGCCCCGGGGGAGGAGGTCGAGCTGCGGATCACGCTCGGGCCCCGCGTCGACTGGTTCACCGCGGACGCGCTCGCCGCGCTCACCGGACAGGACTGGGAGGTCACACCGCACTCCGACCGGATCGGGATCCGGCTGCAGGGGGCGACCCCGCTGCAGCGCGCCGTCACGGGGGAGCTGCCGAGCGAGGGCGTCGTCACGGGCGCGATCCAGGTGCCGCCGGACGGCCAGCCCGTGCTGTTCCTGCCCGACCACCCGATGACCGGCGGGTACCCGGTGATCGCCGCGGTGATCGACCGCGACCTCGACCTCGCCGGCCAGCTCCCGCCCGGCTGCCGGGTGCGATTCCGCGTCGTCGACGGCGAACCGCACAGCTGAGGGGAACGGCGCGCCGCCCCGGCTCGACGCGGCCGCGGCGCTCCCGATGGGACAACCGGGGTCGTCAGCCTCTCGGGATCACCGGGATCGAGGCCAGCAGGCGCTTCGTGTAGTCGTGCTGAGGACGGTGCAGCACGACCGCCGTCGGCCCGTGCTCGACGATCCGGCCGTCCTTCATCACGGCGACGTCGTCGCACAGGTTCTGCACCACGCCGATGTCGTGCGACACCAGGACGAGCGTCATCCCGTCCCCGCGCAGCTCGCGCAGCAGCTCCAGGATCCGCGCCCGCACCGTGACGTCGAGCGCGGAGAGCGGCTCGTCGCCGACGAGGATCCGCGGGCGGTGCACGATCGCCCTGGCCAGGGCGACGCGCTGCCGCTGCCCGCCGGAGAACTCGTGCGGGTAGCGGTCCGCCATGGCCGCCTCCAGGCCCACGCGGGCGAGCACCTCGTCCACGCGCGCGCCATGATCGCCGTCGATCCCGAGGGCGCGCAGCGGCTCGGACACGATGCGGCGCACGGACTGCCGTGGATCCAGCGAGGAGTACGGGTCCTGGAAGACGAGCCCCGTCTCCCGGCGCAGCCAGTGCAGCGCACGCGCCGAGGACCGGGCGTCGACGTCGCGGCCGTCGACCTGCACGGATCCCGCGGTCGGGCGGTCCAGTCCCAGCAGCAGGCGGACCAGGGTGGACTTGCCGGATCCCGACTCGCCGATGACCCCCAGGGCCGAGCCGGCGGCGATGTCGAGGTCGACGCCGTCCAGCGCGACTGTGCGCGGGCGGCGCCCGAACGGCTCACGGCGGCGAGCCAGGTGTTCGCGGCGCAGTCCGCGCACGCGGATCAGCGGCTCGGCCGCCGAGGGCTGAGACACTCCGGACGCTGCCTGGCTCATGCGCCGTCCTCCCCGTGCCAGAGCGTCGCCGTGGCGTCGCGGAGCAGGCCCTGCGTGATCGGCGAGACCGGGGCGGTCAGCAGCACGTCGAGCGGGCCGGCCTCGACGACCCTGCCCTCGGCGAGGACCACCCCGTGCGTGGCGACCTGCGCGAGCACCGCCAGGTCATGCGTGATGAACACGAGCGACATGCCGTCGGTCTCGACGAGGGAGAGCAGCAGCCGCAGGATCCCTGCCTGCACCGTCACGTCGAGCGCGGTGGTCGGCTCGTCCGCGATGAGCAGCCGCGGCCGGGCCGCGAGGGCGATCGCGGTCGCGGCCCGCTGCCGCTGCCCGCCGGAGAGCTGATGCGGGTAGCGGTCCACGATCCGCTCCGGATCCGGCAGGGCCACGCGTGCCGCCTCGGCGACCGCGCGCGCCCTGGCCGCCCTGCGGTCGATCCGCTCGTGGATCCGCACCGTCTCGGCGATCTGCCGGCCGATCGTGCGGATCGGGTTCAGCGCCGTGCGCGGCTCCTGGAACACCATGCCGATCTCGTCGCCGCGGAGCTTCGCGAGCTCGCGGTCGGGCAGGCCCAGGATCTCGCGGCCGTTCCAGCGGACGCTCCCCGTCGCCGTGGCGCCGTCGGGCAGCAGCCCCATCAGGGCGAGCGCGGTCAGCGACTTGCCCGATCCGGACTCGCCGATCAGTCCCACGCGGGCGCCGTCGGGCACGGCGAACGAGACGCCGTCGACGACGCGGCGTCCGTCGATCTCGATCGCGAGGTCGGTCACCTCGAGCGTCACGCGGTCACCTCCGGCGGGTGCGGGGGAGCGGCGGGCAGGTGGGGTGCGCGGCGGCCGGAGCGCAGCGTGGGATCCGTGGCGTCGCGCATCGCGTCGCCGAGGAGGTTGAACGCGAGCACGGTGATCGTGATGGCGAGCCCCGGCCAGACCACGGAGAGCGGATGGAGCTGGATGTAGCGCTGCAGATCGGCCAGCAGGATGCCCCACGACGGATCCACGACCGACGCGCCGAACCCGAGATACGACAGCCCCGCCTCGGCGAGCACGGCCGTGGCCATCGCCCAGGACAGCTGCACGATGAACACCGGCGCGATGTTCGGCAGCAGATGCTGCACGAGGTTCTGCGCGGGCCCGAGGCCGGACGCGCGCCCCGCGAGCACGAAGTCGCTCTGCTGCACGCGGCGCAGCTCGGGCCGGCTGACCCGGGCGACGTTCACGCCGAAGCCGATGCCGACCGCCCACACGACCACCCAGAGCGATCCGCCGTGCACGGTCGAGATCAGCATCGCGATGATCAGCACCGGGAACGCGATGAGGACGTCGACCAGCACGGCGACCGTCTCCCGGATCCAGCGCGCGGTGAGCGCGCCGAGAGCGCCCAGCGCCAGCCCGATCAGGGTCGCCACGGTGCCGGCGCCGGCCGCGACGACCACGGTGGTCCGTGCGCCGGCCATGATCAGGCTGAGGATGTCGCGACCGGTGAGGTCTGTGCCGAGCAGGTGCGGCCAGCCGGGCTGCAGCCAGCGGGCGGTGACATCGGTGGCGCGCGGGTCGAACGGCGTCCAGAACAGCGACACCGTCGCGGTGAGCAGGATCACGGCGATCACGATCGCGCCGAACAGGCCAGGGCCCGAGGAGAGCAGGCGGCGCCCCTTCGACAGGCCCAGGGACCGACTCCGAGACCGGATCACTCCGCCTCCCGCTGCCGGGGGTCGATCGCGCGGTGCACGAGATCGACGACGAAGCCGATCACCAGCACCATCCCGGTGAGCACGAGCAGCTCGCCCTGCACCTTCACGAGGTCGCGGGTGCCGACGTCGGCGACCAGCATCCGGCCGATCCCGGGCAGCGTGAACAGCTGCTCGACGACGACGGATCCCACGATGATCCCGGCCACCTGGATCCCGAGGACGGTGATCACGGACAGGCCGACCGCCGGCAGGCCGTGCTGGATCAGCGCGCGGTCGCGGGTCAGCCCCTTGGCCGCCGCGGTGCGCACGAAGTCCTGCCCCGCCGCCTGCAGCGTCGCGCTGCGCACGAAGCGCAGCAGCAGGGCGCCTTCCACCACGCCGATCGTGAGCGCGGGCAGGAGCAGCGCCTGCAGCGCGGCGCCCGGATCCGACCAGCCGTCCCGCGGGAAGCCCTGCGCCGGCAGCCAGCCGAGCCAGACCGCGAACACGACCACGAGCATCATCCCGGCCCAGACCACGGGTACGGCCGCGATCGCCTGCGCGGCCACGTTCAGGGCCGTGCCGGCCGCGCGTCCGCGCAGCATCGCCGATCCGATCCCGAGGGGCACGGCGATGACGAGCGCGATCAGCAGCGACAGGGACGCGAGCGGCACCGTGACCTGCGCCTTCTGCGCGAGCTCGGCGGCCACGGAGGCGCCGTTCAGCTGCGAGGTGCCGAGGTCGCCGTGCAGCACCCCGCCGATCCAGGAGAGGTACTGCACGATCAGCGGCTGGTCGAGGCCGAGGGACTTCCGGATCGCGTCGACCTGCCCTGGTGCGGCCTTGTCGCCCGCGAGCAGTTGCGCCACATCGCCCGGGAACACCCGCAGGGCGAGGAAGATGAGCGCGCTCGCCACGAGGAGCCCTGCGATCAGCAGGACTCCCCGGGTGAGCGTGTAGCGGAGCACCGGTGCGGCGGATCCGCTAATTCGAGACCGTCACGCCGCGCAGGTCGAGTCGCGAGTTGATCGAGTCCTTCGAGAATCCGTTCACGCCGGGACGCACCGCGGTGAGCGTGCGGTCCTCGTAGAGCCAGTCCGCTGCCGCGTCCTTGGCGACGATCGCGGCGGCCTGGGACAGCAGGTCGGCGGACTTCTTCGGGTCGAGCTCTGCCTGCGACTGCGCGTACAGCTTCTGCACCTCCGGGTTGTCGTACCCGAAGTAGTACTTGGGGTTGGCGAAGTTGCTGAAGTCGCGCGCCTCGACGTGCAGCACGAAGCTGAGGTCGTAGTCGTGCTTCGTGAAGACCGTGTCGAGCCAGGCGGGGAACTCGACCGAGTTCACCGTGAGCGTCACGCCGACCTTCTTGAAGTCGCTCGTGAGCAGCTGCGGCACCGTGGTCCCGTAGAACGAAGGGATCGTGAGCGTGAGCGCGAGGTTCTGCTGGCCCGCGTCCTTGAGCAGCTGCTTCGCCTTCTCCGGGTCGTACGGCGCGGTGGAGGACAGGTCCTGGTAGCCGGGATCGAGCTGCGGGATCGGCCCGTAGAGCGTGGTGCCGGCGCCGCGGGCCTTGATGATGGCCTTGTGATCGATCGCGAGCCGCAGCGCCTCGCGCACCCGCTTGTCGTTCAGCGGCGCCTTGGCGTTGTTGAACGCGAGGGTGCCCTTGTCGGTGGTCTTGCCCGTCGTGATCGTGAACTTCGATCTGTCGAGCTGCGGCGCGAGGTTCGGATCCACGGCGGTGAGCACGTCGAGACTGCCGCTCTGCGCAGCGTTCACGCCGGCGGTGAAGTCGGGGATGTAGTCGAACACGATGCTCTTCACGCCCGCCTTCTGCCCCCAGTAGGCGTCGTTGCGGGAGAACGCGAGCGAGCTGCCCTTGTTCCATTTCTGCAGCGTGAACGGCCCGGTGCCGTTCTCGGCGGCCTGCAGGTCGGTCTTGGCGTCCTTCTGGAAGATCAGTCCGCCCGGGCCGGTGAGCCCGAACAGGAAGTTCTGGCTGGGCGCGGCGAGCGTGACGACGACGGTCTTGTCGTCCTTCGCGGCGATCGATGCCACGTCGGCGAGGTCGGCGTGGCCCTGCACCGTGGCGTCGTCCTTCGCGGTCTGCAGCGACGAGACGACGTCCGCCGCGGTGAGCTTTGCGCCGTCGTGGAACGTGATGCCGTCGTTCAGCACGAACGTGTAGGTGAGGCCGTCGGCGGAGATGTCGTGGCTCTTCGCCAGCCGGTCCACGATCCGGTCGTCCGGGGTGCGGCTCACCAGGCCCTCGTAGATGTTGTCGATGAGTACCTGCTCGAGCGCCGCGCCGCTGGTGTGCCGGATGTCCAGGCTGGTCGGCTCGAGCACGAGCCCGACGGTGAGCGTGGCGTTCGGGTCGACCGCGCCGGCCGAGGTCGTCTTCGAGCCCGCGGCCGGCGAGCCGGAGCACGCCGCGAGCAGCAGGGACGCGGCGGCGAGGCCGGAGATCAGGGCGAGACCGGTGCGACGGCGGACCGTCGTCCTGGCGGCGCGCGTGCGGGGCATGTGGGATCCTCTCGGGGCGGTGCGGCGGTGAAGGGATGCTGTGCGGACGAGCCTAGGGCGGGGGTTCAGCGGGCTCGGCATGTGCGGGAACGCGGCGTCACAATCCGGAGCCGGCGTCGGCCACGGTGCGGATGAGGTCGGCCAGCGCGACCGGCGAGGTCTCCTGCAGGTTGTGGCGCCCCTCCATGCGCCGCACGGTCGCGGCGGGGACGCGGTCGGCGAACTCGCGCTCCGCCTCGTCCGACACGAAGCCCTGCGTCGCGCGGACCAGGGTGATCGGGGCGGACACCGCCGCGAGATCCGCCCACCCCGCTTCGCCCAGGATGGAGCGTGCAGGAGCGGGGGACGCGGGAGCCGCGACGGGGGCGTCCAGCAGCGATGCCGCGATGTGCGCGAAGTGGTGCTTCCACTCGACTCTGCCGTCCGCACGCACCCGCGTGTTCAGGAAGACGCCGCGGACGGTGTCCTCCCTGGAGCCCCCGAAGCCGAAGCTCATCGCGCGGTCGACGAGCTCGTCCCTGCTGCCGGCGTCGACGACGCGATAGAACTCGCGGAGGGCGGCCGGGCCCACGCTCTGGTCCACGCCCGGCGTGATGTCGACGATCACGACGCTGCGGACGAGACCCGGCGCGCGCGCGGCCAGCGCCGCCGCGGTGAGACCGCCGAGGGACTGCCCGACCACCAGCTGCGGGCGGTCGGTCCACACCGGAAGGGCCTCGACCAGGTCGGCGGCGAGCGTGCCGCCGGTGTAATCGGCGTCCTGCCGCCACGAGGAGTCGCCGTGCCCGGCGAGATCGATGGCGAGCGCGGGACGTCCCAGGGCGAGGATCGTGGTGTCCCAGGTGTGCGCGTTCAGCCCGGCGCCGTGCAGGAAGGTGACCTCGGGCGTCCCGTCGCCGTAGCGCAGGGCGCTGAGCGTGCGGCCGTCCGGGAGGGGGAGCGAGACCCGGGCGACGGCGGGGACCGGCACGCCGAGCGTGCGGGCCTGGCCGGACAGGAAGGAGAACTCCGTCATCTCCTGGGCGTCGGCGGATTCGGGCGCTCGAGGGGCGTCGGGTGCGAGGGGGGACACGTCCTCATTGTGCTCCTGTCGGCCCCTCGAGCGCGAACGCAGAGAGCGACATGCACGACACATCACCTTTTTGACTGGTTCAGAAGTCGATGAAAGTGCGATCAGGCAGTGCATTCTGTTCCGCCCGTGCCTGCGGCATCGTGCGCGCCGGCGGCGGACAGCCGGCCTCTGCGCTCGCCTAGGCTGAACTCATGAGCACGCGCACGCCGTCGGTGAGGAAGGGATGACCGTCCTGGCCATCCCCGGCATCACCAATCTCCGCGATGTCGGCGGCATGACGGTCGGCGGATCCCGCGTCCGCGAGGGAGTGCTGTTCCGTTCCGGGCACCTGTCGCGCGCCGGCGCCGAGGCGCAGTCGTTCCTGACCGAGCGGGTGGCGCACATCGTCGATCTCCGCGACGACAGCGAGGTGCTCGCAGAGCCGTGCGCCGTCGCTGGCCTCCGCATCGCGCGCGTGCCCCTGTTCGCCGGGTCGATCGCGTCCTTCCTGCTCGGCGACGTCAGCCTCGCCGGTCTCTACCGGCGCATCGTGGACGACGGATCCGATCGCATCGTGCAGGTGGTCCGGATCCTCGCGGCGGGGGAGCCGACGCTCGTGCACTGCACGCTCGGCAAGGACCGCACCGGCGTGAGCGTGGCGCTCGCGCTCGCCGCGGTCGGCGCCGACCGGGAGGCGATCATCGAGGACTACGCGCTCACCGCCTCGCAGCTGCCCGAGTCGCGCAACCGGGCGATCGCGAAGTGGCTGGAGGAGCGGCTGCCGATGGCGCAGAACGCGATCTCCCTCGCGACCGAGTCGCCGGCCCCGGTCATGCGCGAGCTGCTCGCCGAGATCGAGGCCAGGCACGGATCGATCGCCGACTACCTGATCCGCGCGGGCCTGCGCCGCGAGGAGCTGGACGCGCTGGGCGAGGCCCTCGTCGAATAGGCGGGCGCAACGCTCGATCGTCGAGACAAAGGTCACCAGCGGTCCCAAGGTAGGTTAGGCAACCCTATTCGAGTGATATCGTGGGGGCATCATGACCGCTGCGATCCGCACCACCGCGCGCGCCGAGCGCCGGGCCGCCCGTCGCTCCGCCAGGGCTCAGCATCTGATCGTCGCCGACGAGCACTCGCTGGCCGAGCTGGAGGCGGCGCTGGTGGCGCTGCCCCTGTGCGCCACAGGCCGGGTGTTCGTCGAGGTGCCGGACGCCGCCGCGATCTCGACCGTGACCGCGCCGCCGCGGATGACCGTGACCTGGCTGCCGCGCGCGACGCGCACCGGCGCTGCCGGCACGGGCCGGCGCTGCACCCGGGGCACGGCCGCCGCTCGCGCCGCGATCGGCTGGGCCGACGAGATGCTCTGCGACGGCGTGCAGGGCGGCGAGGCGCGGGAGCAGACGACGATCACGCTGCTGGGCAGCTACCTCGGGACGGCCGACATCGTCGAGCACCTCACCGAGCGGCTCGGCGTGGATCCGGCCCGGATCACCGTGCCGGCGCGCTTCGGCCTGCTCTCCTGAGCTAGCGCGGCAGGTAGTTGCCGTCCTCCAGGCCCGCCTCGATCTCGAACCTGTTGCGCAGCGGGTCCCTCCCCGCGAACAGGTACAGGAACGGCATCAGGAAGCCGTAGCGCAGCCACTGCCGCTTGTGCACCGCCTCGTGCCGCAGCACGCGGTCGTCCGGCACGTCGCCGCCGGTGAGGTAGCAGCCGCCCACGCACACGCCACCCCGGGCGAACGTCCACGCCGGCATCCCCCGGAAGATCCACAGCCCCTCGCGGCGCTCCACGGGTCCTGTGCTCCACAGCCCGCCCCACAGCCAGCCGAGCGCCGAGCCCCATGCATAGCCGAGCCGGCTGATCGGCGAGTTCAGCAGCACGGCCGGGATGCGTCGGTCGCTGCGCCGGCCGCGCTCCAGGAGCGCGGCCGCCTCGCGGCGGACGGCGGCGAGATCGTGCGCCGTCACCGGGCGGGACCGCTCACGCCAGGGAGCCGATCAGCCGCAGGATCGCCCCCAGGTCCTGCACCGCGTCGGCGGGGGACCGGGGTGCGAAGCCCGCGATGGTCGCGCCCGCGAGCGGCACGCGCTCGCGCAGGATCCGCAGGGCCTCGACCACATCCGCGGTGCGCAGCCCGAACGGCACCGCCGAGGAGACGCCGGCGAGCTCGGACGGGTCCAGCACGTCGACGTCGAGGTGCACGTACACGCGGCGCGCGCCCGTCGCACTGACCGCATCGGCCAGCGCGACCACGTCGTCCAGGTCGTCGACCCTGGCGATGCCGGACTCGGCCAGGAAGGCGGTCTCGGCGTCGTCCTCGGAACGGGCGCCGACCAGCACGACGCGGTCGGCGCCCAGCCCCTCGGGCCCCTCGATCGGGAACGACGGGTGCCCGAGCAGCGCCCTCAGGGCCATGCCCGCGTACGCCCCGGAGGGGGACGACTCGGGCGTGTGGATGTCCGGATGCGCGTCGAGCCAGACGACCGCGACATCGTCCAGGGGGCCGAGGAGGGCGGAGACCCCGGCGACCGTGACGCCGCAGTCACCGCCCACCACGAGCGTGGGCTCGGCGTGCGCGGCGATCGCTTCCTCGATCAGCTCCCTGGTGCGCCGCAGGCTGCTCAGCCGGTGCACGCCCGTGCCCTCGGCGTCGCCGGCCTCGAGCGGCACCTCCAGCAGGGTGGTGCGGGCGCGCGGCAGGTCGCCCGCGATCGCCGCCGCGCCGTCGGTGAGCAGCATCGCCCGCGGGGCAGGCGATCCCTGCCACTGCGGAACGACGAGGAAGCGCGTCATGATCAGCCCTCGAGCGCTTCCTGCGGCTTGCCGGATCCGGCCTTCAGCTCGGCGAGGCGGGCCTCGACCTCGGTCAGCTGGCCGAGGTCCTCGAGGCTCTCGAACTGGGCGTCGATCGAGGAGGCCGCGATCTCGGCCTTGCCCTGGGCGATGGCCTCCTGGCGGCGGATCTTGTCCTCGAAGCGGCCCAGCTCGCTGGTGGGGTCGAGCACGTTGATCGACGAGACCGCATCCTGCACCTTGGTCTGCGCCTCGGCGACCTTGGCGCGGGCGAGCAGCTCGCTGCGCTTGTTCTTGAGCTGCCCGAGCTTGTCCTTCATCGTGTTCAGGCCGCTCTTGAGCTTGTCGACGATCTCCGTCTGCGCGGCGATCTGCGGCTCGGCCGTCCTCGCCTCGTTCTCGGAGCTGATCTGTCGCTGCAGGGCGACCTTGGCGAGGTTGTCGAACTTGTCCGCGTCGGCGGCGTTGCCGCTCGTGCGCAGCTCGTCGGCCTTGCGGCTCGCGGCGAGCGCCTTGTTGCCCCACTCGGCGGCGGCCTGCACGTCCTCCTGGTGATCGCGCTCGAGCAGACGCAGGTTGCCGATGGTCTCGGCGATCGCCGACTCGGCGTCCGCGATGTTGTTCGTGTAGTCGCGCACGAGCTGGTCGATCATCTTCTGCGGGTCCTCGGCGGAGTCGAGGAGCGAGTTGATGTTGGCCTTCACCAGGGTGGAGATGCGGCCGAAGATGGACTGCTTGGTCATGGGGTGTCCTTTCCAGGTTTCCGGTCGTTGGGTCGGATGCGGATCGATGCAGGTCGGGGTCGAGCGAGCGGGTCGGAAGGGGAGCGGATCAGAAGCGGCCTCCCGATCCGACGCGGCCTCCGCCGCCGAGGCCGCCTCCGCTGAGGCCGCCTCCTCCGCCGAAGCTGGAGGTGCCGAAGCCGCCGCCGCTGGTGCGCCAGCCACCGCCTCCCGAGCTCCATCCGGAGGAGCGGTGTCCGCCGCCGCCGGAGAGGATCCCGCCGATGATGCCGCCGAGGATCGCGTCGCCGAGGCCGCCTCCGCCGATGCCCCCGCCGCCCCAGGCGCCCGGGGCCTGCAGGCCGGGCCCGGCGCCGTATTCGTCGAGGGATCCGCTGGCCAGGGCGGACGCCTCGCGGGCGAGCGAGATCGCGCGCTGGGCGTGCTGCAGCGCGGCGGCCGGGTCGGCGGCGCGCGCCGCCTCGGCCTGGTCGTACTCGGCGGAGGCCTGGGCCGCACGGGTGCGCGGATCCGCCCCCATCGCGCCGCGGCGGGTGGTGATGTAGGTGTTCGCGGTGCCGATCTCCGCGCGCGCCTGCGCCAGGGTCTGATCGAGCACCTGCCGGGCGCGCTCGGCCTGCTGCTGGGCGGTGCGGATCGCGGAGACGGTGCCGTCGATGCGGGTGTTGGCCGCGGTCAGCGCCTCGACGACTGACTGCGGGCGGCGCCCGGATCCGGTCAGATCGGTGCGCGCCTGCGCGAGCGCGGTGCGGGTCTCGGCCACGACGGCATCCAGTTCGGGGGAGGACGGCAGCGCGGAGGAGCCGGCGAGATCCTGCTCCAGATCGGCCATCAGCGCGCGGGCCTGCTCCTCGACCGTGTCCAGGTCGTCGCGCAGCGTCGTGATCGCCGCCGCCAGCTGGCCGGCCTGGAGCACGGCCTGCTCGGCGGTGCGGATCGCGAACGCCGCCTCCCCGCGTTTCCCCTCGCCGATCAGGCGCCGGGCGTCGGCGATCCTGGCGTCGGCGAGCTCGAGCCGGCTCGCGGCCTGCGCCGGGTTCTCCGACACGGTGCGCACGGCGGACGCGTCGTACACCGTCTCGAGACCGGCCAGCGCGGCCGGCGCCCCTGCCACGGCGGCCTCGGCGTCGGCGCGATGCGCCTGGAGCTGCTGCAGCGCCTGCTCGGCGTTCTGCTCGAGGGCGCGCAGCTCGTCGAAGGCTGCGACGTTGGCGTCCAGGGCCGCATCCGCCTCCTCGCAGAGCCGGATGATCTGCAGCTGCCAGTCCCGGCGCTCCTGCGCCGAGTCCGGGATCTCGTCGTCGAGCTTCTGCTTGAGGCCGAACGCCTCGTCGAGCTTCGCCTTCGCCTTCGCGACCACGTCGGAGAACACCGCGGTCGATGCGTCGCCGAACTGCGCGGTGGCGAACCCGAGATCCTCGGTGGACGACGTGACCGCGTCGTCCGTGCAGACGAGCGCGGATCCGGCGCGCTTCTCCAGCTCCTCGTCGCTGATCGCGTCGAGAGGGTCGCCGACCGGATCGGTCGTGACGTGCTTGATGCGCGCGGCCGCCCGCCGGCGCATCACGACCAGGATCACGACCGCCGCGACGATCGCGAGCACGGCCACGACGATCAGCACGATCCCGGCGGCGTCGACGCGCGGGGCTCCGGATCCTTCGAACCCGGATGCCGCGGTGCGCACCGCGCCCGTCCAGTTCGAGTCGTGCAGGTCGTTCACGAGAGAGGCCGCGATGCTGTCGATCTGCGCCTCGGGCACGGGGCCGGTCGGGTCGGCGGAGAGGTAGTACTGCCGCGCCTGGACGGCGACGGCGAGGAGGTACTGGTTCTTGCCGAGCCCGTTGTCGCGCGCGACCTGCTCGGTCCACTGCTGGCGGTTCTCCGGATCGGTGAACGCGTCCACGAACACGACGAAGAGCTGCAGGCTCTTGGCGTGGCTGAGGGCGGTGAGCCGCTGGTCGAGCGCGCTGATCTCCGCGGGGCTCAGCGCGTCGGCCGTGTCGGTGATGTAGCCGCTGCCGAGCGTCACAGGGTCGGTGAGGGGCACCCCCGCGCGGGACGCCGTCGGCGCGCCACCGGGCGCGGAACCGGGGGACGATGCGAGAGCGGGGGCCGCGAACGACATGCCGAGCACGCCCAGGATCACCCCGACGACGACAGCCCAGCGTGCGTGCATCCTCGCTCCTCCCGAGGTCACAGGCAGACCCCCTGCCGAGTCTATTCCGAGGGTTTCCGGGCGGGTAGGCGAGGGGGAGTGCTCAGAGCGAACAACCGGAAGCGGGCCGCGCCGCCGTGCCGCGGCGCGCCTCGGGTGCGCGCGCTCCTAGGCTGGAGCGGATGGACGACAGGTACGGATCGGACGTGCTCGCGGCGGGCTGGCGGGATCGCGGCGCGAAGGTGGCGGTGGACGTTCCCGCGGAGAAGGATCTCGTGGTCGAGGTCGCCGTGGACGGCTTCTGCGGCGCGGTCACTCGGATCGAGGGCGGGCAGGTCGAGCTCGAGGACTACCGCGGGCGGCGCCGGCTGTTCCCGATGGGCGCCGGCTTCATGATCGACGGCGAGCCGGTCAGGCTCGTGCATCCGGCGAGAGCGCAGGGCGCGCCGAAGCGCACCGCCTCCGGCTCGTTCGCGGTCGCCGATGCCAGGGCACGCACCGCGCTGCCCAGCCGGATCCTGGTCGAGGGGCGGCACGACGCCGAGCTCGTGGAGAAGGTGTGGGGCGCCGACCTGCGGGTCGAGAGCGTCGTCGTGGAGTACCTGCAGGGCATCGACCTGCTCGAGGAGCTGCTGGCGGAGCAGCCGCCCAGCCGCACCCGCCGCTACGGCGTGCTCGTGGACCACCTCGTCGCCGGCTCCAAGGAGACCCGCATCGTCGAGCAGATCCTGCGCGGCCCGCATGGCCCCCATCTGCGCATCGTGGGACATCCCTACATCGACGTGTGGCAGTGCGTCACCCCGGCCGCGATGGGGATCAGGGCGTGGCCGCAGATCCCGCGCGGCACCGACTGGAAAACCGGGATCTGCCGCGCGCTCGGCTGGCCCGCCGAGTCGCAGGCCGACTTCGCGCACGCCTGGAAGCGGATCCTCGGCCGGGTGCACTCGTACCGCGACCTGGAGCCGTCGCTGCTCGGCCGCGTCGAGGAGCTCATCGACTTCGTCACCGAGACGTCGGAGCGGCGATGAGCGGTCGCTCCGCCCGCGGCGCCGGACGCGCGCCGTCGGGCCGGGTCAGGGAGGAAGGCCCCGGAACCCCGGACGGCTCGGGAACCCCGGACGGCCGGGGGGTGGGATCCTGCGACGGATATCCTGGAGGGATGCCCGAACCCCGCACCTTCCGCGACGAGCCCGTCTCCTTCGTGCGCCGCAGCGGCCGCATGTCCGAGGCGCAGGAGCGGGCGTTCGCCGAGCTCGCGCCGCACTACCTGCTCGACGTTCCGCGCGACGTGGCGTGGACGTCCGTGCACCCGGAGGCCCGGCTGGATCCCGCAGCCGAGTTCGGCCGCCAGGCGCCGCTGATCGTCGAGGTCGGGTCCGGGCAGGGCCACGCGATCGTCGCCGCCGCCTCCGCGCGCCCCGCCGACGACTTCCTCGCGGTCGAGGTGTTCCGTGCCGGCCTCGCCCGCACGATGCTCGACGCGGACCGCGCGGGTGCCCGCAACCTGCGCCTGGTCGAGGCGAACGCGCCCGAGGTGCTCTCCGGCTACCTCCCCGCCGGATCCGCGGACGAGGTCTGGATCTTCTTCCCGGATCCCTGGCACAAGAAGCGCCACACCAAGCGCCGGCTGGTCCGTCCCGGATTCGGCACCACTGCCTCCGCCGCGCTCCGAGACGGCGGTCTGCTGCGCCTCGCCACGGACTGGGAGGACTACGCGCTGCAGATGCGGGAGGTGCTCGACGCCGACCCCGGGTTCGAGCGCGCGTTCGAGGGGGAGTGGGCGGAGCGCTTCGAGGGGCGGGTGATGACCGCGTTCGAGCGCAAGGGCATCGCGAAGGGCCGGGACATCCGCGACCTCGCCTATCGCCGGGTGCCGCGGGGCTGACCCGCGCCGTCGCACCCGCAGGGCGCGCCTTCGCCGCTGTCCGGCCCTGCGCGGAAGAATCGGGGCATGCTCTTCGTCATCGGATCCGTGTTCGCGGGCCTCGCCGCCCTGATCCACGTCTACATCTTCGTGCTGGAGTCGGTGCGCTGGACCCACCCGTCCACCCGCCGCGTCTTCGGGACGAGCGCGGACGAGGCGGAGACGACGCGCGGGCTCGCGTTCAACCAGGGCTTCTACAACCTGTTCCTCGCGATCGTCGCCGTGATCGGGATCGTCGTCTGGTGCGCGGGGCTGACCGCCGCGGGCCTCGCGCTCATGCTCGCCGGGACCGGTTCGATGCTCGCCGCCGCCCTCGTGCTGATCCTGTCCGATCGGTCCAAGGCGCGCGCCGCGACCGTGCAGGGCGCCTTCCCGCTGCTGGCCGTCGTGCTGCTGATCGCGGGCATGCTGGTCTGAGCGGGCGCCGGTCCGGACCGGCATCGAGATCGCGCAGGATCGGCCGCGTCAAGGCCCTGGCGCCGATCCGCCGTCCGCGGCGTAATGGCGTCATGAGACATGAACCGTGGCCCGTCGTGGTCGAGATCATCGAGGACGTGGGAGGCGTTCCGGTGCTCGTCGGCGCGGAGGTGCAGCTGCGCTGCAGCTGCCGCGACGACCTGCTGCTCGACTACGGGCACGAGGCTGCTGCGGGGGACGGTCCCGCCGAGGGGGGTCCCGCCGCGGACAAGGAGTGAATCCGCCCGGCAGTGGGGGCGCTCAGGCCAGTGTGCCGCGCAGAGCGGACACCTCGCCGAGGATGGCGAGGACCAGCCAGACGGTCCAGACCGCGGCGATCAGAAAGCTCGCCGCCAGCGCGCCGATCGAGATCCACATCGTGGCCCTGCCGGCCCCGGCCTGACGTTGCACGACCACCGCGCGGCCGATCGGGTAGACCGGGCTCAGGAAGTTCCACGCCCAGTGGAACCGCTTCGGGTAGCCGAGACGGCCGAGCTCCTGGAAGTCGAAATAGGCGGCGACCACACCGAGCCCGTACAGCCCCCAGCTGACCACGGAGAGCACCATGACGCCGATCCACATCGGCATCATCGTCGCCATGAGGCCGTTCATGACGGCCGGATCGTAGACCCCGGGATCGCTGCGCGATGCGGCGATGAGGGCCGCCAGCTGCCGGAAGTAGTCCAGCATGACGGCGCTCATCATCCAGAGCTGGACGATCGTCAGCACGACGCCGGCGACCGGGATCAGCGCGGTGACCCAGCCCCACCGTGTGTGCACCGGGGTTCCGGCGGGAACGGTCGGCGCCGAAGCGGCAGGTGCTGCGTACGTCATATGTGGTGCCCCCGACAGGAATCGAACCTGCGACCTACGGTACCGGAAACCGGCGCTCTATCCGCTGAGCTACGGAGGCGTACCGGACGAGCCTAGCACCGTCGCCGCCCCCGCACGGACAGCGGCGGGACGTGAGAAGCGCGCCCCGGCGGACCGGGACGCGCTTCTCGCAGAGGAGCCGGACGGCTACTTCGAGGTGCCCTGAGACACCGAGCCCTGCAGCTGGCGCTGGAACAGGACGTAGACGATCAGCACCGGCACGATCGTGATGATCACCGCGGCGAACATCGCACCGAAATCCACCTGGTAGCCGGCTGACGAGGCGAACGCCGCCATGCCCTGCGACAGCACGTAGTTGTCCTGATTCGAGTTCAACGAGATCGGCAGCAGGAACTGGTTCCACATGCCCAGGAAGTTCATGATCGCCACCGCCGCGAGCCCCGGCTTCGCCATCGGCAGCATCACCTGGAAGAAGGTGCGCCACTCGCTCGCGCCGTCGACGTACGCGGCCTCCTGGATCTCGTACGGCAGGGACTTGAAAAACGAGAACAGGAAGAACACCGTGAACGGCAGCGCGAACGCGACGTAGGTGATGATCAGACCCGGCAGCGTGTTCAGCAGCCCCATCCCCTGCAGGATGAAGAACAGGGGGACGATGGCGAGGAACACCGGGAACGTCAGCCCCGCCAGCATCAGGTAGTAGACCACCCGGCTGCCGGGGACCGAGAACCGGGCGAGCACGTAGGCGCACATCGCACCGAGGAGCATCACCAGGATCAGCGCGCATCCCACGACGATGACGGTGTTCAGGAACATCGGCCCGAAGTTGTTCTTCACCCAGGCGTTGACGTAGTTGTCGAAGTTCCAGTTGGCGGGCAGCCCGAACGGCGACTTGAAGATCTCCTTCGTGGTCTTGAACGAGCCGAGCAGGGTCCACAGCATCGGCAGGACCACGACGAGCGACCAGACGGCGAGCACGACATGCGAGACGCTGCCGACGACCTTGTCGCTGGAGGTCGAGGTCGGGATGCGGACGTCCCTGGCCGCCGCCTTCTTGTCGATGGTCACCGCGGCACGCGTGTCCAGGCTCATGAGCGTCCCCCTTCATCCTTGCCGCCGATGAGGCGGAACACTCCGATCACGAGGCCCGCGAAGACCAGGGTGAGCACGGCGAGCACGACGCCCATGGCGCTCGCGAGGCCGAACTGGCCCTTCTCGAACGCCGTGCGGAACAGATACTGGCTCATCACCAGAGTGCTGTTGTTCGGTCCGCCCGACGCGTTCAGGCCCGCCATGTAGACGAAGGCGTCCAGCGCCATGATCCCCAGGTAGATGTAGGCGGTCTGCACGTTGTCGCGGATCTGCGGCAGCAGGATCGAGACCACGGTGCGATACCGCCCGGCGCCGTCGATGCGGGCCGCCTCGAGGGTCTCCGCCGGGATCCCCTTGATCGCCGCGATGAACAGCACCATGTAGAAGCCGACCATGCTCCACACGATCACGAAGATCGTCGCGCCCATCGCCGTGCGCTGGTCGCCGAGCCAGTCGACCATGTTCGCGGCGCCGAGGGCGCGCAGCACCCCGTTCAGCAGACCGTTGGACGGCTGGTAGATCATGCTCCACAGGATCGCGATGACGATCGCCGGGATGACGTACGGGAAGAACGACACCACCCGGTAGAAGCCGGAGCCGGTGAGGCCTCGTACCTGGCCGTGGCTCGGGCCGCCGACCGTGATCATGCTCGCGAAGATCAGGGCGATCACGATCGTGATCAGTGGCACGACGATCGCGAGCAGAGCGTTGTTGGCCATCGCCTGCAGGAACGTCGAGTCCTGGAACAGCTTCACGAAGTTGTTCAGGCCGACGAAGCTCATGTTCGGCGAGAAGCCGGTCCAGTTGGTCATCGAGTAGTAGACCGCCTGGATGAAGGGCGAGATCACGAACACGAGGAACAGTGCCACTGGCAGCACCAGGAACACCAGGAGGAACGACACGTAGTCGAACGTCAGCCGGCGCCGCCCCAGGCGGGGGACCTTGCGGCCCCCCGCCCGAGTTGCGGTGACCGCGGCTGTCTGCAGCCCCGGACCCCCGCTGGGAGTTGAATAGCTCACTTGATCTCGATCTTCTTGATGGAGCTGTCGTTGCGGATCTTGTCGGTGAGACCCTGCAGCGCCTTGGTGAGGTCGGCGACCGACATCTTGCCGTCCAGGAACGAGTTCCAGATCGGCAGCTGGTCCGAGTTCATGCCGTACAGGCCGAACGCCTTGATCGTGAAGACGTTGTCGCCGGCCGTGTCGAGGAGCTCCTTCTGCGACACCAGGGCGGTGGATCCGAAGCCGTCGTCCGGGACGATGCCCTTGACGATGGTCGGAGCCAGCTTGCTCTTGGCGAACGCGGTGGCGGACTCCTTGGACAGCATGGTGCGCAGCAGCTCCTTGCCGCCCGCCGGGTTCTTCGCCTTCGACGGGACGATGAACGGCTCGCCGGCCTCGGCCCGCAGGGTGCCCTTCGGGGTGGTCTGCTTGTCGTCCAGCGGCAGCTCGCCGATGCCCTTCATCACGAAGTTGTCGGCGGTCTGCTTCTTCATCTCGTTCTCGATCCACGAGCCCGAGGGGTAGAGCAGTGCGGCCTGGTCCAGGCTCCACTGCGACTGCGCCTGCGTGAACTGCGTGCCCGCGCCGCCCGGCTTCATGTAACCGGCCTGGATGAGGTCGTAGAAGATCGTCAGGATGTTCTGGATGATCGGGTGCGACCAGCAGTTCTCCTTCAGGTTCTCCAGCGGGAGGCGCACGTCGTCGCCGCCCTGGATGACGGCGGAGTCGACGACGAGCGTCTGGTAGTAGGTCGCCGCCTCCTTGCCCCAGACGAACAGGTACTTGCCCTTGGCCTTCGCGGCCTCGCCGAGCGGCTTCAGGTCCTGCCAGGTCTTCGGGACGGTGAAGCCGTTGGCCTTGAACAGGGTGTCCGAGTACCAGATGCCGTAGACCGTCATCACGTAGTTCAGGGCGACGAACTTGCCGTCGAAGGTGCCGGGATCCTTGACGCCGCCGTAGAGCGTGTCGCTGATCTTGGTGCCCTCGAGGTTGTTCGCGTCCAGCACGTCGTCGAGCGTCTCGAGCTGGTCCAGGATCGTGTTCCACCCGATCTGGTTGGCACCCGAGTTGTCGATGAGGTCCGGCGGGTTGCCGCCGACGAAGCGCGGCTGCAGCTCCTGCGCGATCTTGGTCGAGGCGGAGACCTTGACGCTGACTCCGCCCAGCTTCTTGTTGTCCTGCATGACCTTGGCCGCGTTCTGGACGTAGTCCACGCCGTAGCCGCCGTCGAAGATCACCGCGTCGACCTTGGAGTTGGCGGCGATTCCGAACGGGTTGTCGGCCGACTTCGCGCCGGTCGGTCCGGCGTTACCGCCACCGCCGCCCGGAGCCGCGCAGGATGCCAGGCTGACGCCGAGGGGCACCATCACGGCCGCGAGGGCTGCGCCGCGCAGCAGGCTGCGGCGGCTGATGGAAGCGTCTTTGGGTTCCATGTGATTCTTACCTTCCTAGTGAGGTGTGCGGGAGAGGATGAGTCTGCGGGCGGCTCATGCGCCGCGGCGTAGCCGATCGAGGTAGCGGGCCTCGAGCACCGAGTTGTGCTCGTCGCCGCCCGGGATGTTGGCCGAGATGTACATCGGCGGGACCTCGCCCGCCTCCGCCATGGTGCGGGCGACGCCGAGCGTGAGCAGCTGGGCGATGAACGCCGCCGTGATCGAGGAGATCGCCCCCGCCGAGATGTTCTCGGTGAGCTGCAGCGTGGCGTCCCCGTAGGGCGCCAGGTTGTCGATCACCACGTCGGCGACCTCGCTGAGCCGTTTGCCGCTGGGATGCTTCGGCTCGACGCGCGAGGTGTGCTGCAGGCTCGTGACCGCGATCACCGGGTGCCCGTGCTCCTTCGCCCACAGCGCGACGCCGACGATGGATCCGTTCACGCCGGAGTTCGAGGCGATCACGAACACGTCGTTCTCCGCGATTGGGGAGACGGCCATGAGCTCGTCGACCACCCAGGGTTCGCGCTCGAGCGAGCCGGTGAGCACGTCCGCGCTGCGATCGCCGTGCAGCACGATGTCGCGCAGCGCGATGCGGTTCGTCGGGATCAGTCCGCCGGCCCGGCCGGCGATCTCCATCGCGAAGGCCTCGGAGTGGCCGGTGCCGAAGGCCTGGATGACGCCGCCCGCGCGGAGCGCGCCGACGAGCAGGGCGATCGCGGAATCGAGCGCTCCGCCGTCGGCGTCGGCGGCGAGCCGCTCGAGCCGGCTCTCGGCCTCGCGGAGGAGATCGTAGGGGGAAGCGCTCATCGGGTGGTCTCCTTCTGGCGGCGCGCGTCGTGGTCGTCCGGGCCGGCGGAGCGGCGGTGCGAGGACACCGCCATCGCGCTCGCGGCGAGACGGTTCGCGGCCTCGCCGAGCGTGCGCTGCGCGACCAGGACGTAGAGCAGGTCGATCACCAGCAGCTGCGCGTGCTTGATGGACAGGTCGTCCGGGCGCTGGTTCGGGTTGGTGGAGGCGGTGATCAGGGCGACGTCGGCGACGGAGGCGAGCCAGGAGTCCGCGTCGGTCGTGATCGCCACCGTGAGCGCTCCCGCCGCGTGGGCGTGCGAGAGCATCTCGATGGTCTCCTCGGTGCGTCCGGTGTTCGAGATGCCCACCGCGACCGAGGCGCTGTTCTGCAGCACGGCGCTGGTGAGCCCGTCGTGCACGTCGGACCAGGAGTGCGCGTTCACGCCGATCCGGTAGAGCCGCCCGCGGAACTCGTCGGCGATGACGCCGCTGCCGCCGACCCCGTAGATGTCGACGTGCCGGCTCTCCGCGATCGCGCGGGCGACGAGCTGCACGTCGTCGAGATCGAGCAGGCTGGTGGTGGTCTCCATGCTGCGGGTGTGCAGGCCCAGCAGGGTCAGCAGCACCCGGTCCGCGGGATCGTCCTGGCCGATGTCGTCGGCGATGTCGGTGCGCCAGGTGGTGCCGGCGTCGCCGCGACCCGACTCGGCGGCGACGCCGACGCGGAACTGCGTGTAGCCGTCGAAGCCCACCGCCCGGCAGAACCGGGTGACGGTGGCGGCGGAGGTGCCGGCCCGGTCGGCCAGCTCGGTGATCGTGAGCTCGACGGGCGCCGTCGGGTGGGCCGCGACCACGTCCGCGATCTTCGCCATCGCCTGCGGCATGGCGGGACGGCGCAGCGAGATCCGCTGCGCGATCGACAACTCGTTGCCGACGTCCTGCATGAGTGGCACCATTGCCTCCGGTGAAAACGCGTGGAAAACCTTGGCCTTCGGGTGAAAAACATTCTCATCCGACTGTCGGGGAAAAATCAAGTAGGACAGATAACAAATAGGGGTGCAACATGCTCGTGCTCGGCGTGGATGCGGGCGGGACCTCCACTCGCGCGGTGCTCGCGGCCGCAGATGGGGTGTGCCTCGGCTACGGCAGAGGCGGCAGCGGCAACCCGACCTCATCAGGGGTTCTCCTGGCGCTCGACGGCGTGCTCCGCGCGATCGGCGATGCTCTGCAGGCGTCAGGCGCCGAGCTCTCGGACGTGACCGGGATGGCGATGGCGATGGCCGGCCACGACGCCGGAGGCGGCACCGGACGCTGGCTCCTGGACGCGCTGCAGGAGCGCGGGTTCCGCGGCGCGCTGCGGTTCGAGTCGGATCTTCTCGCGATGTACGCGAGCGGCACCGTGGCGCCCGTCGGCTGCGGGATCGTCTGCGGGACCGGCGCGAGCGCGGTGCGGGTCGAGGACGGCCGGATCGCCGCCACCGCGGACGGGCTGGGCTGGCTGCTCGGGGATCGCGGCAGCGGCTTCTGGATCGGCCGCAGGGCCGCGCACGCCGCTGTGGACCAGCTCGAGGGCGTCGGCCCGGAGACCGCGCTCACCCCGCTCGTGCTGCGGGCCTGCGGAGTGCCCGTCGAAAGCGCCGCGGATCCCGGGCGCGATGGCAGGCCCTCCGGACTGGAGCGGCTCATCCGGTCCCTGTACGCGCAGAGACCGGTGCAGCTCGCGGCCCTCGCGCCGCTGGTGTTCGACGCCGCCGAGGCGCAGGATCTCGTCGCGGCGAGCATCCTCGCACACGCGGGCGAGCTGCTCGTGCAGACCCTCGGACTGGTGCGGGACCGGCCCGGCCCCGTCGTCGCGGGCGGCAGCATCGTGCTGCGCGACGGTCCGCCGCAGCGCGCGCTGCGCGAGCATCTCGCCGCGACGCCGGGGCAGGATCCCGTCGTGCTGGTCGACAGCGGCGCGGCCGGGGCGACGATGCTCGCGCTGCGGCACGCGGGAGCCGCCGTCGACGAGGGGACGCTCGCCCGGCTCCGGGCGGGGATCGCCGGTCGCACCGCCTAGAATCGGAACCCTATGAATCCCGAAGCCCTCGCCGCCGCGATCCTGTCCGTCCTCGTCCCGATCGCGGACGAGCGACGACCGGGGGAGCCGCTCGCGCTCGCCGCCGGCGACATCGTGCTGGAGCGGCCGCGCAACCGAGACCACGGCGACTGGGCCACGAACATCGCGATGCGCCTCGCGAAGCAGCTCGGCGCGAACCCGCGCGAGCTCGCGCAGCAGATCGCCGACGGGCTCGCCGCCGTGGACGGCATCGCCTCGGCCGAGGTCGCCGGCCCCGGCTTCCTCAACGTGCGCCTCGAGGCGGGAGCCGCAGGCGCGCTCGCCCAGGTGATCGTGGACGCGGGGGAGGCCTACGGACGCAACGACTCGCAGGCAGGACGCTCGATCAACGTGGAGTTCGTCTCCGCGAACCCCACCGGGCCCCTGCACATCGGGCACACCCGCTGGGCCGCGCTCGGCGACGCGATCGCGCGCCTGCTCGACGCGAGCGGCGCCACGGTGGCCCGCGAGTTCTACATCAACGACGCCGGCGCGCAGATGGAGCGCTTCGCGGCGTCCATCGTCGCCGCGGCGAAGGGCGAGCCCACGCCGGAGGGCGGCTACGCGGGCAGCTACATCGCCGACATCGCGCAGCGGGTGCTGGCCGAGCGCGCCGACCTGCTCGATCTGCCCGCCGACGAGCAGCTGCTCGTGGCCCGCGAGCTCGGCTACCGATACCAGCTGGCCGAGCAGAAGGAGTCGCTCGCGAAGTTCAACGTCGTCTTCGACGTGTGGTTCTCCGAGCGGATCCTGCACGCCAAGGGCGAGGACGGCGCGCCGAGCCTCGTCGACCAGGCCGTCGACCGCCTGCGCGCGCAGGGCCACGTGTTCGACCAGGACGACGCCGTGTGGGTGCGCACGACCGACTTCGGCGACGACAAGGACCGGGTGATCCGCCGCTCCAACGGCGAGTACACCTACTTCGCCGCCGACGCCGCGTACTACCTGAACAAGGGCGATCGCGGCTTCGAGCACAAGATCTACCTTCTCGGCGCCGACCACCACGGCTACGTGCACCGGCTCAAGGCGCTCGCGGGAGCGGCCGGCGACGACCCGGAGAAGGACGTCGAGGTGCTCATCGGGCAGCTCGTGTCGGTCGGCGGCGCGCGGCTCAGCAAGCGTGCGGGCAACATCATCGAGATGGACGACCTGCGCGAGTGGCTCGGCACGGACGCTCTGCGGTACTCCCTGGAGCGCTCGCCGGCCGACTCGCCGCTGTCGCTCGATCCCGAGCTGCTGCAGAAGCGCACGAACGACAACCCGGTCTTCTACGTGCAGTACGCGCACGCCCGCACGCACAACGTGTCGCGCAACGCGGTGGACTCGGGCGTCGACCGCTCCGCGTTCGCGCCCGAGCTGCTCACGCACGAGACCGAGTCCGCGCTGCTCGGCGCGCTGCAGGAGTTCCCGCGCATCGTCGCGTTCGCCGCCGAGGTGCGCGAGCCGCACCGGGTCGCCCGCTACCTCGAGGAGCTCGCCGGCCTCTACCACCGCTGGTACGACAACTGCCGCGTCATCCCGCTGAGCGACGACCCGATCGAGGACGTGCACCGCACCCGGCTGTGGCTGAACGACGCGACCGGCCAGGTGCTGCGCAACGGACTCGGCCTGCTCGGAGTGTCGGCGCCGGAGCGGATGTGAGATGACGCGGCCGCCGGCGGAGCACCGCGTGACGCGGCGGCGCCGAGCGCGCTGGCCCTGGGTGCTCGTGGCCGTCGTGATCGTCCTCGCCGGGCTCGTCGTCGGCGGCGAATTCGTCGCGCGGGCGATGGTCGCGCAGCAGGTGCGCTCCCAGGTCATCAGCGCCCTCGCACTGCCCGCGGATCAGCAACTGGACGTGACGGTCGACGGGATCGTGCTGCCGCAGCTCATCGCCGGGCGTCTGGACGGCCTGCACATCTCGTCGAAGAGGGTCGCGCTCGGCCCGATCACCGGCGCGGTCTCGGTCGACGCGGCCGGCGTGCCGATCCGGGGCGGCGACCTCCGCAGCGCGACCGGCACGATCCGGATCGACGCCGCGCAGCTCGAGACGATCGTGAAGAGCACGTCGATGCCTGTCGACACCGTGACGCTCGAGGGCAAGGACGTGAAGGCGTCGGGGACCGCGACCGTGCTCGGCGCCGCGGTGCCGCTGTCGGTCACGCTCACGCCGGGTGCGGAGGGCGGCGAGCTGACGCTCACGCCGACGTCGGTGTCCATCGGCAGCGTGACCCTGGATCCGTCGGACGACTCCTCGCCGTTCGCGCGCGTCCTGAAACCCGTGTTCTCCACGCAGAAGGTGTGCATCGCCGACCGCCTGCCGGCGGGCGTGCATCTGAGCGGTCTGCGCGTGGACGGCGACAGCCTGCTGGCGTCCTTCGCCGCAGACGGCGCGATCACCGCCGACCGGCGGCTGCAGGCTCTCGGGAGCTGCCCCTAGACGCTGCGCCTCCGGAGCCGCGTCCCCGGAAGCCGGCCTCAGCGACGGCGGGAGAAGGGGAGCAGGCGCCGGTACCACGGGCGGCGCCGCCGCGGCCGCGCCCGCTCCTCGGCGGCGCGCGCGGCGGCCTCCTCCCTGGCCCGCGCGGCGTCGCGTTCGGCGAGCTCGTCCGGGTGCTCGCGGCCGAGCTGGGCCCGGGCGGCCTCCCGTTCGTCCCGGGCCGCCTGCAGCAGCAGCTCGGCGCGGTCCAGGCGCCGCTCGGCGAGGGAGCGCGCGCCGGCCAGCGGAGGATCCTCTGCATCTTCGACCGCGACGATGATCCAGGCGCTCGCGAGCAGCATCACCTGAGCCGACAGGTTCAGCCAGAGCAGCAGCGCGATGAGCGCCGAGAACGTGGCGAGCAGCGGGTTCGACTTGGCTCCGCCGAGGAACAGGCTGGACAGCTGCTGCAGCACGACCAGACCGACCGCGCCCATGGTCGCGCCCTGCCACAGCCGCTTCGCGGGCGCGCGCACCCCCGACAGCACGACGAACAGCCCCACGATCACCGCGGCGTCGAGCACGTAGAGGATCAGGATCGCGATGATCCGCTCCAGCCAGATCGCCGCCACGGAGTGCGCGGCGCCCAGGAGCCCGGCGATCCGGGTCACCCCGAGCCCGCTCAGGACCGTGATCGCGGATGTCAGCGCGAACGCGACGGCGATCCCGGCGGCGAGTCCCAGGTTGCGCAGCAGCACCCAGTACCACAGCACATCGTCGGCGATCTTGTCGGCGAGCGTGCGCAGCGCGATCCGCAGGGATCCGATCGCGCCGAGAGCCGCGCCGACGAGTCCGAAGAGCGAGACGACGCCCGTGATCGACAGCGTCGCCGGGATCTTGATGCTCTCCAGGTCGATGACGCCGCCGTGACCCACCAGGCCCGGGATCACCCTGTCCACGGCCGCGGTCACGCTTGCGAGCGCCGGCGGATCGCCGGTCAGCCACAGGCCCGCTGCCGAGAAGCCGAGCAGCACCGCGGCGAACACGCTGAACAGGGCGCGGTAGGTGATGCCGTCCGCGAGCGCGGGCCCGTGCTTCTCCGAGTACAGCAGCCAGGCGCGGGTGAGGCGCAGTCGCAGCGCCCGTGCGACGGCGGCGTCCATGGTCCGTGCCGCCCACGGCTTGGTCGTCGTCTCCTGCGGGGCCATGACTCGAGCGTAGCCAGTGCCCTCGCCGGGCCCAGGGGCTGGCGCGCCGCAACGGCCGTGCGGTAAAGGCGGGCGTCACAGCCGTCGGGTCGCACCGGTCCGGTGCCCTAGAATTCTCAGAACTCGGCACCGCTCTGGGCCGGGACCCGAACCCCTGACGGCTACGACGATTGGTTCTCCGTGCTCTCCGCATCGCCCGACGACGCGCTCGCCCCGGACTGGCTGGAGGAACCGGCTGATCCGAACGATCTCGCGACGGGGGTGTGGCCCGCGTCCGCTGTGCGAGACGGCGACGGGGAGCTGTTCCTCGGCGGGGTCGGCGTCGCCGAGCTGCGCGCCCGCTTCGGCACCCCGCTGTATGTGCTCGACGAGGCCGAGGTGCGCGCGCACGCGGCGAGGATCGCGGCGGCCTTCACCGCGGCCGCCGCGGCGCACGGCACCAAGGCGCGCGTCTACTACGCCGGCAAGGCGTTCCTCAGCACCGAGGTGGCGCGCTGGGTCACGCAGGAGGGGCTGCGCGTCGACGTGTGCAGCCGGGGAGAGCTCGAGGTCGCGCTCGCGGCAGGCGTGAAGCCCGCGCGGATCGGGTTCCACGGCAACAACAAGAGCGTCGCCGAGCTGGAGCGGGCGGTCGAGGTCGGAGTCGGCACGATCATCGTCGACTCCGCGATCGAGATCGAGCGCCTGGGCGCGATCGCCGAGCGCCGCGGCACCGAGCGCAACGGCAGCGGATCCCGCGGACAGGCGCAGCGCGTGCTGCTGCGGGTGAACAGCGGCGTGCACGCGGAGACCCACGACTTCCTCGCCACCGCGCACGAGGACCAGAAGTTCGGCACCCCGCTCGAGCTGGCCCCCGCCCTCGTGGAGCGGATCCGCGAGATCCCCAGCCTCGATCTGCGCGGGCTGCACTGCCACATCGGCTCGCAGATCTTCGGGTCGGCCGGCTTCGCCGAGTCGGCCTCCCGCATCGTGGAGCTGCACGCAGAGCTGCGCGAGGGCGGAGAGCTGCCGCTGCTCAACCTCGGCGGCGGCTTCGGCATCGCCTACACGTCCGCGGACGACCCCACCCCGATCGAGGAGCTGGCGAGCGCGATCGTCGACGCCGTGGCGCAGGAGTGCGAGGTGCGCGGGATCCCGATCCCGACCCTCGCGTTCGAGCCCGGCCGTGCGGTCGTCGGCCAGGCCGGGGTCACCCTGTACGAGGTCGGCACGACCAAGCCGGTGTCGCTCGGCGACCGCGGCGAGCGTCTGTACGTGAGCGTGGACGGCGGGATGAGCGACAACGCCCGCCCCGCGCTGTACGGATCGCAGTACTCGGCGCGGATCGCGTCCCGCGAGGGCACCGGCCGCCCCGTGCTGGTCCGGGTCGTGGGCTCGCATTGCGAATCGGGGGACATCGTCGTCGATCACGAGTACCTCCCCTCCGACGTCACCCCGGGCGACCTGCTCGCGGTGCCGGCGACCGGCGCGTACTGCCACGCGCTGTCCAGCAACTACAACCACACCCCGCGTCCTGCGGTCGTCGCCGTGCGCGACGGCCACGCGCGGGTGATCGTGCGGGGGGAGACCCTCGATGACCTCCTCTCCCGGGACGCCGGCATCGCCGCGCCGGGAAGGACGGAGCACCTCCCCGGTGCCCGCAACGGAGAAGGAGAAGCATGACCGAGCTCCCCAGTACCACGCGAACCCTCCGCGTCGCCCTGCTCGGGGCGGGATCCGTGGGATCGCAGGTCGCGCGCCTGCTCATCGAGCACGGCAACGATCTCGCCGAGCGCAGCGGCGCCCGCCTCGAGCTCGCCGGGATCCTGGTCCGCGACCCTGACGCCCCCCGGGACAGTCCCTTGCCCCGGGAGCTGCTCACGACAGACGCCGAGGCGCTGATCCTCGGCGCCGACATCGTGATCGAGCTGATGGGGGGACTCGAGCCGGCGCGCACCTTCGTGCTGCAGGCGCTGCACTCCGGCGCCGACGTGGTGACCGGCAACAAGGCGCTGCTCGCCACGCACGGAGCGGAGATCTTCGAGGCCGCGGATCAGGTCGGCGCCTCGGTGTCGTACGAGGCCGCGGTCGCCGCCGCGATCCCGATCATCCGCCCCCTGCGCGACTCGCTCGCCGGGGACCGGATCGCGCGGATCTTCGGCATCGTCAACGGCAGCACGAACTTCATCCTGGACGCGATGGACCGGCAGGGGCTGAGCGCCGAGGAGGCGCAGCGGATCGCGACCGAGCTCGGCTACCTGGAGGCGGATCCGACTCTCGACCTGGAGGGCTACGACGCCGCGCAGAAGGCCGCGATCCTGGCCAGCCTCGCCTTCCACACGCAGGTGTCGATCGAGGACGTGCACCGCGAGGGCATCGAGTCGGTCACGGCCGACATGATCGCCGACGCCCGCCGCGCCGGATACGTGGTGAAGCTGCTCGCGGTGTGCGAGCGCCTCGCGGAGGAGTCCGGCGACGCCGTCTCCGTGCGCGTCTACCCCGCCCTCATCGACCGCGAGCACCCGCTGGCGAGCGTGCACGGCGGCAACAACGCCGTGTTCGTCGAGGCGGAGGCCGCCGGCCCGCTGATGTTCTACGGCGCAGGAGCGGGCGGCGTGCAGACCGCCTCCGCCGTGCTCGGCGACGTGGTCTCGGCGGCGCGCCGGCACATCGCCGGCGGCGTGGGCGTGGGGGAGTCGCCGCGGCAGAGCCTGTCGATCGCCCCGTTCGGGCACATCAACACGCGCTATCAGATCATCATCGAGGTCGCCGACGTCACGGGTGTGCTGGCGACCGTCGCCGGGATCCTCAGCGACCACGGCGTGTCCATCGCGACCGCGCTGCAGACCGTCGAGCGCGGCGAGGAGAGCACGACCGCGCGCATCGTGATCGGCACGCACCGGGCCACCGAGCAGGCGCTCAGCGATACCGTCGCCCGCCTCACCGAGAACGACGCGGTCACCCGCGTGGTCTCGGTGCTGCGCGTCGAGGGGGAGTGACATGACGGTCGCCGTCCCCGAGCCCGTGGTCGCGCGGGTCCCGCTCGGCCGCGCCGTCGAGGTGCGCGTGCCCGCCACGAGCGCCAACCTCGGCCCCGGCTTCGACACGCTCGGCCTCGCGCTGAGCATGTACGACGACGTCGAGGTCACCGCGCTGGAGCAGGGCCGCACCGAGGTCGAGGTCTCCGGATCCGGTGCGGAGGAGATCCCGCGCGACGCCTCGAACCTGGTGATCCGCTCGATCGCGCACGTGTTCGCGGACGCCGGCGTCGAGATGCCCGGGATCCGCCTGGTGGCCCGCAACGGCGTCCCGCACGGACGGGGACTGGGATCCTCCGGCGCCGCGGTCGCCGCGGGCGTGCTCGCCGCGAAGGGCCTGCTGGAGGGGCTCGTCGCGCTGGACGACGCCGCGCTGCTGCGCCTCGCCACCGAGCTCGAGGGGCACCCCGACAACGTGGCTCCCGCGCTGTTCGGCGGTCTCACGATCGCCTGGACGGCCGAGCGCGGACCGCAGCACAAGAAGCTGCTCGTGCACCGCGGCGTCTCGCCGCTCGTGCTCGTGCCGGGCTACACCATGTCGACCAAGGCCGCACGCAGCCTGCAGCCGCAGCAGGTTCCGAGCGAGGACGCGGTGTTCAACGTCTCCCGCTCTGCGCTGCTCATCGCCGCGCTCACGCAGAGCCCCGACGTGCTGCTCGACGCGACCGAGGACCGGCTGCACCAGGACTACCGCGCGCCTGCGATGCCGGAGACCAACCGCCTCGTGCGCGCGCTCCGCGCCGAAGGCTACGCCGCGGTCGTCTCGGGCGCGGGACCGAGCGTCCTGGTGCTCTGCGACGGCCCGGGAAGCCGCCTGGAGGCCGCCAGGATCGCCCAGGAGAGCACGGACACTCCGTGGATCCCGTGCATGGTCGCCGTCGATGTGCGAGGTGGTACAGTGAGGGAACGAGCGGAGGGCTCTTCGTCACAATCGTGATCCCGGCCCGCGACGCAATCTCTGCGTCAGCCGCACACCACCCGAAACCGCACCGAGAGCCGGAGACCGTGCTCATCGTCGGTGCGTCCACCGGTTGGCATGCAGGGGACAGCCTGTTCTCGGCATGATCGTGCGATCGCGCCGCCCTTCGGCGTGCGCGACTCCCATGCCCACGACTTACAAGAGGAGTACTCGTGGAGACCATCTCCGAGACCCAGAACGACACCTCGGCACTGCGCGGATCGGCACCGGCCGAGTCGGCGTCCGCCGAGGACGCCCCCAAGGCGCCGCGCAAGCGCGCCCCGCGCCGTGCCACCACTGCGACCGCCGCCGCCAAGGCGGCTGAGACCGCCGAGGCGCCCGCCGCGCAGGCTCCGGTCGCCGCGGCCGATGCTGCGGCGGAGGAGGCGCCGAAGGCGAAGGCCCCGC
>NZ_JBQEOZ010000013.1:0-62168 GCF_052045495.1 Microbacterium sp. 22242 | reverse complement strand
CCGAAGGCGAAGGCCCCGCGTCGCAGCCGGGCGAAGAAGGCGGAGGAGGCTCCGGCCGAGACCGCTTCCGCCGAGGCGCCCGCGGTCGAGGCCCCGGCCGCCGCGTCCGACGCGCCGGCCGAGCAGGGCTCCGAGACCCCCGGCGAGGGCGGCGAGGAGCAGGGTTCGCGGTCGCGCAGCCGCTCGCGTTCGCGCAGCCGCAGCCGCAACGGTCAGAACGCTCAGGACGGCGAGGGCAACGGCCAGCGCAACGAGGGCAACGGCCAGCGCGGCCAGAACAACGCCGGCCAGAACAACGCCAACCAGAACCAGCGCGGCGGATCCGTCGACCTCGACGAGGAGGGCTCGGGCCAGGGCCGCGGCCGGCAGCGCAACAAGCGCCGCGGCGGCACGGCGAACGCGAACATCGACGAGTTCGAGACCGAGATCGGCGAGGACGACGTCCTCATCCCGATCGCGGGCATCCTCGACGTGCTCGACAACTACGCGTTCGTGCGCACCTCCGGCTACCTGTCCGGTCCCAGCGACGTCTACGTCTCGCTCGGCCAGGTGAAGAAGTACAACCTGCGCAAGGGCGACGCGGTCGTCGGCGCGATCAAGCAGCCGCGCGAGGGCGAGCAGCAGGGGCGCCAGAAGTACAACGCCCTGGTCAAGGTCGACTCGATCAACGGCCTGAGCACCGACGACGCCGCGAACCGGGTCGAGTTCTCCGCGCTCACCCCGCTGTACCCGCAGGAGCGCCTGCGCCTGGAGACCTCGGCGTCGAAGCTGACCCAGCGCATCATCGACCTCGTCGCTCCGATCGGCAAGGGCCAGCGCGGCCTCATCGTCGCGCCCCCGAAGGCGGGCAAGACGATCGTGCTGCAGCAGATCGCGAACGCGATCGCGCAGAACAACCCCGAGGTGCACCTCATGGTCGTGCTCGTCGACGAGCGCCCCGAAGAGGTCACCGACATGCAGCGCACGGTCAAGGGCGAGGTCATCGCCTCGACCTTCGACCGTCCGGCCGAGGACCACACCACGGTCGCCGAGCTCGCGATCGAGCGCGCCAAGCGCCTGGTCGAGCTGGGCCGCGACGTCGTCGTGCTGCTCGACTCGATCACCCGCCTCGGCCGCGCCTACAACATCTCGGCGCCGGCCTCCGGTCGCGTGCTCACCGGCGGCGTGGACGCCTCCGCCCTGTACCCGCCGAAGCGCTTCTTCGGCGCCGCGCGCAACATCGAGAACGGCGGATCCCTCACGATCCTCGCCACCGCGCTCGTCGAGACCGGGTCCAAGATGGACGAGGTCATCTTCGAGGAGTTCAAGGGCACCGGCAACAGCGAGCTGCGCCTCAGCCGCGCGCTCGCCGACAAGCGGATCTTCCCGGCGGTCGACGTGAACGCGTCCAGCACCCGCCGCGAGGAGATGCTGCTGAGCCCCGACGAGGTCAAGATCACCTGGAAGCTGCGCCGCGCCCTCGCCGGGCTCGACCCGCAGCAGGCGCTCGAGGTCGTCCTGGGCAAGCTCAAGGAGACCGAGTCGAACGTCGAGTTCCTGCTGCAGATGCAGAACGCGCAGCTGGGCAAGCCGTCGGCGGGCACGGGGCACAGCCACGCGTCCGAGAACAGCATCCGCTGAGCCGCGTCCGCGGATCAGGCACCGATTCGGGATCCGGTCGTCATGTTCGAACAGGTCGAGTCGCTGCGCGACGAGCACCGCAGGGTGGAGAGCGAGCTCTCCGACCCCGAGGTGCACGCCGACGCCGCGCGGGCGAAGCGCGTCAACCGCCGCTACGCCGAGCTCAGCCGCATCGTGAAGGCGCATGACGACTGGATCGCCGCGGGCGAGGACCTCGACACCGCGCGCGAGTTCGCCCGGGAGGACGAGTCGATCGCGGCGGAGATCCCGGGCCTCGAAGAGGGACTGCAGACCGCGCAGGAGCGCCTGCGGCGCCTGCTGATCCCGCGCGACCCCGACGACGCACGCGACGTGATCATGGAGATCAAGGCGGGGGAGGGCGGAGCCGAATCCGCCCTCTTCGCCGCCGATCTGCTGCGCATGTACGTGCAGTACGCGGCGTCCAAGGGCTGGAAGACCGAGCTGCTGGAGCGCACCGAGTCCGACCTCGGCGGCTACAAGGACGTGCAGCTCGCGATCAAGGGATCCTCGACCGATCCGTCCCAGGGCGTCTGGGCGCACCTCAAGTACGAGGGCGGCGTGCACCGCGTGCAGCGCGTGCCGGCCACCGAGTCGCAGGGCCGGATCCACACGTCCACGACCGGAGTCCTGGTGTTCCCCGAGGTCGACGAGCCCGACGAGGTCGCGATCAGCCAGAACGACCTGAAGATCGACGTGTTCCGCTCGTCCGGTCCCGGCGGACAGTCGGTGAACACCACCGACTCCGCCGTGCGCATCACGCACCTGCCGACCGGCATCGTGGTGTCGATGCAGAACGAGAAGTCGCAGCTGCAGAACCGCGAGGCCGGCATGCGCGTGCTCCGTGCCCGCCTGCTCGCCAGGCAGCAGGAGGAGCGCGACGCCGCGGCCAGCGACGCGCGGCGCTCGCAGATCCGCGGCATGGACCGCTCCGAGCGGATCCGCACCTACAACTTCCCGGAGAACCGCATCGCGGATCACCGCACCGGCTTCAAGGCGTACAACCTCGACCAGGTCATGGACGGGGCGCTCGAGCCCCTCATCGAGTCCGCGATCCACGCGGACGAGGAGGCGCGGCTCGCCGCCCTCGGCACCGAGGACTGAGCGCCGGGATCGCGGCCGGGCTCCGTCGGCAGCCCCGGATCGGTCACCGGCCTGCTCCTCAGCGGTCCCGGTCGGTCACCACGCCCCGCGCGTGGGCGTGCGGCCCTCCCTGGCGTCATCCGGCAGCGCCATCTCCGCACGCATGCCCAGCAGCCGCACCGGCCGGTCCGGCGCGATCCGGCCGATCAGCTCGCGCGCCTTCGTGCGCACGGCCTCCCGGTCCGTGGTCGCCGGGATCCGCTTCGTGAACGTCTTCGTCGTGAACGGCGCGTACCGCACCTTCAGGCCCAGGCCGATGACCTCTCGCCCGTCCTCCGCGACATCGCCGAGCACCTGTTCGAGCAGGGCGAGCGCGGCCTGCTCGATCTCGGCCCGGTCGGCGAGGTCGGTCTGGTAGGTCGTCTCGCGGCTGTGCCCGCGCGGGATCCAGGGCGTGTCGTCGACGACGGCCGAGCCGCCGCCGCGGCCGAGCTCGCGGTACCAGAACCCCATCCGCGGGCCGAACTCGCCGGTGAGCGCCTCCTCGGGCGCCTGCGCGAGCTCCGCGACCGTGCGGACCCCGAGCGCGAGGAGACGTCTGGACACCTTCGAGCCGACGCCCCAGAGGTCGATCACGGGGCGCTCGCCCATCACCTCCGCCCAGTTCTCCGCGGTGAGCCGGAACACGCCCCGCGGCTTGCCGAACCCGGTCGCGATCTTCGCCCGCACGAGAGTGTCGCCGATGCCGACGCTGCAGTGCAGCCGGGTCTCCGCGAGGACGGCCTGCTGGATCCGCCGGGCGTACGCCGCCGGGTCCTCCGTGTCGACGCCCACGAACGCCTCGTCCCAGCCCAGCACCTGCACCACCGCGCCGGGCTGGGCGCGCAGCACGGACATCACCTCGCGCGACGCCGCGAGGTAGGCGGGGCCGTCCACGGGCAGGATCACCGCATCCGGCGCCTTGCGTGCGGCGATCCGCAGCGGCATCCCGGATCCGACGCCGAACGCGCGAGCCTCGTAGGACGCGGTCGAGACCACGGCGCGCTCGGCCGGGTCGCCGCGGCCGCCCACGATGACGGGCAGCCCGGCCAGCTCCGGACGGCGCAGCACCTCGACGGCGGCGATGAACTGGTCGAGGTCCACATGAAGCACCCAGCGCATGCCCCCGAGGGTACGCGGGCGGGCGCGGCCGGGCACGCGTCCGATCGCGAGTCACCGGTCCGGACGGGCGTTCCACTCAGATCGAGTAGTCGGGGACCGAGAGGATCCGGGCCGTGCTCTCGCCCGCGGCACGGGGCCGAGCCCGCGCGGGCACGCCGGTGAGCACGGAGTCCGGCGGGGCGTCCTTGGTGACGACCGCGTTCGCGCCGACCGCAGAGCGGGCGCCGATCACGACGGGGCCGAGGATCTTCGCACCGGCGCCCACCACGACGCCGTCCTCGAGGGTGGGGTGGCGCTTGCCGGAGTCGCGGGTGCGGCCGCCGAGGGTGACCCCGTGGTAGAGCATCACGTCGTCGCCGACCTCGGCGGTCTCGCCGATCACGACGCCCATGCCGTGGTCGATGAAGAAGCGGCGCCCGATCGTGGCACCGGGATGGATCTCGACGCCGGTGAGCCAGCGCGCGACCTGGGAGCCCATCCGCGCGGGGAAGCGCAGCCCGCGCGTCCACAGCGCGTGGTTCACCCGGTGGGCCCAGATCGCGTGCAGACCGGGATACAGGATCGCGATCTCGAGGCCGCCGCGGGCCGCGGGGTCGCGGAGCCGGGCGGACGCGACATCCTCGCGCATCCGCCCGGCCCACGACATCCGAGAGGCCATCAGTCCTCGCGCAGGTCCTCGAACAGGGCGGTGGACAGGTAGCGCTCACCGGTGTCGGGGGCGACCACGACGATCGTCTTGCCCGCGCTCTCGGGACGGGCGGCGACCTTCAGCGCCTGTGCGACCGCGGCGCCGCTGGAGATCCCGACGAGCAGGCCCTCCTTGGCGGCGAGGTCGCGGGCGGTGGCCAGCGACTCGTCGAAGCCGGCGGTGATGACCTCGTCGATGACGTCGCGGTCCAGGATCGCCGGGACGAAGTTCGGGCCGATGCCCTGGATCTTCGCCGGGCCGACGCGGCCCTCGCTGAGCAGCGGGGAGTCGGTCGGCTCGACGGCGATGACCTTCACGTCGGGCTTGGCCGCCTTGAGCGCCTGGCCCGTTCCGGTCACGGTGCCGCCGGTGCCGACGCCCGCGATGAACACGTCGACGTTCCCGTCGGTGTCCTGGAGGATCTCCTGCGCGGTGGTCTCGCGGTGGATCTGCGGGTTCGCCGCGTTCTCGAACTGCCGGGCCCAGACGGCGCCGGGGGTGGCGGCGATGATCTCCTGCAGCGCCTCGATCGCGCCGCTCATGCCCTTGGTCGGGTCGGTGAGCACGAGCTCGGCGCCGAACGCCTTGAGCAGCACGCGGCGCTCCTTCGACATGGACGCGGGCATGGTGAGGATCACGCGGTAGCCGCGGGCCGCGCCGACCATGGCCAGGGCGATCCCGGTGTTGCCGCTGGTCGCCTCGACGATCGTCCCGCCCGGCTTCAGCTCTCCCGCGGCCTCTGCGGCGTTGACGATCGCGATGCCGATGCGGTCCTTGACGCTCGAGGCCGGATTGAACGACTCGAGCTTGACGAGCACCGTCGCGTCCAGACCCTCGGTGAGGTGGTTCAGCTTGACCAGAGGCGTGTTGCCGAACGCGGTGGTGATGTCGGAGTGGATCCCTGCCATGACTGACCTTTCGATGGGCGACGCGTCTGAGACGCACGATGCAGTGCCAGCACAGCCTAGGGCGCGCCCGTGTGCGCCCGGTGAATGTGACGCCACGATTACGCCCTGCGCCGGAACTAGGCTGGCATCGTGCCTGCGCCCCTCGCCGACGTCCTCCGCCGCGCCGCGACGACCCTCGCCGAGGCGGGGGTCCCGGATCCGGTGGTCGACGCGGAACTGCTCGCAGGTCACGTCCTGGAACTCGGCCGCGGCGCGCTCCAGGCCGCCGCGATCCGAGGGCAGCAGCTGGACGATGCCGAGCTGGCGGCGCTGGACGCGCTGGTCGCGCGGCGCGCGAAGCGCGAGCCTCTGCAGCACCTCACCGGCACCGCGCCGTTCCGCCACCTCGAGCTCGCGGTGGGGCCGGGGGTGTTCGTGCCGCGTCCGGAGACCGAGATCGTCGCGCAGTTCGCGATCGACGCGCTGCTCGCCTCCGCCTCGCCCGAGCCGGTCGGCGTCGACCTGTGCACGGGATCCGGAGCGATCGCGCTCGCGCTGGCCACCGAGGTCCCGCACGCGCAGGTGCACGCGGTCGAGCTCTCCCCGGAGGCGCACGCGTGGGCGGCGCGGAACACCGCCGGCCAGCCGAACCTGACCCTGGTCCTCGGCGACCTCGCGGACGAGCTCGCGGAGCTGGACGGCACCGTCGACGTGGTCATCTCCAATCCGCCGTACGTCCCGGACGACGCGGTCCCGCGCGACCCGGAGGTGCGCCTGTTCGATCCCGCCCTCGCGCTCTACGGCGGCCCGGACGGCCTCGACGTGGTGCGCGCGATCAGCCGGCGCGCGTGGGCGCTGCTGCGCCCTGGCGGCACGCTCGTGCTCGAGCACGCGGAGGTGCAGGGCGCCGCGATCCGGGAACTGCTGGACGGGCACGGCTGGCGCGCCACCGCGACCCACCGCGACCTCATCCAGCGCGACCGGGCGACCACCGCGATCCGGCCGTAGCGTCGTCGCCCCGTAGACTGGATCGGTCATGTCCCCTGTCTTCGATTGCCGCGATGCGGATCAGGTCCTCACCGGGATGCGCCAGGCCCGCCAGGCCATCGGCCGCGGTGAGCTGGTCGTGCTCCCCACCGACACCGTCTACGGGGTCGCCGCGGACGCGTTCAGCCCGGCCGCCGTGCAGCGTCTGCTCGACGCGAAGGGCCGCGGCCGTCAGCAGCCGCCGCCCGTGCTCGTCGGCAGCGTCGCGACCCTGTCCGCCCTCGTCGAGACCGTGCCAGAGCCGGTGCAGCGCCTCGTCGACGAGTTCTGGCCCGGCGGACTCACCATCGTGCTGCCCTCGCAGCCGTCCCTGGTGTGGGACCTGGGCGAGACGCACGGCACGGTCGCGGTGCGCATGCCGGACCACAGGATCGCCCTCGCCCTGCTCGAGGAGACCGGTCCGCTCGCCGTGTCCAGCGCCAATCTCACCGGTCAGGAGGCCGCCGCCGAGATCGGCGCCGCCCAGCGCATGCTCGGCGACAGCGTCGCGGTGTATCTCGACCACGGACCCGTGACCGAGGCGGAGGGCGGCGTCGCGTCCACGATCGTCGACGCCACCTCGCTCGTGCGCCCCGGCGGCGAGGACGCGAAGGTGCGCGTGCTCCGGGACGGCGCCATCAGCCGCGAGGAGCTCGCCCGAGTGCTCGGGGACCTGCTCGAAGAGACCACATGAAGCAGTACCTGTTCACCGTGATCCTCACGGCCGCGGTGACGCTGGTCTGCTCGTGGGGGGTGTGGCAGCTCAGCCTCCGGTTCAAGCTCTACCCCGGCATCCGCGAGCGGGACGTGCACACCACTCCGACGCCGCGACTCGGCGGCGTGGCGATGCTGATCGGCATCCTCGCGGCGTTCGCGGCGTCCGCGGCGAGTCCGTTCTTCGGCATCATCTGGGCGCAGCCGCAGACCATGTGGTCCGTCCTCGGCGCAGTGCTGCTGATCGCGATCGTGGGCGTCGTCGACGACCTGTGGGACCTGGACTGGATGATCAAGCTGGGGGCGCAGTTCATCGCCGCCGGCCTCATCACGATCGTCGGCGGCCTGCAGATCGCCTCGCTCCCGCTCGCCGAGCCGATCATCGGATCCAGCTGGCTGAGCATCGCGATCACGATGTTCGTGATCGTGATCGTGATGAACGCGGTGAACTTCATCGACGGCCTGGACGGGCTGGTCGCCGGCGTCTGCCTGATCGCGAACGGCGTCTTCTTCGCGTACTCGTACATCATCGCGAGGGACATCGGGCAGTCCAGCTACTTCAGCCTCGCGCCGTTCATCGCCGCGGTCCTGATCGGCGCGTGCGTCGGCTTCCTGCCGATGAACTGGAGCCCGGCGAAGCTGTTCATGGGCGACTCCGGCGCGCTCGTGATCGGCCTGCTGATGGCGACCTCGGCGGTGGCGATCACCGGTCAGCTGAACCCGACGGTGCTGACCCAGGCGCAGATCGGCCGCTCCCAGCTGCTCGGAGCGTTCATCCCGATCCTGCTCCCGGTCGTGGTCGTGCTGCTCCCGCTGCTCGACTTCGGCCTCGCGGTGCTGCGCAGGATGCGGGCGGGGAAGTCGCCGTTCTCCCCGGACCGCAAGCACCTGCACCACCGCATGCTCGACCTCGGCCATCGCGGCCGCGACGCCGTGCTCATCTTCTACGCCTGGACCGCGGTCATCTCGATCGCGGTGCTGCTGATGTACATCGGATCCAGGGAGGGCTGGTACGGCGAGTACGCGGCCGGCGTCCTGTTTGGCGTGGTCGGAGCGGCCGCGTGCCTGGTGGTCACCCTCATCCCGTCGCCTCCGCGCGCCGCCGCGGCGCCGTCCTCGTCCCCGCCCGCCGACGCGGGAGCCACCCCGAAAGAGCCGTCATGAGCCCCAGCCCCGTCACCAGCACGCCGATCCTGCGCACGACCCTGATCGCCTCGGCGATCGCCGCCGTGCTGCTCGCCGTCGTCGCCGCGGTGCTCGGCGGCGTGTTCAAGGGCGCTCCCGGAGCCTGGAGCGGGCTGGCCGGCATCCTGATCGCGGTCGTGTTCCTCGCGATCACGGCGATCAGCATCCTGGTCGCGAACCGCTGGTTCGGCCAGGAGCTGTACGCGCAGCTGTTCTTCGCGATCGTGCTGGGCGGTTGGTTCCTCAAGCTCGGGCTGTTCGTGGTGCTGATTCTCGTGCTCCGGGGTCAGCCCTGGCTGGAGCCGGTGGTGTTCTTCTGGTCCCTGCTGGCCGGGGTGCTCGCGTCGCTCGCGATCGACGCCGTGGTCTTCCTGAGGATGCGCCTGCCGCACGTGAGCGACACGACGCTGCCCACCGTCGCCCCGGAGGACGTCGCACCGCGGAGAGGATCCGTCCCGGACGAGCGCGGGGAAGGGCCTCAGGCCGGCCCGGAGGCGGACTCAGGAAACTCACACGTCTGATAGGCTGGCCTTGTGCCCGTTCGCCGTGCTGCGAGCGCTGCGCCGTGAAGCACATCGACCGCCGCCCCGGTAGCCCCCGGTGCCCCGAAGTTGGAGCCCGCGCTGTTTAATCTTGCTGCGACCCTGATCCCACGACTGGCCTCCGACAGCGGTTTCCACGGTCCGTCCATCGACGAGTTCTTCCCCGAGATCCTGTTCAACGTCTTCGGCGTCCCTGTCCACCGGATCCACGTGGTCCAGTTCGTCTCGGTCGTCGCCGTCGTGCTGATCCTGGTGCTCGGCACCCGTCGCATGAAGATCGTCCCCGGGCGGTTCCAGAGCGTCGTGGAGATGGGCCTCGGCTTCGTCCGCGGCGGCATCGCGCACGACCTGCTCGGCCGCAAGGACGGCGACCGCTTCCTGCCGCTGCTCACGACGATCTTCTTCATGACGCTGTTCATGAACATCACCGGCATCATCCCGCTCCTGAACATCGCGGGGACGAGCATCATCGGCGTGCCGCTGCTGCTGGCCGTGATCAGCTACGTGACGTTCATCTACGCCGGCATCAGGAAGAGCCCGAAGAACTTCTTCAAGAACGCGCTGTTCCCCGCGGGCGTGCCGTGGCCGGTGTACATCATCGTCACCCCGATCGAGTTCATCTCGACCTTCATCGTCCGTCCGGTGACGCTCACCCTGCGACTGCTGATGAACATGGTCGTCGGGCACATGCTGCTCGTGCTGTGCTACTCGGCCACCGCGTTCTTCTTCTTCACGGCGGGCGGCGGCTGGGCCGCGCTCGGCCTGGGAACCCTCGCCTTCGGCGGCGCCTTCTCGGTCTTCGAGATCCTGGTGGCCGTCCTCCAGGCCTACGTCTTCACCGTCCTCACCGCGGTCTACATTCAGCTCGCGGTCGCAGAAGAGCACTGACAACCCCCTGCGGGCGGTGAACGTGCCGCCCACAACGAAAGGAAAAACCCGTGGACGCTACTACGGTTCTCGCAGCAGTCAACGGCAACCTCGCGGCGATCGGCTACGGCCTGGCCGCCATCGGCCCGGCCATCGGCGTGGGCATCGTCGTCGGCAAGACGATCGAGGGTGTCGCCCGCCAGCCCGAGCTGGCCGGCCGCCTGCAGGTTCTGATGTGGATCGGCATCGCCTTCACCGAGGCGCTCGCATTCGTCGGCATCGCCGTCGGCTTCATCCCCTTCCCGTAATCCGCACCCGAATCCCGAAGGAGACAGGATGCTGAACGCTCTTGTCACGCACCTCGCGGCCGAGGCGGAGAAGGCGAACAACCCTCTGCTGCCCGCCTGGTACGACCTGGTCTGGTCGGCGCTGTGGTTCATCGTGATCCTCATCGCGGTGTGGAAGGTCGCCCTTCCGCGCTTCACGAAGATGCTCGACGAGCGCTCCGCCGCCATCGAGGGCAACATCGCGAAGGCCGACGAGGCCCAGAAGCAGGCCGAGGCCGCGCTGGAGGAGTACACCCGCCAGCTCGCCGAGGCCCGCACCGAGGCCGGTGAGATCCGCGAGACCGCCCGTGAGGACGGCAAGAAGATCGTCGCCGAGGCCAAGGAGGCCGCAGCCACCGAGGCCGCGCGTCTCACCGCTGCCGCGCACGCGCAGATCGAGGCCGAGCGCCAGACGGCGTTCGTCTCCCTGCGCAACGAGGTCGGCGGCCTCGCCCTCGACCTCGCCGGCGGCGTAGTCGGCGAGACGCTCTCCGACGACGCCCGTGCGACGGCGGTCGTGGACCGCTTCCTCGCGGACCTCGAAGCCTCCGAGGCGGCGAAGTAATGGGCAGCGCGACCGCTCAGGCCCTGGTGGCGTCGAGCAGCGCTCTGAACGCCGCGCAGGGGATCACCCTCGAGGCCGCCGGCGAGCTGTTCTCCGCCATGCGCCTGATCGGTGACTCCTCCGCGCTGAGCGGCGCGCTCGCCGACTCGGCCGCCCCGGCCGACGCACGTGCGGCACTCGTGTCGCGCGTGTTCTCCGGCGCCTCCGCGCCGGTGCAGGAGCTGGTGAAGACAGCCGTCGCACAGCGCTGGTCCTCCGCCGCCGACCTGGTCGACGGTGTGGAGGAGCTCGCCGTGCGCGCCACCGCGATCGCGGCTCCCGACGTCGACATCGAGGGCGAGCTGTTCTCGGTGACCCGGCTGGTGGCGGACAACGCCGATCTCGAGCTCGCGCTGGGCAGCCGCCTGGGCGATGGCGACGGCAAGGCCGCGCTGGTGCAGAAGCTCGTCGGGACCCGCCTGAACCCCGCCACGACCCTGATCGTCACCTCGCTGGTGAGCCGTCCGCGCGAGCGTCGCGTGCGCCGGCTGCTGAGCCGCGCGATGCGGATCGTCTCCGCGCAGCGCGATCGGATCGTCGCGACCGTGAGCACGGCCGCGCCGCTGACCGCGGAGCAGCGCACCCGGCTCGGCGACGTGCTCGCCGGCCGCTACGGCCGTCGGATCGCGCTCAACGAGGTCATCGATCCCTCGGTCGTCGGAGGCCTGCGCGTGCAGGTCGCGGACGACGTCATCGACGGCAGCATCGCCGCCCGCCTCGCCGATCTCCGGCAGAAGCTCGCGGGCTGAAACACGACTTCGCGCGGGAAGCCGCGCACCCCGAACACAAAGGGAAGACAATGGCAGAACTTTCGATCAGCCCCGACGTCATCCGTGACGCGCTGAAGGACTTCGTCGCCGCGTACGAGCCGGCGTCCGGCACGGCCACCGAGGTCGGCACCGTCATCGACGCAGCGGACGGCATCGCGCACGTCGAGGGCCTGCCCGGCGTCATGGCGAACGAGCTCGTGACCTTCGCCGACGGCACCAAGGGTCTCGCTCTGAACCTGGACGAGCACGAGATCGGCGTCGTCGTCCTCGGCGAGTTCTCCGGCGTCGAGGCCGGCCAGGAGGTCACCCGCACCGGCGAGGTCCTCTCGGTCCCCGTCGGAGACGGCTACCTCGGCCGCGTGGTGGACCCGCTCGGCAACCCGATCGACGGCCTCGGCGAGATCGCCACGGAGGGCGTCCGCGCGCTCGAGCTGCAGGCGCCCGGCGTCATGCAGCGCAAGAGCGTGCACGAGCCGATGCAGACCGGCATCAAGGCCATCGACGCGATGATCCCGGTCGGCCGCGGCCAGCGCCAGCTCATCATCGGCGACCGCCAGACCGGCAAGACCGCGATCGCGATCGACACGATCATCAACCAGAAGGCCAACTGGGAGTCCGGCGACGTCAGCAAGCAGGTCCGCTGCATCTACGTCGCGATCGGCCAGAAGGGCTCGACCATCGCCTCCGTGAAGGGCGCGCTGGAAGAGGCCGGCGCCCTGGAGTACACGACCATCGTCGCCGCCCCGGCGTCCGACCCGGCCGGCTTCAAGTACCTCGCCCCGTACACCGGCTCGGCCATCGGCCAGCACTGGATGTACGGCGGCAAGCACGTCCTGATCATCTTCGACGACCTGTCCAAGCAGGCCGAGGCGTACCGTGCCGTGTCGCTGCTGCTGCGCCGCCCGCCGGGCCGCGAGGCCTACCCGGGTGACGTCTTCTACCTGCACTCCCGTCTGCTGGAGCGCTGCGCGAAGCTGTCCGACGAGCTGGGCGCGGGATCGATGACGGGTCTGCCGATCATCGAGACCAAGGCGAACGACGTCTCGGCGTACATCCCGACCAACGTGATCTCGATCACGGACGGCCAGATCTTCCTGCAGTCCGACCTGTTCAACGCGAACCAGCGTCCGGCCGTCGACGTGGGCATCTCGGTGTCCCGCGTCGGTGGCGACGCCCAGGTCAAGTCGATCAAGAAGGTCTCCGGAACGCTGAAGCTCGAGCTCGCGCAGTACCGCTCGCTCGAGGCGTTCGCGATGTTCGCGTCCGACCTCGACCAGGCCTCGCGCCGTCAGCTGTCCCGCGGTGCGCGCCTGACCGAGCTGCTCAAGCAGCCGCAGTACTCGCCGTACCCGGTGGAGGAGCAGGTCGTCTCGATCTGGGCCGGCACCAACGGCAAGCTCGACACGATCGAGGTCGAGGACGTGCTGCGCTTCGAGCGCGAGCTGCTGGACCACGTCCGCCGGCACACCAAGGTCCTGGACACCCTGCGTGAGACGAACGTCCTCGACGACGACACCGTCGCAGAGCTGGAGAAGGCCACCGACGCCTTCATCCTCGAGTTCCAGGGCGGCAAGAGCCACGGCATCTCCGCCCCCGGCCGCGAGGAGCACGCGGCGGCCGACGTCGAAGACGTGAACCAGGAGAAGATCGTCAAGGGCCGCCGCGCGTAATCGCGGGGGAATCTGAGATATGGGCGCACAACTCCGGGTCTACAAGCAGAAGATCTCTTCTGCGCAGACGACCAAGAAGATCACGAAGGCGATGGAGCTCATCGCGGCTTCGCGCATTCAGAAGGCGATGGCGCGGGTCAACGCGTCCTCGCCCTTCGCGCGGGCCGTGACCAGGGCCGTCTCTGCCGTCGCCACGCACTCCAACGTCGACCACCCGCTCACCCGCGAGCCCGAGAGGATCCGCCGCTCCGCGATCGTGATCTTCGCCTCCGATCGCGGACTCGCCGGCGCGTTCAACTCGCAGATCCTCCGCGAGGGCATGGAGCTCGCCGAGCTCCTGCGCTCGGAGGGTCGCGAGCCGGTGTTCTACCTCGTCGGCCGCCGGGCCGTCGGCTACTTCCAGTTCCGCGGCATCCAGGCCGCGGCGGAGTGGACCGGCGACACCGACACCCCGTCGTTCCACACGGCCGAGGCCATCTCGGCGTCGCTGCTGGAGGCGTTCGCGCGGGGCGGGGAGCAGAACGGCGTGGACGAGATCCACCTCGTCTACAACCGCTTCGTCAGCATGATGACGCAGTCGCCGGAGACGGTCCGCCTGCTTCCGCTGGAGATCGCAGAGGCCGACGAGGCCGACGCGTCGGCCGTCTACCCGCTCTACGAGTTCGAGCCGGACGCCGCGACGGTGCTCGACGCGATCCTGCCGGTGTACATCCAGAGCCGCGTCTTCAACGCCCTCCTGCAGTCGTCCGCCGCCAAGCAGGCCGCGACGCAGAAGGCGATGAAGTCGGCCAGCGACAACGCCGACAAGCTCATCACCGACTACACCCGCCTGCGCAACAACGCGCGTCAGGCGGAGATCACGCAGCAGATCGCCGAGATCGTCGGCGGCGCCGACGCCCTGGCGTCGAGCAAGTAAGACCCTCAGGAGAGAGACGAAGATATGACTGCCACCGCCACGGCCGAGAACGCCACGACGGTCGTCGGGCGCGTTGCTCGCGTCACCGGACCGGTCGTCGACATCGAGTTCCCGCACGACTCGATCCCCGACATCTACAACGCGCTGAAGACCACCATCACGATCGGCGACGAGTCGACCGAGATCACGCTCGAGGTCGCGCAGCACCTCGGCGACGATCTGGTGCGCGCCATCTCGCTGAAGCCGACCGACGGCATGGTCCGCGGCCAGGAGGTGCGCGACACCGGCGAGGCCATCTCGGTCCCCGTCGGCGACGTCACCAAGGGCAAGGTCTTCAACGTGATCGGCGAGGTCCTCAACGGCGAGCCCGGTGAGACCATCGAGGTCACCGAGCGCTGGCCGATCCACCGCAAGGCGCCGAACTTCGACCAGCTCGAGTCGAAGACCACGATGTTCGAGACCGGCATCAAGTCGATCGACCTGCTCACCCCGTACGTGCAGGGTGGCAAGATCGGCCTGTTCGGCGGTGCGGGCGTCGGCAAGACCGTCCTCATCCAGGAGATGATCCAGCGTGTCGCGCAGGACCACGGCGGCGTGTCCGTGTTCGCCGGCGTCGGCGAGCGCACCCGTGAGGGCAACGACCTCATCGCCGAGATGGAGGAGGCGGGGGTCTTCGACAAGACCGCCCTCGTCTTCGGCCAGATGGACGAGCCGCCGGGGACGCGCCTGCGCGTCGCGCTGAGCGCCCTGACCATGGCGGAGTACTTCCGCGATGTGCAGAAGCAGGACGTGCTGCTCTTCATCGACAACATCTTCCGCTTCACGCAGGCCGGATCCGAGGTCTCCACGCTGCTGGGCCGCATGCCGTCCGCGGTGGGCTACCAGCCCAACCTCGCCGACGAGATGGGTGTGCTCCAGGAGCGCATCACCTCCACGCGCGGTCACTCGATCACCTCGCTGCAGGCGATCTACGTGCCGGCCGACGACTACACCGACCCGGCCCCTGCCACGACGTTCGCGCACCTCGACGCGACCACCGAGCTCTCGCGCGAGATCGCCTCGAAGGGTCTGTACCCGGCGATCGACCCGCTGACCTCGACCTCGCGGATCATGGACCCCCGCTACCTGGGCGAGGACCACTACCGCGTGGCCACGACGGTCAAGCAGATCCTGCAGAAGAACAAGGAGCTGCAGGAGATCATCGCGATCCTCGGTGTCGACGAGCTCTCCGAAGAGGACAAGATCGTCGTCTCCCGCGCCCGCCGCATCCAGCAGTTCCTGTCCCAGAACACCTACATGGCGAAGAAGTTCACCGGTGTCGATGGCTCCACGGTGCCGCTCAAGGACACGATCGAGTCGTTCGACGCGATCTGCCGCGGTGACTTCGACCACGTCGCCGAGCAGGCCTTCTTCAACGTCGGCCCGATCTCGGACGTCGAGGAGAACTGGGCGCGCATCCAGAGGGAGAACGGCTGAGCATGGCTCTGCACGTCAGCCTCGTCTCCGCCGACGCGGAGGTCTGGACCGGAGAGGCCAGTCTCGTCGTCGCCAAGACCGTCGAGGGCGAGCTGGGCTTCATGTCCGGGCACGAGCCCGTGCTGGCCATCCTCGCCGAGGGTCAGGTCCGCATCACCCAGCTGGACGGGACCAAGGTCCTCGCCAGCGCCCGGGACGGATTCGTCTCGATGGAGGGCGACACCCTGACGATCGTCGCGGGCAACGCGGCGCTCGTCGCCTGATCGCACCCGTCTTTCGCGGAAGCGCCGGATCCCTTCGGGGGTCTGGCGCTTCCGCGCGTTCGCCGTTCCCGACCTGCGAGGAGTCCCGCGCATGATGATCCTGCTGCCGCCGTCGGAGACGAAGCGCCCCGGCGGGAAGAGGGGACCGGCGGATCCGTCCTCGTGGGCGCTGCCCGGTCTGCTGCCGCAGCGCGAGCAGGTGCTCGACGCGCTGGTCGCACTGGCCGCGGACGAGGGGGAGACGCGACGGGTCCTGAAGCTCAGCGAGAAGCAGCTCGCCGACGCGGTGCGCGACAACGGCGCCCTGCGCACCGCTCCGGTGCAGCCGGCCGTGGATCGGTACACCGGCGTCCTCTACGACGCGCTCGACGCGGCGTCGCTGGACGGGTACGCCCGGCGCTGGCTCGGCGCGCACGTGCGGATCCACAGCGCGCCGTTCGGCCCGGTGGGCGCCCTGGACCCGATCCCGTCCTACCGGCTGGGCGCGGCCGCCTCGATCCCGGGGCTGCCCGCGCTGCGCCGGCTGTGGGCGGACCGGGTCACGGCGGAGCTGGTGGCGGCGGCTCCGGACTTCGTGCTCGACCTGCGCTCCGAGGCCTATGTCGACCTCGGCCCCGTGCCGACCGGCGTGCCGTCGGCGTACGTGCGCGTCGTCACCGCGCAGGGAAGGGCCCTCAACCACTTCAACAAGCACGCCAAGGGCGCGCTCGTGCGCCGGCTCGCGGAGATGCGCCCGAGGATCGGCTCCCGGCGCACGCTGCTCGGCTGGGCGCGGCGGTCCGGGCTCGAACTGCGCGAGACGCAGGATCGTGGCGTGCTGGAGCTGGTGACGGATCAGCCGACCACGCGCAGTTAGTACGTGAGCGCGACGCCGGGACACGGTATGGTGATCGCGTCGGCGCGCCGCAAGGGGCGTCTGATGCACATGCATCTCAACCTGTTCCGGAGGGACACATGGATTCATACGGCTACGACAGCGGCGCGAGCGTCGCCGCTGCGCTGGGCATCTTCTTCTTCTTCCTGATCCTGCTCGTTCTGGTCTACGTCATCGGCTCGATCTTCATGATGAAGATCTTCGAGAAGGCCGGGGTGCAGGGGAAGTGGCGCGCCTGGGTTCCGGTCTACAACCAGATGATCTTCCTCAAGCTCGGTGACATGTCGCCGTGGCTCATCCTGATCCTGATGGTCGCGTCGATCATCCCGATCCTCAACTACCTGACCGGCATCGCGTCGTTCGTGATCCTCTCCATCGCCGCCTGGCGGGTGGGCCTGAAGCTGCAGAAGAGCGCGGGCTGGGTCGTCCTCTACGCCGCGGGTGCGATCACGGGCGGCCTCTGCTCGCTGATCTGGCTCGGCATCAACGCGTTCGACAAGTCGCGCTGGAACCCGAACATCGCCCCGGCCTCCTGGGCCGGCAACGGCTTCTTCGGAGACCGCACGGTGTGGCAGGGCATCCCTGTCCAGCCGTCCGCCGGCGCTCCCGCCGGCTACGGCGCGCCGCAGGGCTACCAGCCGCCGGCGCCGCAGGGCTACGCGGCCCCGGGCGCTCCGCAGCAGCCCGGCTACGGGCAGCAGCCGCAGGGCTACCAGACGCCGGCGACTCCGCAGCCGCCGCAGCCGGGCTACCAGCCGCCGCAGCAGGGCTTCCAGCCGCCTGCCGCGCCGCAGGTCCCGCCCGTGGTGCCGCCGCCCACCGGCGCCCCCGCTGCTCCGGCAGCGCCGCCGGCTCCGCCCGCACCGCCGGCGCCCCCGGCAGCCGCGCCGGACGCACCGACGAATGAGGAGCGACCCTCGGAGTGAGTGCTGACGACGCCCCCGGTCCCTGACCGGGGGCGTCGTCATGTCCGGGGCCGGACTCTCGTCCGCCGGGCGTGCGAGCGCTCTCCGTCTCTCTCGCCGAGGTGTCCGGCGCTGCGCGCCTTCGACCCTCGGTCGCTCGAGGGAAGAGCGCGAGCGCTCTCCGCCTCGCTCGCTCGGGTAGCGTGGAGGCATGAGTGCGCAACGTCGGGTCGGATCGTCCGGACTCCTGGTCTCCGCGGTGGGACTGGGCTGCAACAACTTCGGACGGGCGGGCACCGCGACGGAGACGCTCGAGGGGACCAGAGCCGTGCTCGACGCCGCGATCGACGGCGGTGTCACGTTCCTCGACACCGCCGACATCTACGGCAAGGAGCCGGGGCTGAGCGAGACCCTCATGGGCGAGGCCCTGCAGGGCCGCCGCGACCGGGTCGTCCTCGCCACCAAGTTCGGCCACGAGTCGCTCGGCATGGGCTACGACTTCCCCGCGGGGCTCGGATCCCGCCGCTATGTGCGCAAGGCCGTCGAGGAGTCGCTGCGGCGTCTGAACACCTCCTGGATCGACCTCTACCAGCTGCACACTCCGGATCCGCTCACCCCCATCGAGGAGACGCTCGACGCCCTCGAGGAACTGGTGCGCGAGGGCAAGATCCGCTACTTCGGCCACTCCAACTTCACCGGGTGGCAGATCGCGGAGGCCGAGCTGAGCGCGACCGGCAGCGCGCGGTTCATCTCCGCGCAGAACCAGTTCTCTCTGCTCTCCCGGGCCGCGGAACGCGAGGTGCTGCCCGCGGTGAACCGCTTCGGGCTCGGCTTCTTCCCGTTCTTCCCGCTGCACAACGGCCTGCTCACCGGCAAGTTCACGCGCGAGGGCGGGCCGGGGGAGAGCCGCATCATGCGGACGCGCTCGCACCTCTGGCAGAACGCCCCCTGGGACGCGCTGGAGGCGTACCGCGCCTTCTGCGACGCGCGCGGCATCACCATGCTGGAGGCCACCTTCGGCTGGCTGCTGGCGCAGCCGGGCGTCGCGTCCGTGATCGCCGGAGCCACCAGCCCGGCGCAGATCGAGGCGAACGCGCGCGCGGGGGAGGCCTGGTCGCCCTCCGCGGAGGACCTGGCGGCGATCGACGCACTGTTCCCCCTGCCCGCGGACCCCGCGGTCTGAGCCGCACGTCGAGGAGGCGAATCCACTACGATGTGTGAGATTTCAACGGTCGGACCGATCACCCGAGGACGGGGAGAACCGCAGTGACTCAGAGTTCGACGGCGAACACGCGCGAGGTGGCGCTGACGTCCGGCGACACGGTCGTCCTGCAATGGGCGGGGGCGACCGACACCGGGCGACGGCGGGAGACGAACCAGGATTCGTACCTGGCGGAGTTCCCGCTGTTCGTCGTGGCGGACGGGATGGGCGGCCACGCCGGCGGCGAGATCGCCAGCCAGCGCACGATCGCCCGGCTCGAGGAGGTCGTCGTCTCCGGCGACATCACCACCGGCACGATCGAGACCGCACTGGCCGCGGCCGTGACCGACATCACCGCGCACCCCGACACGACCGACGAGGGCACCGGAACCACGCTGACCGGAGTGCTCTTCGCCCTCGTCGACCAGGACGCCCGCTGGGTGACCCTGAACATCGGCGACTCGCGGGTGTACCTGCTCCGCGACGGCGCGCTCGCCCAGATCACCACGGACCACTCCGTGGTGCAGGAGCTGATCACCGCCGGCCGGCTCAGTCCGGAAGAGGCGGAGGGGCACCCGTACAGCAACGTCATCACCCGCGCCGTGGGCGTGAGCGAGGCGCTGCCGCCGGACTACCGCGAGCTGAGCGTCCAGGACGGCGACCGCTTCGTGATCTGCTCCGACGGGCTCACCAAGGAGCTCACGGACTACGGGATCCAGCACTTCCTCGGGCTCAACCCGACCCCGGACGCGGCGGTCACCGCGATGCTGTCCGCGGCGCTGGAGAACGGCGGTCGGGACAACGTGACGGTCATCGTGGTGGATGCGCATCGCCGCTCCGCTGCGTCCTCCACGAGCGCAGAGGCCTCTGCCGACGCCGCATCGGCCGCTGACGAGGCCGCCACCGTCGCCGAGCCCTCCGCGTCCTCCACCGAGGGCCGCGCCGAGGAGTAGTCCACGGGTTCGGTGCGCGGGTCGCCGCGGCCGGGAGATCAGGGCTGGGATGTCGGTATGGATCCCGCCGAGACGATCGTCCTGCCGTCCCCGTCCGCGCCGCCGCCGCGCGCCTCGCTGCCGCTGCTCGCCGCTGTCGTCCCGGTGGTCTCGGGGGTGGTGCTGTTCGCGGTGACGCGGTCGCCACTGTCGCTGTGCTTCGCGGCGCTCGGGCCGGTGATGATCCTCGCCTCGTTCCTCGACGGGCTGCGCCAGCGGCGCCGGGCGCTGCGGGAGGCCAGGGCCGAGGAGGCCGCGGCGTGGCAGCGCGCGGAGGAGGCCGTGACGGCGCGCGCCGATGCGGAGCGGCAGCGACGGCGCCGTGCGGCTCCGGATCTCGCGGCGTGCCTGGCGGAGGCGCCGCTGCGGCGCAGCGCGCTCGCAGGGGACGCCGAGGTGACGATCGGACGCGGGGACGGCCCGTCCCCGCTGCGGTTCAGCGGGACCGGGGAGCGGGCGGACGCGTTCCGGGCGCGGCACGGCACGATCTCCGGGGTGCCGGTCACGGCCGGGCTGCACGCGGGTGTGTGCGTGCGCGGCCCCGCGCCGCTCGTGCACGCGGTCGCGCGGGCGATGGTGCTGCAGCTGTGCCTGCGCCACGCTCCGGGCGCGATCCGGCTGGTCGGCGACGGCGTCGCCCTGCTCGGGCTGGCGGGGCTGCCGCAGGCCGGGGCGCACCGGCCCGATGCGACCGTCGTGCACGTCGGGGCGGAGCGCACGTTCTCCGCCGGTGCGCGTGTGGCGCTCGTGGCACCCGGGGCGCCGCCGCCGCCCGGCTACGAGGCGGTGATCGATGTCGCCGAGCCCGCTGTCGCCGAGATCCGTTCGCCGCACGGCGTGCGGACGTGCGCGGCCGAGGGGATCTCCAGGGAGCAGGCGGCGGCGCTGGTGCGGGTGCTCGCGGAGGGTGCGGCGACCGAGTCCACGATTCCGGCCGCCGTGTCCCTGCAGGAGGCGCTCGGCGCCGGCGCCGCGGCGCGGGCTGAGGCGGGCGGCGCCGGCGAAGGCCGCGCAGGGACAGGACTGGCGGCCGCGCTCGGTCGCGACGCCGAAGGGCCGGTCGTCGTCGATCTCGTCGCGGACGGCCCGCACGCGCTGGTCACCGGGGTGACCGGGGCAGGAAAGAGCGAGCTCCTGGTCAGCTGGGTGACGGCGATCGCCGCCACGGGCCCTGCGCGAGAGGCGGGGTTCGTGCTGGCGGACTTCAAGGGCGGCACCGCGTTCGAACCGCTGCGGGCGCTTCCGCACGTCGCCGCCGTGATCACCGACCTCGATGCGGGCGGTGCGGCCCGCGGCGTCCGCAGCCTGCGCGCCGAGCTGCGGCGCAGGGAGGAGGTGCTCGCGGCGCACGGGCTGCGCGGCATCGACGAGGCCGACGGGGTGCTGGGACGCCTGGTCATCGTCGTCGACGAGTTCGCGGCGCTGCTCCAGGAGCATCCCGACCTGACCGCGGTCTTCACCGACATCGCCGCGCGGGGGCGTGCGCTCGGCCTGCACCTGATCCTGGGGACCCAGCGTGCCACGGGCGTGGTCCGGGAGGCTCTGGCGGCGAACTGTCCGCTGCGGATCGCCCTGCGCGTCACGGATCCGGCCGACAGCCGCGCGATGATCGGCACGGACGCCGCGGCGGGACTCCCCGGCGACCTCGCGGGGCGCGGGCTCGCCCTCGTGCGCCGCCCGCAGGACGGGGCACCGGGGCTGTTCCGCGTCGCGAGGACCTCCGCACAGGAGCTGGCCGCGGTCGTCGAGCAGGCCGCGGGTCAGGAACGGGCGCGCAGCCCCTGGCTGCCCCCTCTACCGCTCCGCGTGAACCGGGCAGCGCTCGCGGATCCTGCGGGCGGCGGGATCGTGCTCGGCGTCGCCGACGAGCCGGAGCGCCAGCAGCAGCCGATCCGCACGCTGCGCGCCGGGGACGACCGGGGGCTGGTCGTCGTCGGCGGGCCGGGATCCGGCAAGAGCAGCGTGCTGCGGGCCGTCGCCGAGCAGGTTCCCGGATCGCTGGTCCTGCCTCCGGACCCGGAGCAGGCCTGGAGCATCGTGGACGACCTCGCGGACGGCCGGCGTGCGATGCCCGCGCTGCTCGCCGTCGACGACCTCGACCGGCAGCTCGCGGCGTTCCCGATCGAGTACGCCGGCGCCTGGGCCGAGCGTCTGCAGCGCGTGATCCGCATGGCCGGGGAGCACGGCGGGACGGTGCTGCTCAGCGCAGCGCGGTGCAACGGCCAGGTCGCCGCCCTTGCCGAGCTGCTGCCGTCGCGGGCGGTCCTGCGGACCTCCAGCCGGACCGAGCACCTCGCGGCGGGCGGCGAGACGAGCACGTTCGATCCAGGCCGCCCGCCGGGACGGGCGACGCTGGACGGGACCGAGCTGCAGTTCGCCCTGCCCGAGCGTGCGGCGGCGCCGGCCCCGGCGACGAGGAATCCGCTGTGGCAGCCGCGATGCGCACTCGTCGGGGTGGTGAGCACCACCCCGGCGCGGACCGCCGATGCCCTGGTGGCCCGGTTCGGTGATCGCGCGGTGCAGCTCCTCGCAGACGGCGCTCCGGCGGTGCCGCAGGAGGCGCGGAGGCCGTCCGGCGACCCGGTGCTGTCCGAGGCGCAGCGCGGTCGCCCCGAGCTGCCGGGGGACGGACGGGATCCGATGCTGCTCGTCGGCGACGCGGAGTCGTGGCAGCGGCAGTACGGGCTGTGGCAGCGCATCGTCCGGTCCGGCGAAGTCGTCGTGCTCGCCGAGGCGGCGCGCGAGCTGCGGACGCTCGCCGGCGTGCGGGAACTCCCGCCCTACGCCGTGCCCTTCGCGGGCCGGGCCTGGGCGATCGACCGGGACGGCAGGCCGTCGCGGGTGATCCTGCACGGCCCGCCTCGCGCATGATAGGGCGAGGCGGGTCGTGCGAGAGATCAGCCCAGCAGCTCGTCCAGCGGGGCGAGCGGCAGGCCGTGCGCGGTGGCCACGCCGGCGTTCGCGATGCGGCCGCCGGTCACGTTCAGGCCGCCGGCGAGCGCGGCGTCGGCGCGCAGCGCATCCTGCCAGCCGCGCGAGGCGATCGCTCGCACGTACGGCAGGGTCGCGTTCGTCAGGGCGGACGTGGAGGTGTTCGGCACCGCGCCCGGCATGTTGGCCACGCAGTAGAACACGGTGTCGTGCACGCGGAACGTGGGGTCGTCGTGCGTGGTCGGCCGGGTGTCCTCGAAGCAGCCGCCCTGGTCGACCGCGATGTCCACGAGCACGCTGCCCGGGCGCATCTGGCTCACCATGTCGTTCGTGACCAGCTTCGGCGCCTTCGCACCCGGGATCAGCACCGATCCGATCACGAGGTCCGAAGCGACGACGGCACGGCGCAGATCGAGCGGGTTCGACGCCGCCGTCTTCACCCGCCCGCCGAAGAAGTCGTCCAGGTAGCGCAGGCGCGCGATGTTGGTGTCGAAGATGGTCACGTCGGCGCCCATGCCGGCCGCGATCACCGCCGCGTTCGCACCGGCGACCCCGCCGCCGATCACGGTGACGGTCGCCGGACGCGTGCCGGGCACGCCCGACATCAGCAGGCCGAGCCCGCCGTGCGAGCGCATCAGCGTGTTCGCACCCACGATCGGGGCGAGACGTCCCGCCACCTCGCTCATCGGCGCCAGCAGCGGCAGCCCGCCGGAGGCGAGCTGCACCGTCTCGTACGCGATCGCTGTCATCCCGGACTCGGCGAGACGCTCGGTCAGCGGGCGGTCGGCGGCGAGGTGCAGGTACGTGAACAGCACCAGGTCGCTGCGGAAGCGGTGATACTCGCTGGCGATCGGCTCCTTCACCTTCAGCACCAGCTCGGCGCGTGCCCATACCTCGTCGGGGTCGTCGAGCAGCACCGCTCCGGCCTCGAGGTAGTCGGCATCCGACATGGAGGATCCGGCACCGGCGCCGGACTGCACGACGACCTCATGGCCGGCGACCACGAGATCGTGCACTCCGGCGGGCGTGAGCGCGACGCGGAACTCGTTGTTCTTGACCTCGGTGGGGACGGAAATCCTCATCGTGGCTCCTTTCTTCCCATGCGGGCCTGTCGTGCCCGCGGTCCAGGCCCCTTGTGGGAGCGCTCAGATTCCGGCGCCGGCGCGGATGGCGCCGACGTCGCTGCCGCCACCGAGGACGGCGAGAGGAAGGGCCGAGGCGAGGTCGTCGACCTGAGCGTCGGTCAGTGCGCCCGCGCGTGCGAGCAGGGTCGCGGCCGGAGCCGTCGAGCATCTTCAGCGCCACCGTGGCGCCACTCGGGGCGACCATGACCATGACCCCTTCGGCGCCGTGCTTCGTGAACACGCCGAGCTTCTCGGTCGCGATCGTGTCAGGGCGGCCGGGGCCCTCGATCGTCCACGGGTTCTCCCGCACCGCGCGCACCAGGGCGCCGGCGAAACGGTGCATCGCGAACGGCGAGCGCTCCGACGCGGTGCCGATCCGGTGCATCGCCCGGGCCAGACCGAGCAGCGTGATCGCGTGCACGGGGGCGCCGCAGCCGTCGATCGCGGTCGCCGCGATGCGCTCGCCGCTGAGCCGCTCCACGACCTCCTTGATGTGCTGCTGCAGCGGATGCTCCAGCGAAAGATAGCCGTCGGTGGGCCAGCCGGTGGCCACGCAGGCGCGCAGCATCGCCGCGTGCTTGCCGGAGCAGTTCATCCGGATCCGCGCCTTCCCGGCGTGGTCGCGGACCAGCTCGTCGCGGGTCGCGGAGTCGCCGGGCCAGTCCGCCGGGCAGCCCAGATCGTCCTCGGTGAGGCCGCCGGCGGCGAGCATCTCCCTGACCACGGCGACATGCCGATCGGTGCCGTTGTGGCTCGCGGTCGACATGCCCAGCTGCTCGCCGTCCAGCGGGGCGCCCGCGGTGAGGCAGGCGACGGCCTGCAGCGGCTTCATGCTCGAACGCGGCAGCACCAGCGCGTCCACGTTGCCGTGGCGCACCACGACCTCGCCCTCGGCGGAGAGCACGACCGCAGCCCCGGCGTGGCGGGACTCGATGAACCCGTTTCGTTCGACGACGGCGAGTTCCACGGCGTCCTGGACGGTCAGAGTCTGCAGCACGCATGCCAGCCTAGCGGTCGGCCCGGCCGCCGGACCGACGACCTGGCACGATGGATTCATGAGCCTCGGCACGCATCGCTACGCCCTCAGCACGACCTGGACCGGCAACCGCGGAACCGGCACCTCCGGGTATCGCGACTACGACCGCGCGAGCACGATCGTCGTCGCCGGCAAGCCCGAGCTGCTCGCCTCGGCGGACAAGCCGTTCCGCGGGGATCCGGCCCGATGGAACCCCGAGGATCTGCTGCTCGCCGCCCTTTCCGAGTGCCACCTGCTGTCGTATCTGCACGCGTGCGTGACGGCGGGCGTGGTCGTCGTGGACTACCGCGACGAGGCGACGGGGACCATGCAGGAGGACGGGCACGGCGGGGGAGCGTTCACCGAGGTCGTGCTGCACCCGGTCGTGACCGTGGCGGAGGAGTCGATGCGCGCGGCGGCCGAGGCCGCGCACGCGCAGGCGAACGCGTGGTGCTTCATCGCGAACTCGGTCTCGTTCCCGGTACGGCATGAGGCGACGATCCTGATCGCGGGGGAGCAGACGACGCCTGCGTGACGCCGGCTCAGCGGCGCTCGTGCGGTTCCTGCTCAGCGGCGCTCGTGCGGTTCCTGCTCAGCGGCGCTCGTGCGGCAGCGCCTGCCGGATCTTCTCGATCGCGCCCTGCGCGGGAACCTCGTTGTAGACCCCGGCGAGCTCCTGCCCGCTGAGCGCGTGGATCGCCGCCATGATCTCGTCGGTCGCGACCCGGCGAGCCCGACCCGATGTCGCCGCGCCGTGGTGGGACAGATCGAGCGGCTCGCCGAAGCGGATCGTCACGCGCGTGCCGAGCTTCGGCATGTTCGCTCCGACCGGCATGGCCTTGTCGGTTCCGATCACGCCCACGGGGACCACCAGGGCGCCGGTCTGCAGCGCGAGGAAGGCGGCGCCGGTGCGGCCCTTGTACAGGCGGCCGTCGGTCGAGCGCGTCCCCTCCGGGTACAGCGCCACGGCCAGCCCCTCGTCGAGCAGGCGACGCTGCTCGTCCAGGGCGTCGAGAGCGGCCTGCCCCGCGCCACGCCGCACCGGGATCGCGCCGACCGCGCGCATGAAGCTCGCGACCAGGCGGCCCTTGAAGCCGGTGCCCTCGAAGTAGCTCGACTTCGCGAGGAAATGCACGCGGCGGGGAGCGGCGACCGGGATCGCGATCGAGTCGATGAACGACAGGTGGTTCGAGGCGACGATGATCGGGCCGGTCTTCGGCACGTTCGCGCGTCCTTCGACACGCGGACGGTACACGAGCCGCGCGAGCGGGGCCAGGATCAGCCGTCCGAGCAGGTAGGTCGCACCGGCGCGGTGCAGGTCGGCCGCGACGTCCTCGTCGACAGCGGCCGCCGCATCGGATCCAGGGTCCTGAGTCACCCGACAAGGCTAGATCAGAATCCATTCCGTCGACGGCATGCGCTCAGGACGCCCTCGCAGGGGGAGCCCGCGGACGTCATCTCCCAGGCCCGGCGGACCTCCCGTTCAGCGGCGGCAAAGCGGAATGGTGCAGGATGGGCGAGTTCGTCTCTACGTCTCGAGGTCTTCCGTGCGCATCCGTCTCGCCGCTGCTCTGTCCGCTGTCGCTGCGACAGCCCTCCTGCTGTCGGGCTGCGCGGGTGCCGCGAACCCGTCGGCCTCGCCCTCGCCGTCCGCATCCTCCAAATGCCTGCTCGACGCCAAGCCGGGCAAGGTGTCCGACGCCGTCAAGGTGGACGGAACGGGCAAGGACCTGAAGGTGACGTCGCCGTCCGCCGCAGACGTCGACGCCCTCACCGCCGCCCAGCGCACCGTGGTGAAGAAGGGCAGCGGCAAGGACGTCGTCTCCGGAGACCTGGTCTCCGTGCAGTACCGGATCGTCAACGCCACCGACAACAGCGTCATGGACTCGAGCTCCCGCGGCGAGGACGACCAGCTGCCCGTCCTGCTCGACCCGCAGCAGCAGTCGCTGTTCGTGGTCGCGCTGGAGTGTCAGCCGCTGGGCTCCGCCGTCGCGCTGGTGCTGCCCAGCAAGCTGCTCGGACAGGACGGCAAGCCGCTCGTCGTCTACGCGCAGTCCACGAAGAAGCTGCCCACCGTCGCGACGGGCAAGTCCGTCGCCCCGGAGGCGGGCATGCCCACCGTGAAGCTCGCGAAGAACGGCGAGCCGACCATCACGGTGCCGAAGGCGGATCCGCCCACCGAGACCAAGATCTCCGTGCTCAAGCAGGGCGACGGCCCCACCGTGGCCAGCGGCGACTTCGTCGTGGTGCAGTACACGGGCGTGACCTGGGCCGACGGCAAGGTGTTCGACTCGAGCTGGAAGCGCGGCGCCCCGACCCAGTTCCAGACCACCGGTGTCGTGCCCGGCTTCCAGAAGGCGCTCGAGGGGCAGAAGGTCGGATCGCAGGTGCTCGCCACGATCCCGCCGGCCGACGGCTACGGGGCCACCGCGCAGGGTGCCATTCCCGCCAACTCGACGCTCGTGTTCGTCGTCGACATCCTCGGCACCATCCCGGCGGTCGCGGCCGCCCAGTAGCAGGCGCTCGGCGTTCCGGCGCCGGGACGGCGCGCCGCCTAGGCTGAACCCATGCGTCGCGTCATCGTCCTCGGCTCCACCGGCTCCATCGGCACTCAGGCCCTGGACGTGATCAGGGCGAATCCGGACCGGTTCGAACTGGTCGGGCTCGCCGCCGGGTCGCAGGCGGAGCAGCTCGCCGCGCAGGCGGAGGAGTTCGACGTCGACGACACGGCGCTCGGGGCGGCGGAGGCCGAGCAGCTCGTCCGCGACGTCGACGCCGACGTCGTGCTGAACGCGATCACGGGCTCGATCGGTCTGGGATCCACGCTCGCCGCGCTCAAGGCAGGGCGCACCCTCGCGCTCGCGAACAAGGAGTCGCTGATCGTGGGCGGCGCGCTGGTCACCGCCCTCGCCGCGCCCGGGCAGATCACGCCCGTCGACTCCGAGCATTCCGCGCTCGCCCAGGCGCTCCGATCCGGGACCAAGCAGGAGGTGCGCCGCCTGGTCGTGACCGCATCCGGCGGCCCCTTCCGCGGCCGCACCCGCGACGAGATGGGGGGGATCACGCCGGCCGAGGCGCTCGCCCACCCGACCTGGGACATGGGCAGGATGGTCACCACGAACTCCGCCACCCTCGTCAACAAGGGGCTCGAGGTGATCGAGGCACACCTGCTCTTCGACATCGACTACGAGCGGATCGACGTCGTGGTGCACCCGCAGTCGATCGTGCACTCGATGGTCGAGTTCGTCGACGGCTCCACGATCGCGCAGGCCTCCCCGCCCGACATGCGCCTGCCGATCTCGCTGGGACTGGACTGGCCGAACCGGGTCGGCGGCGTCGGACACCCGCTGGACTGGACCAGGGCTTCCCGGTGGACCTTCGAGCCGCTGGACGGCAAGGCCTTCCCCGCCGTCGGACTCGCGAAGAAGGTCGGCAGGGCGGGACGGACCTATCCCGCCGTCTACAACGCCGCGAACGAGCAGGCCGTGAACGCGTTCCACGAGGGGCGCCTGTCGTTCCTCGGGATCGTCGACACGATCGAGCGCGTGGTCGACGCCCACGACCCGCCCGAGGTGCTCACCGTGGAGTCGCTGGCCGACGCCGAGGCGTGGGCGCGGGCGAGCGCCGACCATGCGATCGCGAAGCTGTCCTGAGGCCGGCAGCGCGCGCGTCGGGGGAGAGTCCGGCCAACGGCACGGCGGTTTCCTAGCCCGGCACCGGTAGCGTGGCGGCGTGGAGATCCTGCTTTACGTCGGCGGCCTGCTCTTCGTGCTGGTCGGGCTCGGCGTCTCGATCGCCCTGCACGAGCTCGGCCATCTGGTGCCGGCCAAGCTGTTCGGCGTGCACGTCGGGCAGTACATGATCGGCTTCGGCCCTCGGCTGTTCTCGAAGCGGATCGGGGAGACCGAGTACGGCGTGAAGGCGCTGCCGGTCGGCGGGTTCATCTCGATGTCGGGCATGTACCCGCCGTCGCCGGACGCGGCGGACGGCGCGGAGAACGCGTCCCGGGGCGCCTTCCGGGCGCTCATCCAGGATGCCAGGGCCGCGAACGACGAGACCATCGACCCGGAGCGGGCGAGCCGGGTGTTCTATCTGCTGCCCGTCTGGAAGCGGATCATCGTCATGCTCGGCGGTCCGTTCATGAACCTGGTGCTCGCGCTCGTGATCTTCACGGTGCTGCTCTCCGGGATCGGGATCCAGCAGGGCACCACGACGATCGCCTCGGTGTCGCAGTGCGTGCTGCCCGCGGGATCCACGCAGACGACGTGCACCTCGTCCGACCCGGTCGCTCCCGCGGCGAAGGCCGGGATCAAGCCAGGAGACCGGATCGTGTCGGTGGACGGGAAGGCCGTCTCGACCTTCGCCGAGGCGAGCGCGATCATCCAGGCGTCTCCGGGCAGGACCATCCCGCTCGTCGTGCAGCGCGGGGGGTCCGAGGTGACCCTGCAGCTGACCCCCGTGGCCGCGCAGCGCCAGGCGGTGGATGCGAACGGCGGAGCCGTCGTCGACGACAAGGGCCACGCGGTCATGCACACCGTCGGCTACGCCGGCGTCGGAGCCCGGCTCGCCTACGTGCGGCAGCCGCTCACGGCGGGCGTCGAGCAGGCCGTGAGCAACACGGGGGCTGTCGTCTCGCTGATCGCCAACCTGCCGGTCCGGCTCTGGGACGTCGGCGTCTCGCTGGCGACCGGCGCGCCTCGCGACCCGAACGGCCCGCTCAGCGTGGTCGGCGTGGGGCGGATCGCCGGAGAGGTCGCCGCCGCGGACGCACCGCTGCTGAACCGCTTCGCCGTGCTCTTGAGCCTGATGGGCTCGCTGAACATCGCACTGTTCGTGTTCAACCTGGTCCCGCTGCTGCCCCTGGACGGCGGGCACGTCGTGGTCGCGCTCTGGGACGGACTGAAGCGGGCGTGGGCGAAGCTGTTCCGCCGTCCGCCGCCGAAGCCGGTCGACGCGACCCGGCTCGTGCCGCTCACGATCGTCGTCGCGGGGATCCTGATCGCGATGGGCGCGCTGCTGCTCGCGGCCGACCTGTTCAACCCGGTCAAGCTGCCGACCTGACCCGAGCGGCGCCACGATGGCCGCGCGCCGACCTGACCCGAGCGGCGCCTCGATGGCCGCGCGCCGACCTGACCCGAGCGGCGCCACGATGGCCGCGCGCCGACCTCCCGGGCCCTGCGACCCTCGTCAGCGCAGCGCGTGCGCGACCAGGCGCTGCAGGGTCGTCATGCCGTCGCGGGACAGGATCGACTCCAGGTGGCCCTGCACCGAGGCGAAGCCGTGGCCGCGCAGCGCGTACACGTCGCCGGTCTCCGGGTCCGCGGACACCTCGGCCTGCCCTGCGGCGGTCGTGCCCGGTGCGACCCGGGCGGTGAAGGTGTTGTAGAAGCCGATCGAGGCCTCCTCGCCGAACACCGGCACCGACTTCTGCAGCCCCTGGTGCGGGCTGGCCAGCGGGGCGAGCTCGAGGCCGAGCCCGTCCGCGAGGATCTGGTGGCTGAGGCACACGGCGAGCAGCGGTCGGCCGGCGTCGCGGCGTCGGCCGACCAGCGCCCGCATCCGGGCGATTCGGGGCGAGGATCCGTCCCGGGGATCCCCGGGCCCGGGACCGGCGACGAGCAGATCTGCGGCGTCGATCTCGGCGTCCTCCGCCGCGGCCCAGGACACGATCCGCACGTCCAGGCCGAGATGACGGAGCTGGTGCGCGAGCATCGTCGTGAAGCGGTCCTCGGCATCGACGACGACCGCGGTGCGCCCCGCGAACGGGGTCGGCGCCGCAGCCTCCGCCGCGCCGTCCTGCGGATTCATCCAGAACTCGGCCAGGCGCGCGTTCCGCGAGGCCAGCAGGTGCTGGACCGCGGGGTCGTCCCCGGGCGTCGGGCCGGCCCCAGGGGCGTCCGGATCCTCGCGCGCCTCCGCGGCGGCGTCGCGGGCGACGGCGCCGATCGCGCCGAGCACGCCCGCGGCCTTGCCGTGCGTCTCGCCGACCTCGCCCGCCGGATCCGAGTGGCGCACCAGCGTCGCCCCGACCGGCACACTGAGCTCGCCGTCCTTCAGATACACCGTGCGGATCAGGATCGGCGCGTCCAGGTCGTGGCCGCCCGCCTCGTTCGGGCTGAACAGGGCCGCGACCCCGGAGTAGTAGCCGCGGGGCTTGCGCTCGTGCCGGCGGATCACCGTGCACGCGTTCTGCATGGGGGATCCGGTCACGGTCGGCGCGAACATGGTCTCCCGCAGGATCTCGCGCGGGTCGAGGCGGCTCCTGCCGCGCAGCATGTACTCGGTGTGCGTGAGCCGCGACATCTGCTTGAGGTGCGGGCCGGTGATCCGTCCGCCGTCCGAGCAGACCGCGCTCATCATCTTGAGCTCTTCATCGACCACCATGAACAGCTCCTCGGTCTCCTTCGTGGAGGAGAGGAACTCGGTGAGCGCCGCGGTGGTCGATCCGCCGGCCGGGTGCCGGAAGGTGCCGGAGATCGGGTTCATCGTGACCACGCCGCCCTGCGCCACCACGTGCGCCTCCGGGCTCGCGCCGACCGCGATGACCCCGGGAGTGACCACGGCGAACGTCCAGTACGCCCCGCGCTCGTGCTCGAGCAGCGCGCGGAACCAGGTCAGCGCAGCGATCCGCTCCGCGTCGTCCGCGGTCGTGTCGATCCTGGCCGTGTAGTCGCGGCGGATCACGAAGTTCGCGCCTTCGCCGCGGCCGATCTCGTCGGCGATCACGCGCTCGACGATCGCCGCGTACTCTTCATCGCTGAGGTCGAAGCCGCCGTCGTGCAGCGCGACGGGCGCGGTGGGGAGCGCCGCGCGCACCTCGTCGGCGGGCAGGTGCAGATGCTCGTCGACCAGCAGACAGCGCAGCGGGGCGCCGTCGTCCTGGGCCTCGAAGCCGCGCTCGCGGACCTGGCGGTACGGCACCATCGCGAACACCTCGCGACGGTCGTCGCCCGATCCGAGCGGGATGTCGGCGAGGTTCTCGACATCGATCAGCGAGCCGGTCAGCAGCTCCACGCTGCCGGATCCCTCCCGGGCGAGCAGCACGAAGGAGGTCTCGTCCGCGAGCGCGCGGATCCGATCGGCAGTGGTCATCGAGGAGCTCCTGAAAGGGGGATCCGGCGCGGCAGAAACGACAAGACCGCCCCGGAAGGCGGTCTGGATCGTGGAACGCGAACTCACCGCCTAGGAGGCGGGCCACCAGGTGGTGTTCGCGGACATGCGCCGAAACTACCACACGGATCCCGTCCAGCCGCGCCCGGGTAACCTGTATGACGTGCCAGCTGTCAACCTCGGGATGCCTCGGATCCCCGACGTCCTCGCCCCGCGCCGCAAGAGCCGCCAGATCAGGGTCGGCAAGGTCCTCGTCGGCGGTGACGCTCCCATCAGCGTCCAGTCGATGACCACCACGAAGACGACCGATATCAACGGGACGCTGCAGCAGATCGCCGAGCTGACGGCCTCCGGCTGCGAGATCGTGCGTGTCGCCGTGCCGTCTCAGGACGACGCCGACGTGCTGCACATCATCGCGAAGAAGAGCCAGATCCCGGTCATCGCCGACATCCACTTCCAGCCGAAGTACGTGTTCCAGGCGATCGATGCCGGCTGCGCGGCCGTGCGCGTGAACCCGGGCAACATCCGCAAGTTCGACGACCAGGTCGGCGCGATCGCTCGGGCGGCCAAGGACGCGGGCGTCTCGCTGCGGATCGGCGTGAACGCCGGATCCCTGGACCCTCGGCTGCTGGAGAAGTACGGCAAGGCGACGCCTGAGGCGCTCGCCGAGAGCGCGCGCTGGGAGGCGTCGCTGTTCGAGGAGCACGACTTCCACGACTTCAAGATCTCGGTCAAGCACAACGATCCGGTCGTGATGGTGAAGGCGTACCGCCTGCTCGCGGCGATGGGCGACTGGCCGCTGCACCTCGGCGTCACCGAGGCAGGGCCCGCGTTCCAGGGCACGATCAAGAGCGCGACCGCGTTCGGGATCCTGCTCGGCGAGGGGATCGGCGACACGATCCGGGTCTCGCTCTCGGCGCCGCCCGCCGAGGAGGTCAAGGTCGGCCACCAGATCCTGCAGTCGCTGAACCTGCGTGAGCGCAAGCTCGAGATCGTGTCGTGCCCCTCCTGCGGGCGCGCGCAGGTCGACGTCTACACGCTCGCGGAGAACGTCACGGAGGGTCTGAAGGACATGACCGTGCCGCTGCGCGTCGCCGTGATGGGCTGCGTCGTGAACGGCCCGGGCGAGGCGCGTGAGGCCGACCTCGGAGTGGCGAGCGGCAACGGCAAGGGGCAGATCTTCGTCAAGGGCGAGGTCATCAAGACCGTCCCCGAGGAGGACATCGTGGCCACGCTCATCGAGGAGGCCAACCGGATCGCCGATGAGATGGGGCCCGCGGCTCCGGTCGGCACGGCGCAGGTCGTCACGAGCTGATGCCGCGCAGCACCGTCGTCACGTTCCCCTCGGGATCCCTCGTCGAGCCGGCGACCGTCGTCGGCGCGCAGCCGGCGGATCAGGGCTCGGTCGTGGTCCTGGACCGGACGCCGTTCCACCCGGTCGACCACACCTGGCCGGATCAGCCCGGCGACAGCGGGACGCTGCGCGTGGACGGCGTGGAGTTCGCGGTGACCGAGGCGGTCATGGCCGCGGTGAGCGATGAGGGCGCGCCCGCGGTCGGCGCGGAGATCCCCGTCAAGCGCGGTGCCGACGGCTGGACCTGGCTCGTCGGACACCGGGTGGACGCGGCACCCGGCGCGCTCCCGGTCGGCACGACCGTCGAGGCCGTGGTCGACGCGGGGCGCCGCTCGGGTCTCAGTCGCGGGCACACGGCCTGCCACCTGGCCTCGCTGGCGCTGGACCTCGCGGTCGCGGATCTGTGGCGCAAGGATCCCGGATCCGACGCGCTGGGCACCCCGGACTTCGAGGGCCGCGCGAACCAGACCAGCTTCATCCACGAGGACGGCGCGGTCGACGAGTATCGGCTCGGCAAGAGCCTGCGCAAGGCGGGGTTCGACACTGAGGGCCTCGCCGCGACGCTGGCTGAGCGCGAGGAGCGGATGAACGCGCAGCTCGCCCGGTGGGTGGCCTCGGCGGCTCCGAGCCGGATCGAGGTCGAGGGCGAGACGATCGTGGACCGGCGCCGGTGGGTGTGCGAGCTTCCCGAGGGCACGGCCGCGATCTTCTGCGGCGGCACGCACGCGACCTCGCTGGCGGAGTTCGCGTCCATCCGGGTCTCGCTGGATCTCACGGATCCGCAGCTGCTGGTGATGACCACGGTGGCGACACCCGCCTGAGAGTCGCGGGACGGGGGCGGCCTCCTCAGGCGGCTCCCTGTTCCCGTCGCAGGGCGCGCGCCCACACCTCCTGGTGCGCGCCGACGTAAGCCGACGCGTTCGCCCAGTGCGTCCCGTGGCCGTTCACGAGCATCGATCCCCACGGCTCCACGCCGTCGCGGTGCGAGGTTCGCAACAGGTCCAGCATCGCCGTGGTCCGCTCCTGCATCGCCGCGGGAAGAGCGGCGCGGAGGGTGTCGTCGGCGCGGTAACCGTCGACGAATGCGGCGAGATCGCGGGCGGCGGATGCGGGAGGCACCGTGGCATCGTTGAGCGTGAAGGCCTGGGCCGCGTAGGCGAGATCCCAGAGACGCGTGCTCGGGCCCGCGCCGTCCCAGTCGATGAACACCCAGCGTTCGCCGACGAGGAGATTCCACGGGGCGAGGTCGTTGTGGCAGATCAGCTCTGCGCCCGGAGCGGCGATCGGGGTGTCCCACGTCGCGTCCGCCGCCGGAACGTACGAGGCGGCGGCATCGTGGATCCGCCGGACCATTCCCCCCGCACGAGCGAACTCGGACGGCGTCAGGCGGGGCAGCGCGACGGCGAGGTCGCCGGGGACGTACTCGATGATCTGGCGCCCGAGACCGTCCCTCCCCAGCGGGGTGGGCGCGTCGACGCCGCGTTCGCGCAGGGTCGTCACGAACCTCACGACGTGCTCGGTCGCCGGCGTCCACGACTTCCGCACCGTCCGCCCGATCCGGACGACGGCACCGCCCGCGTTTCCGCCCGGCAGCGGCGCTTCCTGCTCATCCGGCTCGGACAGCGGCAGATCAGACTGCGGCAAACGAGACCTGCCCCTTCGCGATGTCGACCGCGAGCAGTCTCACCCGGATCGTGGCGCCGGCGGCTGCGGAATCCGGCAGCTCCATCGACGTCGTCACGGGAGGATCGGCGAGCTGCACGCTCCCGTGGCTGCCGTTGCGCCGGATCACGGTCACATCGAACGTCTCGCCCACATGCGGCGTGAGCAGGGCCGCCTCGACGAGGTCGATGGTCCGCGAGTTCAGCGCGGAGGACCGCTGCGCCGACTCCCGCATGAGGTCGGGCACCTGCGGCAGGCTCTCGCGCACCCACGCCGGGACCTCCTCGCCCCTGCTCACGGCCAGCGAGATCGTGAGCGACCACCGGTCCACGAGCCGGCGCAGCGGAGCGGTCGCGTGCGCATACGGCGCCGCGATCGCCGCCTGCGTGGTCTGGGCAGGCGCCTCGCCGTCGAACGAGACGTAGCCGGCGCCCCGGAACAGTGCGGACGCCGCCTCCAGGATCGGCAGAGTGCGCGGATCGTCCTTGTCCAGCTGCCGCAGGTAGTCGCCGTACCGTCCCGTGGTCCACGGAACGCCGAGCACCTCCGTCTGCCGCCGGAACGTGTCGAACGCGGCCTCGTCGGGCTGCGGCATCACGCGCAGGATCCCGACCTTCGCCTGCAGCATCAGCTGGGCCGCCGCCATCCCCGTCATCAGCGAGAGCTGCGCGTTCCAGTCCTCCACGGGCCGCGGGCTGCGCCGCTCGATCGCGTAGCTGCCGTCCTCGCGGCGCACGACATCCTCGTCCGGCAGGTTCAGGCTCGCCCCGCCGCGCTGCGCCTCCTGCTCCAGCCGCAGCTTCCCGATCTCCGGGAGGAGCGCGGCGGGGGAGTCGCGGCCGGCGTCGAGGTCGGCCTGGACCGTCAGATAGTCGAGCTTCGCGCGGGAGCGGATCAGGGCGCGCTCGAGGCGCGTGCCGGTGACGGACCCGGCGCCGTCCAGCGTGAAGGTCCAGACGAGGGCTGGGCGGTCGACGTCCGGCAGCAGCGACGCATGGTCCTCGCTGAGGATCGGGGGATGCAGCGGGATCGTGCCGTCGGCGGCATACAGCGTCTCGCCTCTCGCCCGCGCAGCGGCGTCGAGCGCGCCGCCGGGCGCCACGAAGGACGGGACATCGGCGATCGCGTACCGGACCGTGTAGCCGGATCCGCTCCGCTCCAGCTGGAACGCCTGATCCAGGTCCATCGACCCGGCCGGATCCAGCGTGGCGAACGGGACGTCCCGCAGGTCGAGCTCCGGGGCCGGCGGCGTGGCGGCGGCGGCCTCCGCGAGCACCTCGGGGGAGAAGTCCGTCGGCGCGTCGATCTCGGTGCGCAGAGCCGCGAGCGCGGTCGCGAGCTCGCTCTGCGCGGCGGACGGGGCGACGTGGGATCGGCGCTGAGGCATGCGTTCATGCTAGGCCGCCGCGGCAGGGATGAGCGGGCGCTAGCGTGGTCACATGACCAGCTCCGCCGACAAGGCCCGCTCCCTCGCCGCACTGTATGCCGCCCCCGAGATCCTCCGCGTCGTGAACGTGTGGGACGTCGTCTCCGCGCAGGCGATCGCCGCCCTCCCCGAGACCACCGCCATCGCCACGGCCGGGCACTCGATCGCCTCCTCGTTCGGCTATGCCGACGGCGCCATCCCGCGCGAGCTCATGCTCGACATGGTGGGCCGGATCGCCGCCGCCGTCGATCTTCCGGTCACGGCCGACCTCGACGACGGCTACGACGATGCGGGCGAGACCGTGCGCCTCGCGATCGGGGCGGGCGTCGTGGGCGCCAACGTCGAGGACCGGTTGCGCCCGCTCGCCGAGGCCACGGCGAACGTCGAGGCGATGATCCGCGCGGGCGAGGCCGAGGGCGTGCCGTTCGTGCTGAACGCCCGCACCGACGCGTTCGCGCGCGGCGGCGGACGCCCGGTCGAGGAGTCGCTCGCCGACGCGATCGAGCGCGGCCGTGCCTACCTCGACGCGGGCGCCACCTGCGTGTTCGTGCCGGGGATCCTCGACGCGGACACCACCCGCGCCCTCGTCGACGGGATCGGCCGCGGCAAGGTCAGCGTGATCGGCCTGCCCGGCGCGCTCACCTCCGTCGAGTACGAGGCGCTCGGCGTCGCCCGCGTCTCCTACGGCCCGATGCCGCAGCGCGTCGCGCTCACGGCCCTGCAGGACAACGCCGCCGAGATCTACCGCGGCGGCATCATCCCCGCGGGCACCCGCGCGCTGAACTGACCCGTCTCGCGAACCGGCCCGGTCCCGTGCTCCTCGCACAGGGCCGGGCCGTCGGCCTCACTAGACTTGCCCCGTGGTGACTCGTCTCTCGAACTTCTTCCTCCGCACGCTCCGCGAAGACCCCGCCGACGCCGAGGTGGCCAGCCATCGACTGCTGGTCCGCGCCGGCTACATCCGCCGCGCCGCGCCGGGCGTGTTCACCTGGCTGCCGCTGGGCCTCAAGGTGAAGGCGCGCATCGAGGCGATCATCCGCGAGGAGATGTCGAACGCGGGTGCGCAGGAGGTCCACTTCCCCGCGCTGCTGCCGCGCGAGCCGTACGAGCAGTCCGGCCGGTGGGAGTCCTACGGCGACGGCATCTTCCGCCTCCAGGACCGCAAGGGCGCCGACTATCTCCTCGCGCCCACGCACGAGGAGATGTTCACGCTGCTCGTGAAGGACCTGTACTCCTCGTACAAGGATCTGCCGCTCACGATCTACCAGATCCAGGACAAGTACCGCGACGAGGCGCGCCCCCGCGCCGGCCTGCTGCGCGGCCGCGAGTTCACGATGAAGGACGCCTACTCCTTCGACGCGTCCGATGCCGGCCTCGAGGTCAGCTACCAGACGCAGCGCGACGCGTACGAGCGGATCTTCCAGCGTCTCGGCCTGGAGTACGTGATCGTGAACGCCGACAACGGACTGATGGGCGGCGCCCGCAGCGAGGAGTTCCTGCACCCGACTCCGGTCGGCGAGGACACCTTCGTGCGCAGCGACGGCGGCTACGCGGCCAACGTGGAGGCGTTCACGACCGCGATCCCGGAGGCGATCCCGTTCGACGCCGACGCGAGCCCGGTGATCTTCGACTCGCCGGACACGCCCACGATCGAGACGCTCGTGGCGCACTGCAACGCGAACCTCGACGGCGAGTACAGCGCCGCCGACACACTGAAGAACGTGGTGCTCGCGCTCACCCACCTTGACGGCACCCGCGAGCTCGTGGTCGTCGGCCTCCCCGGCGATCGCGAGGTCGACGAGAAGCGCGCCGAGGTCGCGTTCGCCCCGGCCGAGGTCGAGGCGGCGACGGCGGACGACTTCGAGAAGAACCCGCTGCTCGTGAAGGGCTACATCGGGCCGTGGTCGCCCACCGGCGCGATCCTCGGCGAGGAGTCCGCGACGGGGATCCGCTACCTGGTCGACCCGCGCGTCGTCGAGGGGTCGAGCTGGATCACCGGCGCGAACCTCGACCAGAAGCACGCGCACTCGGTCGTCGCGGGCCGCGACTTCGCCGCCGACGGCGTCGTCGAGATCGCGAACGTGCGCGAGGGCGACCCCGCGCCGGACGGATCCGGCCCCGTGGAGCTCGCTCGCGGCATGGAGATCGGCCACGTGTTCCAGCTCGGCCGGTTCTTCGCCGAGACGCTCGGGCTCAAGGTGCTCGACGAGAACGGCAAGCTCGTCACGGTGACGATGGGCTCGTACGGCATCGGGGTGACCCGGATCCTCGCGATCATCGCCGAGCTCAACAATGACGACAAGGGCCTCATCTGGCCCGCCTCGGTCGCGCCGTTCGACGTGCACGTCGTCGCGGCCGGCCGCGACCAGCTCGTGTTCGACGTGGCAGCCGACGTGTCGGCGCAGCTCGAGGCCGCGGGCCTGGACGTGCTCTACGACGACCGCCCCAAGGTCTCGCCCGGCGTGAAGTTCGGCGATGCCGAGCTGGTCGGCGTGCCGCGGGTGCTGGTCGTGGGACGCGGCGCCGCCGACGGACAGGTCGAGCTGTGGGACCGCCGCACCGGCGACCGCGACACGGTCTCGATCGCCGACGCGGTGCGGGCGCTCACCGTCCGCTGAGCGGCGCGAAGGCCATGGATCCCGTCAGCACCGCGGCCTGGCTCCGCGCGCAGCCGTCCCTCACCGGATCGGCTCCCGCGCTCGATCCCGGCGCCCTGCCGGAGGATCCGATCGCGCTGTTCCTGGACTGGGTCGCCACGGCGGCCGACGCCGGCGTGGCCGAGCCGCACGCGGCCACGCTCGCGACGGTCGACGCCGACGGGGTGCCGGATGCGCGCACGCTGATCCTCAAGGGCGTGGACGAGCGCGGCTGGGCGTTCGCCGGCCCGCGCTCCTCGGCGAAGGCGCGGCAGCTGGCCGCGAACCCGGCCGCCGCCTTGAACTTCTGGTGGCAGCCGCTCGTGCGCGCCGTGCGCGTGCGCGGACGGGTCGAGGAGGCGCAGGCGGAGGAGAGCGCCGCGGATCTCGCCGCACGCTCCCCGGCGGCCCGCGCCGGGATCGCGGAGGGCGACTGGGCGCTGTGGCGGATCGTCCCCTCCCGGATCGAGTTCTGGCAGGGATCCCCGGACCGCCGGCATCGGCGCATCGTCTACTCGGACGCCGGGCACCGCTGGCGCCGCGAGCCGGGCGACGGGGAAGGCGCACCCGAGGGTGCCGGGCACGAGGAGAAGGCATGAGCGACTACGAGGTCACCGAGATCGGCGCGCTGGACGAGTGGCGCAGCCATCATGGCGGGTTCGACGAGTCCCGCGCACGCGACGGTCGTCGTGTCGTGGACCACGAGCTCACGATGCAGTACATCGGCATGACCGCGAACGCGCTGGAACCGGGGGAGGAGGCCGGCTACTGGCACACTCACTCCCGGATCGAGGAGCTCTACGTGTTCCTCCAAGGGCGCGGGCAGATGGGGGTCGGCGACGACCTGGTCGAGGTCGGCCCCGGGACCGTGGTGCGGGTCGGCCAGGACGTCGTGCGCACCTGGCGGGCGCGTCCGGACAGCCCGGGTCAGCTGCGCTGGCTGTGCATCCGCGCAGGTGGCGAGACGCTCCCGCACCTGCCGGACGACAGCGCCCGCGTGCCGGGGCGGCCGATGCCCTGGGCGTGACCGCGCCCGCTCCCCGCCCGGAACCGTGTGGCGACGGCCGTCGTTCACCCGGCCGTGACACGCTGGAGGCATGACCGACGAACTCCTGCCGCCGGCGCTGCGCGCCGAGATCAACGCCGTGCTCGACGACGCAGGGGTGCACGCGGACCGGCGCCTGATCATGCGGATGCTGCAGACCGCGGTGCTGCTCGGCACGGACGGCACCGACCGGCTCGACCTCAAGATCGCCTCCGCAGCGCTCAGCGAGATGCGCGACGCGTTCCGCCTCTTCGCACCCTTCCACGGCGTGCCCAAGGTCACCGTGTTCGGCTCCGCGCGCACCGCGCAGGAGGACCCGCTGTACCGCCAGGCGAGGGACGTCGCCGCCGCGCTCGCCGCAGAGGGCTGGATGGTCGTCACGGGCGCCGGACCCGGCATCATGCAGGCCGCCGCGGAGGGCGCCGGGCCCGAGCGCTCCCTCGGCGTCTCGATCCGGCTGCCGTTCGAGGAGAAGGCGAACACGATCGTCACCGAGCAGGAGCACGTGGTGGCGATGAAGTATTTCTTCACCCGCAAGCTCATGCTGATGAAGGAGTCGCGCGGCTTCATCTGCCTGCCCGGCGGCTTCGGCACTCTGGACGAGATGTTCGAACTGCTCACGCTGCAGCAGACCGGCAAGGCGGAGCCGATGCCGATCGTGCTGCTCGATCAGCCCGGCGGCTCCTTCTGGCAGGGGCTGGAGCGGTTCGTGACGGAGGACCTCGCTCCCGCGCGGGTGATCTCGCCCGGCGACTTCGACCGCGTCCTGGTCACCGACTCGGTGACCAGGGCGACCGAGGAGATCACCGGGTTCTGGCGCAACTACGACTCGCTGCGCTGGGTGGGCGACGTTCTGGTGCTCCGGCTGCGCGCCGAGCCGACCCACGCCGAGATCAACGAGCTGAACCGCCGGTTCGGGTCCCTGCTGTCCTCGGGGCGGATCGAGCGCTCCACGCCGCTGCCCGCCGAGCTCGCGGACAAGGACGCGCTCGAGCTTCCCCGGCTCGCCCTGCATCTGGATCAGCGCACGGTCGGCGGCCTGTTCCGCCTCATCGGCGCGATCAACGCGCTCGGGTCGGCACGCCCGGCCTGACCGGCCCGCGATCGCGCACCCGACCCGGACCGGGTATCGTTGTACGGATGTCGTGCGTGCACTCATGCGCCGACGAGAGCTGAACAGGGAGGCCGTCATGGATATCGATCTCGGATTGCTGCGCACGATCGAGCGCGAGAAGGAGATCCCCTTCGAAGAGCTCATCGCCATCATCGAACAGGCCGTCCTGACCGCCTACGCCAAGCACGACTCCAACGACGGCGTGCTGCCCGAGGGCACCCGCGTCGACCTCGACCGCAAGACCGGCCACGTGGCGGTGCTGGTCCCCGTCCTCGACGAGGAGGGGGCCGTGATCGGCGAGGAGGATTCCACTCCTGCCGACTTCGGCCGCATCGCCGCCTTCGCCGCGAAGCAGGTCATCAGCCAGCGCCTCCGCGACATCGCCGACGACGCGGTGCTCGGCGAGTTCCGCGGCAAGGAGGGCGACATCGTCGCCGGCGTCATCCAGCAGGGTCCCAACCCGCGCATGATCCACGTCGACCTCGGCTCGGTCGAGGCGATCCTGCCGCCCGAGGAGCAGGTCCCCGGCGAGGAGTACACGCACGGATCCCGTCTGCGCGTGTACGTCACGAGCGTCGCCAAGGGGCTCAAGGGCCCGCAGATCACCGTCTCCCGCACACACCCCGGGCTGGTCCGCAAGCTGTTCGCGCTCGAGGTGCCCGAGATCGCGGCGGGCCTCGTCGAGATCGTCGCGCTCGCCAGGGAGGCCGGACACCGCACGAAGATCGCCGTCCGGGCGAACGACCCGTCGATCAACGCGAAGGGCGCCTGCATCGGCGAGATGGGGCGGCGCGTGCGCGCCGTCACCGAGGAGCTGGCGGGGGAGAAGATCGACATCGTCGACCACCACGCCGACCTGGCGACCTTCGTCGCGCACGCGCTCTCCCCGGCCAAGGTGACCAGCGCGTTCGTGCTGGATGCCGGCACGAAGGCCGTGCGCGCCCTGGTGCCCGACTATCAGCTGTCGCTCGCGATCGGCAAGGAGGGGCAGAACGCACGCCTCGCCGCGAAGCTCACGGGCGCCAAGATCGACATCCAGCCGGACTCCATTCTCGACGAGGCGTGACCGCCCGGTACCGGGCGAACCGGTCTTTCAGCTCCGAGGTGTAAGATGGATCCTGTACGAACGTGTGTCGGTTGCCGCGCTCGTGCATCTCGTACCTCCCTGCTCAGGGTGGTGATCCGGAACGGTGACCTCGTCTTCGACGAGGACGCCGTGCTGCCGGGACGGGGTGCGTGGGTGCATCCGACTCCGGAGTGCGTGGAGGCCGCCCAGCGGCGCCGCGCCTTCGCCCGTGCGCTCCGTGTGTCCACTGCCCTGGAATTCCCGGAAGCAGAGAACATGCAGACCCTCGAGAAACGGCTGAACGGCTATGGAAACAAAGTGAACGGCTCGAAATGAGACCCGTCCGCGACTAGTGGTCTGCCCTGCCAGGGCCGACCGACCCTGACAGGAGAATTGTGGCTGGTAAACCACGCGTGCACGAGATCGCCGCCGAACTCGGCGTCGACAGCAAGTTCGCACTCGCGAAGCTCAAGGAGCTCGGCGAGTTCGTGAAGTCCCCCTCTTCCACGATCGAGCCCCCGGTCGCGCGCAAGCTGCGCGCGGCGATCGAGGCCGACAAGCCGGCCTCCGCCGCGCCTGCGGCCAAGGCTGCCGGCGCCCCGGCGGCGAAGACCGCCTCGGCGACCCCGGCCGGTCCCAGGCCCGGCCCCAAGGCGCCGGCCCCCGGTCCCAAGCCGGGTCCGGCCAAGCCCGCCGAGGCGCCCGCTCCGGCTCCGGCTCCGGCCCCGGAGAAGGCGGAGGCTCCGGCCGCGCCCGCTCCGGCCGCCCCGGCTGCGGAGAAGTCCTCCGCGCCCAAGCCCGGCGGATCCGCGGCTCCCCGCCCCGGCGCTCCGCGTCCGGGCAACAACCCGTTCTCCTCGCAGCAGGGGATGGGATCGCGTCCGGCCGGTCCCCGGCCGGGCAACAACCCGTTCGCCTCGCAGCAGGGCATGGGCCAGCGCCCGACGCCGGGCAACATCCCGCGTCCGCAGGCGCCGCGCCCCGGCTCCCCGCGCATCGGCGGCCCCCGTCCCGGTCCCGGCGGTCGCGCCGGCGGACCCGGTCGTCCCGGTGGCGCCGGTCGCCCCGGTGCTCCGTTCCAGCAGCGCACGGGCGGCCCCGGTCGTCCCGGCGGCGCCGGTGCAGGCGGCTTCCAGCGTCCCGGTGGTGCACCGGGAGCCCCGGCCGGCGGGTTCGCCGGTCGTCCCGGCGGTGGCGGCGGCCGTGGCCGTGGTCCCGGCGGTGGCACCGCAGGTGCCTTCGGCAAGGGCGCGGGCAAGAGCAAGCAGCGCAAGTCGCGGCGGGCGAAGCGGCAGGAATTCGAGATGCGGTCGGCGCCGGTCGTCGGCGGCGTCAACGTCTCCAAGGGCAACGGCGAGATCATCCGCCTGCGCCGCGGTGCGTCCATTGCGGACTTCGCGGACAAGCTCGAGGCGCTGCGCGGCTACACCGTGCAGCCCGGCACGCTCGTCACGATCCTGTTCAACCTCGGCGAGATGGCCACGGCGACCGAGTCGCTGGACGAGGCCACCTTCGAGGTCCTCGGCGAAGAGCTCGGCTACAAGATCCAGATGGTCTCGCCCGAGGACGAGGACAAGGAGCTCCTCGAGGGCTTCGGTCTCGACCTCGAGGCCGAGCTGGAGGCGGAGAGCGAGGACGACCTCGAGATCCGTCCTCCGGTGGTGACCGTGATGGGTCACGTCGACCACGGTAAGACGCGACTGCTCGACGCGATCCGTCAGACCAACGTGATCGAGGGCGAAGCCGGCGGCATCACCCAGCACATCGGCGCCTACCAGGTCTGGACCGAGCACGAGGGCATCGAGCGCGCGATCACCTTCATCGACACCCCGGGTCACGAGGCGTTCACCGCCATGCGCGCCCGCGGTGCCCAGGTGACCGACATCGCGATCCTCGTGGTCGCGGCCGACGACGGCATCATGCCGCAGACGGTCGAGGCGCTGAACCACGCCCAGGCGGCCCAGGTGCCGATCGTGGTCGCGGTCAACAAGGTCGACAAGCCCGAGGCCAACCCGGCCAAGGTGCGCCAGCAGCTCACCGAGTACGGACTGGTCGCCGAGGAGTACGGCGGAGACGTCATCTTCGTCGACGTGTCGGCGCGTGCCGGCACCGGCATCCAGGAGCTCCTGGACGCCGTGCTGCTCACGGCGGACGCCGGCCTGGACCTCACCGCGAACCCGAACAAGGCCGCACGAGGCATCGCCATCGAGGCGAAGCTCGACAAGGGCCGCGGTTCGGTCGCGACCGTGCTGATCCAGTCCGGAACGCTCCGGATCGGCGACGCGATCGTGGCGGGCACCGCCTACGGACGCGTCCGCGCCATGATCGACGAGAACGGCGACGCGGTCGAGGCCGCAGCGCCGTCGCGTCCGGTCCAGGTGCAGGGTCTGAACTCGGTCCCGCGCGCCGGCGACGTCTTCATCGTGACCGACGAGGACCGCATGGCCCGTCAGATCGCGGAGAAGCGCGAGGCCGTCGAGCGCAACGCCCAGCTGGCCAAGGCCCGCAAGCGCATCTCGCTCGAGGACTTCACCCGTGCTCTCGAAGAGGGCAAGGTCGAGACGCTCAACCTCATCATCAAGGGCGACGTGTCCGGTGCCGTCGAGGCGCTGGAGGAGTCGCTCCTCAAGATCGAGGTCGACGACTCGGTGCAGCTGCGCATCATCCACCGCGGCGTCGGTGCGGTCACCGAGAGCGACGTGAACCTGGCGACGATCGACAACGCGATCATCGTGGGCTTCAACGTCCGCCCCGACCCGAAGGCCCGCGAGGCCGCTTCCCGCGAGGGCGTGGACGTCCGGTTCTACTCGGTCATCTACAACGCGATCGACGAGATCGAGAGCTCCCTCAAGGGCATGCTCAAGCCCGAGTTCGAAGAGGTGCAGTCGGGTGTGGCCGAGATCCGCGAGGTGTTCCGCTCCTCGAAGTTCGGCAACATCGCCGGTGTCATCGTGCGATCGGGAACGATCACGCGCAACGCCAAGGCGCGCGTCATCCGCGACGGCATCGTGATCGCCGACGGCCTGGCCATCGAGTCGCTGCGCCGCTTCAAGGACGACGTCACCGAGGTCCGCACGGACTTCGAGGCGGGCATCGGCCTGGGCAAGTACAACGACATCCAGATCGGCGACGAGATCGAGACCATCGAGATGGTCGAGAAGCCGCGCTCCTGAGTGGACCCGGCTGTGCCGGATGGCGTTCCGTACCGAGTCAGTGGGCTTCTGCCCCGGCACTCGGTCCGGAACGCCATCCGGCTTCGCCCCGCCTGGGGCGCTGAGAAGAAGAGATAGGTGTTGCACATGGCCGGAGAACGACAGGCACGATTCGCGGATCGGATCCGCGTCATCCTCGCCGAACGGCTGGAGAAGGGGCTGCGCGACCCGCGTCTCGGCTTCGTGACCATCACCGACGTGCGCGTCACGGGCGACCTGCAGCACGCCTCCGCGTTCTACACGGTGCTCGGCAGCGAGGAGGAGCGCGTCGCGTCCGGCGCCGCCCTCACCGCGGCGACCGGCCTGCTGCGCAAGGAGGTCGGCCGTCAGCTCGGCGTCCGCCTCGTGCCCACGCTCGAGTTCATCCCCGACGCCCTGCCGGAGAACGCTGATCACATCAGCGACCTGCTCCGCCAGGCCAGGGAGCGGGACGAAGAGGTCGCCAGGCTCGCGGCCACCGGACGCTACGCCGGCGAGGCCGACCCGTACCGCGTCGACGACGGCACGCAGGAGGACTGAGCACGGGTACCCTCCCGTCCGGCGCCCCCGCTTGCTAGCATTCTCGGCACGTGCGCGAGGATGCGCACGGCGGAGGACCACCGGGGGGGCTGCGTGGTGAGGGACCGCGGGATGTTCCGCGCGACGCCGGACGACGGCGATCTCGCGGCGGCGCCGCATGTCCGAGCTGCCGTGACGGTCGCCTGCGGGAACGATCCGGTCGCGACGGCCGAGACGCTCGCGGCTTTGACCGGCGAACAGCGCGGCGGCAGTCGCTGCCTGCCCGATCCGCTGCCGCTCGTCCCGGCGATCACCCGAGCCGCCGCCCAGGCGATGCCGGGCGGGGCGGATCCCGACGCCCTGCTGCTGCTCGCGCTGTGCGGGCGCGGGCCCGTTGCGGCGCTCTGCGTCATCGCGGGCCGCGCGGCGGACCTGGTGGCGCTCTCGCCACTCGCGCAGTGCGTGGAGTTCACGGCCGGGCGGTTCCGGTTCGCGGATCCGGTGCTTCGCGCGCACGTGGTCGGCGCCGCCGCCGAGGCGGAGCGCCTCGCCGCGCATCAGCGGCTGGCGGCGGTCCTCGCGGACGCCGGCGAGGACGACGACGCGCTGTGGCATCGCGCCCGCGGCGCGGTGCTGAAGGATCCGGTCCTCGTCGAGCCCCTGCTCGTGCGAGCGAGAGCGGCGATGCGCGCCGGTGGGGCCCGGGCCGCCTGGGTCTTGGCGCGGGAAGCGGTTGATCACGCCGAGGCCGGTGCGCCCTCCCACCGGCAAGCGCTGCTCTGCGCGGGACGCGCGGCGCTCGCCTGCGGGTTCGTCGCGGACGCGCTGGAGCTCCTGGAGCCGGCCCTGCGCGCGGACGAGCCGCATCGTGCGGAGGCGACCGCCGCATTCGTGCTCGCCCATGCGCTGCGCCACGGCACGGCGCCGGCGCCGGAACCGCTGATCCCGCCGGATGCGGTACACCCGGGCTACCGCGACGCGGCCGTGCTGGCCGCTGCGCTCAGCGCCGAACGCGGAGATCGTGAGCGCTGCGCGGCCTGGCTCGGCGTGGAGGCGCGCATCGAGGGGGATCCGGACGCCCGCGCCGCCCTGCTGGCGTGGTGCGGCGCCCTCGCCGGCACGGGGGAGGGCGAGCGGATCGGCGGCGGCGACGTCATCGAGCGCGTCGTCCAGGCGCTCGGCTTCGGACTGGACGGCGAACCGGACGCCGGAGTCAGGGCGCTCGCCGAGCCGGCCGCGGCCGAGCCGGGCGAACCGGTCGCCGGGCTGCATGAGCGCAGTCCGCTCCTCCGGGCGCGCCATGCCGTCTCCGAGGTGCTGCTGCACGTCTGGGGCGGGCGCATCGCCGTCGCGCGCCAGCTGCTGGAGACCGCAGCCGCGGAACTCCCGGTCGCGCTGCCGTTCGCGGGCATCGCCCTCCCGCTCGCACGGCGGCTCGAGCTGGCGGTGGACGGCCGGACCGGCGCGCTCTCCCGGGATCTCGCCGCCGCGGTGCCCTGGCCGCAGCGGCCGGACGGCTTCGTGGAGCGCGCGATCGAGGCCTATCTGCACGGCCGGAGCGACGAGGCGGCCGTGCACCTGCAGCTGTGGGCGGACTGCGGACGGCCCGGTGAGGCGCTCGGCCTGCCCGGGATCGACGAGATCGGACCGCTGGGGGGCCCGGCCGCGCCGGAGCCTCCCGAGGCGACGGCGGCACGGAGCCTGAGGGAGCGGATCCGCTCCGCTCGGGAGGCCTCCTGGCGCACCGACCTCGGATCGGCCGCGGCGGAGAGCCGCGCCATCCGCAGTCCGTTCGAGCGTGCCAGGATCGAGGCGCTGCTCGGGTCCACGTATGCGGCGCGCGGAGACCGGGCGGCCGCGCTGCGGCATCTGCGCGCCGCGCGCAGCCTGTTCGACGAGTCCGGAGCGCAGGCGTGGCGCCGTCTCGTGCAGCAGCGGCTGCGCCGGCTCGGCGAGGATCTCCGGGCCGAGCGCACCTCGCCGGTGCGGGAGCCGGCGTCGGCGGCGCCCCTCGAGGTCTGCCGGGCGTCGTGGGAGCCGATCCTCACCGCCCGCGAGCTCGAGGTCGCCCTGCTGATGGCCGAGGGGCGCACGAACCGCGAGATCGCCCTGGCTCTGCACGTATCGGTCCGCACGGTCGAGGTGCACGGAGGCCGCATCTTCGCGAAGCTGGACGTGCGCACGCGCCACGAGCTGACCGTGCTCGCGCACCGCGTCGACCAGCACCTGTGACCGCCCGGACGGCCGGTGAAGCCCGGATCAGCGGGGGAGCAGCAGCTCGCCGTCCGCGGCCTCGAGCAGGCCGTCCCCGATGAGCGAGTCGATCGCGCGATCGCGCTGCACCGGATCGGGCCAGTCCGCGAGCACCGCCTCGGCGGGCAGCCGATGCCCCTCCGCGTGCCGCAGCGCCCGCAGCACACCGCCGCGCGCCTGACGGTCGGAACCCTCGTACCTGGCCTGCCGGCGCCGTCGATCCTGGCCCTCCGGATACCCCGCGGCGCGCCAGGCGCACACGTCCTGCAGCGGGCAGCGGAGGCATGCGGCGGCGCTCTCCCGCTGCAACCGCGCCGTGCAGATCGTCGCGCCGAGCTCCATCGTCGCCGCGTTCACGATCGCCGCCTGCTCCGGATCCTCCGGGAGCAGCGCGAGCATGTCGTCGAGATCGCGGCGGGACGGGGGATCCGGCTGCGCCGCACCATGGACCGCCCGCGCGAGCACCCGGCGGGTGTTGGTGTCGACGACAGGATGACGGTCCCCGTAAGCGAAGACCGCGACCGCCCGCGCGGTGTAGTCCCCGATGCCAGGGAGCGCGAGGAGCGCCGGCACGTCGCGCGGCGTGCGTCCGTCGTGCCGGTCGCGGATCGCCGTCGCGGCGCCGTGCAGCCACAGCGCACGCCGCGGATAGCCGAGGTTCGCCCACTGCTGCAGCACCGCCGCCGGCGTGGCCGCGGCGAGCGAAAGCGCGTCCGGCCAGCGTTCCAGCCACGCCTCGAGGTGCGGGATCACCCGGTTCACCGGGGTCTGCTGCAGCATGAACTCGCTGACGAGCACGCCCCACGGGCCGTACCGCTCGAGGTACTCGGCACGTCGCCACGGCAGGTCCCGCGCGTGCGCGCGGTACCAGGGGATCAGGGCGGCGGCGGGGGAGACGGACACGGGAGACCACGCTACCGCCGACGCCCCCGCGGGGGAGGCCGGAAGCTGCCGCGGCGGGCCTCTAGGCTGGAAGGATGGTGGCCCCGGGAATCCTGCTCGTCGACAAACCAGGCGGGATGACGAGTCACGATGTCGTCGCGCGCGCCCGCCGGGCGTTCGGGACGCGCAAGGTCGGCCACGCCGGGACCCTGGATCCGATGGCCACCGGCCTGCTCGTGATCGGGATCGAGGCGGCGACGCGCCTGCTCACGTTCGTGGTCGGCGCCGACAAGACCTACTCCGCGACGATCCGGCTGGGCCAGGCCACCACGACCGACGACGCCGAGGGCGAGGTCGTCGCCACCGCGTCCGCGGACGCGCTCGCCGCCGTCACCGCCGGACGGATCGCCGACGGCATCGCCGCGCTCACCGGCACGATCGCCCAGGTGCCCAGCGCCGTCTCCGCGATCAAGGTCGACGGGCGCCGTGCCTACGACCGGGTGCGCGCGGGCGAGGAGGTCGAACTGGCCGCGCGTGAGGTCGTGGTCTCCCGCTTCGACATCCTCGCTGACCGTCCCGGCGACGGCGTGCGCGACCTCGACGTGACCGTGGACTGCTCCTCGGGCACCTACATCCGCGCGCTCGCCCGAGACCTCGGCGCCGCGCTCGGCGTCGGCGGCCACCTCACCGCGCTCCGGCGCACCAGGGTGGGCCCGTTCGAGGTGGCCGCGGCGACCGGCCTCGACGATCTCGCGGAGGCGCGGCCGATGTCGGCGGCGAAGGCGGCGTCGCTCATCCTGCCGGTGCTCGAGGTGAGCGCCGCCGAGGCCGTCGACCTGCGCCACGGCAAGCGCCTGGTGGGGCAGCGATCCCGCCTGCACGGTGCGCGGGCCGCGGCGATCGACCCGGACGGCGGGCTGGTCGGCATCGTCGAGCGCCGCGGCGATGATCTCAAGAGCGCGATGAACATGCCTGAGGGGGCTTCATGATCCTGTGGTTCACGGTGGTCCAGCTGGTCGTCGCCGTGGGCGCGGGGCTTCTCTGCCTGGTCCTCGGCTTCGCGGGCAAGCGCCCGAACGACTACACCGTGGGGGCGCTGGCCCTGGTCGAGCTGCTGCTGGTCGTGCAGGCCGTGATGGCGATCGTCGCGCCCTTCGCGGGCAACCCGGCGAAGGGCGACCCCCTGGAGTACGGGGTGTACCTGGTCTCCGCGATCCTGCTGCCGATCGGCGGGGTGATCTGGGCGCTGCTGGAGCGCTCCCGGTGGAGCACGGTGATCCTGGGGGCGGTGGCGCTGGCGCTGGCCGTGATGATCTGGCGGATGCAGGTGATCTGGACGACTCCGATCGGAGCCTGAGGCGGGCCGGCGAGCCCGGCGACGTCCGTAGAATGGATCCGCCATGAGCGCTGCGCACCCTCCCGTCCCCTCCGAGTCCGCCTCGAACCCGGCTGCGCCGGACCCCGCTCCGGCGCGCCCGCGGATGCGCGGTGTCGGCCGGGTGCTGGTGATCGTGTACGCCGTGATGGCGCTCGGGGCCACGGGACGCTCGTTCGTGCAGATCGTGCGGGCCTTCGGCGACGCCCCGCTCGCGTACACCCTCTCCGCCGTCTCCGCCGTGGTCTACATCGTCGCCACGCTCGCGCTGATCCTCTCGGGGAGGCCCGGCTGGTACCGCGCGGCGTGGATCGCGATCGTGTTCGAGCTCCTCGGCGTGCTGGTCGTCGGCACGCTCAGCCTCGTGGATCCTGGACTCTTCCCGCACGACACGGTGTGGTCGCAGTACGGCCTCGGCTACGTGCTCATCCCGCTCTTCCTGCCGATGGTGGGGCTGTGGTGGCTCGTCCGGCACCGTCCCGCCGCGGTCGAGGCCTCCCGGCCGGCCGTGCGGAACGGATCCGGCGCATGATCGTGTTCCGGGATCCGGCCGAGATCCCCGCCGACTTCGGCCGCACGGTCGCCGCGATCGGCAAGTTCGACGGCGTGCACGCCGGGCACCGCGCGGTGTTCCGGAGAGCCGTGCAGGACGCGGCGGAGCTCGGCGCGAGGACCGTGGCCGTCACGTTCGACCGCAATCCGCTGAGCGTGCTGCGGCCCGACCGCTGCCCGGACGCCCTGGTCTCGGTGCAGCGCAAGATCGAGCTGCTTTCCGAGTGCGGTCTCGACGCGGTGCTGGTGCTCACGTTCGACGAGCAGCTCGCCGCGCGCACGGCGGAGGACTTCGTGCAGACGATCCTGGTGGATGCGCTGCACGTGGCCGCGGTGCTCGTCGGCAGGGACTTCCGGTTCGGCCGAGGCGGGAGCGGGGACCCCGCCCTGCTGCGCGAGCTCGGCGCCGCCGGCGACTTCCGCGTCGACGTCGTGGAGGACGTCCTCCTGGACGGCACCGAGCGGCGGGCCTCGTCGTCGTGGGTGCGCGAGCTGCTCGCCGCCGGGGACGTCGCCCTCGCCGGCACCGTGCTGGGACGGCCCGTCTCGGTGCGCGGCGAGGTCGTGCACGGGCTCGAGCGCGGCCGCGAGCTCGGTTTCCCCACCGCGAACCTGCCCGGGATGCTGGACGACATGGTCCCCGCGGACGGCGTGTACGCGGGCCGGCTCATCGACCACACCACCGGACTCACGCATCCGGCTGCGGTGTCCGTCGGCACGAACCCCACCTTCGACGACGTGCCGGAGCGTCAGGTGGAGGCGCACGCGATCGACCGGCCCGGCCTGGACCTGTACGGCCACGACGTGACCGTGGAGTTCACGCACCGGCTGCGCGGCATGACCGCCTTCGACAGCATCGAGGCGCTCATCGACGGCATCGCCTCGGACGTGGCCCAGGCACGGATCCTGCTCGGCGTCCCGACGGGGGATCCGGCCGACGCGCACGCGGAGTGATCCGGATCCGGCAGGCGCACACGGAGTGACCCGGATCAGGCCCGAAGTGGCGTAAACTGACCGCGTACCCGCTGCGATCGGCGTGCGCGATGCACATCGGCAGCGGCTCTCGTCCGCCCGGTCCGCGTTCCGCCGTCTGGCAGCAGCCCGTCCGCGGACACCGCATTTTACGGATACCCGCCGCTCGCCCGGTGCGAGCCGGCATCCACGCTCAGGAGGAGCATGCCGAGCACGGCAACCACCGCCATCCGGCGGAAGAGGACGTCCCGTCGCGACGAGGACGCGCCCCTGATCCCCATCCTCGCGCGCAAGGTGCGCGAGGTCGAGGCCAAGGCCCAGCACGGCAAGCTCGGGCCGACCAACCGCGTCAAGTTCCAGGTGATCGCCTTCCTGGTGCGCGAGGAGCGCGCCAGGGTCAAGGCCGACGCGGAGCTCGGCGACGCCGCGCGCGCCGAACTGCTCAAGCGCCTGGACGGCGTCGCGACCATCCTCGCGAAGACCGCCGCCCGCGACACCTCGCTGATCCAGCTGCTCGAGGCGGACCAGGCGACGAGCCCGGTCGCCAAGCGCATGCGCCGGGACTGGCTGCTGGAGTCGGGAGCCGAGCTCCCCCCCGAGGAGCTCGTGATCGCCGACGCCATCCGCGTGCAGCAGGCGCCGGTCGTGCCCGCCGCTCTCGCCGAGCGTCAGGTCACGCCGCCGTCGGTCGAGTCGCGGCTGCTGGCGAACCCGTTCCTCGCCCCCGACCTGACCCCGCGCCCCGCCTCCACACCGCGGCGCCGGCTGGACGGCTGGGAGCTCATGGGGCCGCTGTACAAGGCGTTCGAGTCGGGCGCGGGCGGATCCGTCGCTTCGATGGAGCTGCCGCCGCTGCCGGAGTACGACCACGTCTCGCCGAAGGGGCTGGAGGTGATGGTGCACCAGGCGCGCTTCCTCGAGTCCGTGCGGGCCGGGCATCGCTCGTTCCTGCTCGCCGACGAGCCGGGTCTCGGCAAGACCGCCCAGTCGGTGCTCGCTGCCTCGGTGGCGCACGCCTACCCGCTGCTCGTCGTTGTCCCGAACGTGGTCAAGATGAACTGGGCCCGCGAGGTCGAGCGGTGGACGCCGCAGCGTCGCGCCGCCGTCATCCAGGGCGACGGTCAGGACATCGACGCGTTCGCCGACATCTTCATCGTGAACTACGAGATCCTCGACCGGCACCTGTCCTGGCTGGGCTCGATCGGCCTGCGCGGCATGGTCGTGGACGAGGCGCACTTCATCAAGAACCTGTCCTCGCAGCGCTCCCAGAATGTGCTCGCGCTGGCCTCCCGCGTCCGCGAGCAGACCCCTGGCGGCAAGCCGCTGCTGATGGCGCTCACCGGGACGCCGCTGATCAACGACGTCGAGGACTTCGACGCGATCTGGCGCTTCCTCGGCTGGACCAACGGCGAGCGGCCCGCACCGGAGCTGGCCGAGAAGCTCGACGCCACCGGGCTGACCCCGGCGGACAAGGCCTTCTACGGCGAGGCGAGGGACGCGGTGATCTCGATGGGGATCGTGCGGCGCAAGAAGAAGGATGTCGCCGCCGATCTCCCGGACAAGCTCATCGCGGATCTGCCCGTGCAGCTGGACGACGAGTTCGGTCGCGGCATCCGCCAGGCCGAGCGGGAGCTCGGAGCGCGGATGGCGGCGAAGTACCGCCGGATCATCGAGGCGCGCGGCGACCGCGGTCTGGTGCCGGGCGAGATCGACGAGGACATCGTTCGCCTCGTCGCGCACGGCGAGCTCGAAGAGTCCAAGGCCGCCGGAACCGCGGGAGACAACGTCTTCACCATGGTGCGCAAGATCGGCCAGGCCAAGGCGCTGCTCGCGGCGGACTACGCCGCCCAGCTGCAGCGCTCGGTGGGCAAGGTCGTCTTCTTCGCCAAGCACGTCGATGTGATGGACCAGGCCGAGGCGCACTTCGCGGCGGCCGGGATCCGCGCCGTGTCGGTCCGCGGCGACCAGACCACGCCCGCCCGTCAGAAGGCGATCGACGACTTCAACGGCGATCCCGAGGTCGGCATCGCCGTCTGCTCGCTCACCGCGGCCGGCGTCGGCGTGAACCTGCAGACCGCCTCGAACGTGGTGCTCGCCGAGCTCAGCTGGACCGCGGCCGAGCAGACCCAGGCGATCGACCGCGTGCACCGCATCGGCCAGGACGAGCCGGTCACGGCGTGGCGGATCATCGCCGCGCACACGCTCGACACCAAGATCGCCGAGCTGATCGATCAGAAGCAGGGCCTCGCGGCGCGTGCACTCGACGGCGAGACCGTGGAGGAGGGCGCGAGCGAGTCCGTGCAGCAGGCGGCGCTCATGCATCTGCTGCGGGAGGCGCTCGGCGGCGACTGACCCCGACACATGCCTGCAAGAACGGCGCTTCTTCGCACCCTCAGATGCGGATTTGCGCCGTTCTTCGTCAAGAAGGCCGAAAGTCCCGGGTGCGCGTCGTAAGAACCCGGGTTTTCGACGGCCCGGAATGGCGCGATGGCGCCCCTCGGCACTAGGGTCGAACGAGGCAACGGCGCCGTGCTTCCATCCCCCATCCCTCCCGAGGACGACCCATGAAGATCGGCATCTTGACCAGCGGCGGCGACTGCCCCGGCCTGAACGCGGTCATCCGCGGCATCGTGCTCAAGGGCACCACGACCTATGAGCTCGAGTTCGTCGGGATCCGCGACGGCTGGCGCGGCGTCGTCGACGCCGACTTCTTCCCGCTCACCCGTCACGAGGTGAAGGGCTTGTCGAAGGTGGGCGGCACGATTCTGGGCACCAGCCGCACCAACCCGTACGAGGGCCCGCGCGGCGGTGCGGAGAGCGTGGCGAAGAACCTCGCCAAGCACGGCATCGACGGGATCGTCGCGATCGGCGGCGAGGGGACCCTGGCGGCCGCAGACCGCCTCGCCAAGGACGGGATCAACGTCCTCGGCGTGCCGAAGACGATCGACAACGACCTGCGCGCGACCGACTACTCGTTCGGCTTCGACACCGCGGTGAACATCGCCACCGACTCGATGGACCGGCTCCGCACTACCGGCGACTCGCACCAGCGGTGCATGGTCGCCGAGGTCATGGGCCGGCATGTCGGCTGGATCGCGCTGCACGCGGGCATGGCCGCCGGCGCTCACGTCATCTGCATCCCCGAGGTGCCGATGTCGATCGAGGAGATCTGCGGCCTCGTCACCAGGGCCAGCGACCGCGGCAGGGCGCCGCTCGTCGTGGTGTCCGAGGGCTTCAAGCTCAAGGGCATGGACCAGGCATACAGCGACAAGGGTCTGGACGCGTTCAACCGCCCGCGTCTCGGCGGCATCAGCGAGCTCCTCGCCCCGGAGATCGAGGAGCGCACCGGCATCGAGACCCGGTCCACCGTGCTCGGCCACATCCAGCGCGGCGGATCCCCGTCCGCCTTCGACCGCGTGCTCGCGACCCGGCTCGGCCTGCACGCCGCCGACGCGCTCGTGGACGAGGCCTGGGGGCAGATGGTCGCGATGCGCGGCACGGACATCGTGCGCGTCCCGTTCGCCGAGGCGCTGGGCGAGCTGAACACCGTCCCGCTGGCGCGCTACGAGGAGGCCGCGGCCCTTTTCGGCTGAGAGGTGCTGTTCGGCTGAGAGGTGCTGTTCTGTTGAGCGGCGTCGCCGTTCCGCCGCGCGGTGCGGTTCGGCCGAGCCGGAGGGGTCAGGCCCCCGCGATGCCGAGCCGGTCCAGGATCCAGGCGAGCTCGAACGCGCGCTCGCGCCAGGAGTTGTACCGGCCGCTGACGCCGCCGTGACCGGCGACCATCTCGCACTTGAGCATCGCGTCCGCGGCTCCCGCGTCGCGCAGGCGAGCGATCCATTTCGCCGGCTCCACGTACAGCACGCGGGTGTCGTTGAGCGAGGTGACCGCGAGGATCGGGGGATAGGCGACCCCGTCGCGCACGTTCTCGTACGGCGAGTAGGACTTCATGTACGCGTACACGCCGGCATCGTGCAGCGGGTCGCCCCACTCGTCCCATTCGATGACGGTCAGCGGCAGCGAAGGGTCCAGGATCGTGGTCAGCGCGTCGACGAACGGGACGGAGGCGAGGATGCCGCTGAACAGCTCGGGTGCGAGGTTCGCGACCGCGCCCATGAGCAGGCCGCCCGCGCTGCCGCCCTCGGCCACCATCCGGTCGGGGGCCGTGACGCCCGCGTCGACCAGATGCCGGGCGCAGGCGACGAAGTCGGTGAACGTGTTCGTCTTCTGGCCGAGCTTGCCGTCCTCGTACCACTGCCGGCCCATCTCGCCGCCGCCGCGCACATGCGCCACCGCGAACACGGCCCCGCGATCCAGCGCGGAGAGGCGCATGACGGAGAAGCCGGGGTCGATCGAGTGCTCGTACGACCCGTAGCCGTACAGGTGCACCGGCCGGGGCTCGGAGCCCGGCTCGCCGAACGAGCGCTTCCACACCAGGGAGATCGGCACGCGGGTCCCGTCAGGAGCGATGGCCCAGTCGCGGCGCTGGCCGTAGTCGGCGGGCTCGTAGCCGCCGAGCACCGGCTGCCGCTTGCGCAGGTGCAGCTCGCCGGTCGCCAGCTCCAGGTCGTAGACGGTCGACGGGGTGACGAACGAGCCGTAGCCGAGGCGGAGGAACGGCGCCGCCCACTCCGGGTTGCCGCCGAACCCGGCAGAGTACAGCGGCTCGTCGAAGCCGAGCTCGTCCAGCGCGCCGGAGGCGGGATCCAGCAGCGCGATCCGCTCCAGTCCCTCGAAGCGGTAGGCGACGACGGTGACGTCGCGGAAGGCGTCCACGTCGAGCAGCCGCCGGCCCGGCGTGTGCGGCAGGACCGTGCGGCGGGGGCCGCCGGGATCCGATGCGGGCACGGACACCAGTTCGAAGTCGAGGGCGCCGTCGTTGTGCAGGATGAGCAGCTCGTCGCGGCCGTCCACCACGGCGTGCTCGACCGAGTACTCGACGCCCTCCCGACGCGGCCAGACCACGCGCGGCGGAGCCGTGATGTCGTCGAGGTCGACCAGCAGCTCCTCGCTGGTGATGCTGGATCCGAGCCCGATCACCAGGAAGCACCGGCTGCGGGTGATCCCCGCACCCAGCCAGAACCGCTCGTCCGGCTCGTGGAACAGCGGCACGTCCTCCGAGACCGGCGTGCCGATGCGGTGCAGCCAGAGCGTGTCCGGGCGCCAGGACTCGTCGACGGTCGTGTACAGGATCGCGGCGCCGTCGGGGGTGAAGAACGCGCCGGAGGTGCCGGGGATCTCGTCGGGCAGCGTCTCGCCCGTGCCCAGGTCGCGCACCCGCACGGTGTAGCGCTCGTCGCCCTCGAAGTCGGTCGACCAGAGCAGCCGAGTGGCGTCGTCCGAGACGTCGAACGCCCCCATCGCGAAGAAGTCGTGCCCCTCGGCCTCGGCGTTGCCGTCCAGCAGGATCTGCTCGCCCGGCACGGGGACGGCCGGATCCAGCACCGGCGGCGTCCAGTCGTCGGCGGAGGACACGGCGGCGCGGCACTGCAGACCGTATTGCTGCCCCTCGACCGTGCGGCCGTAGTACCACCAGTCGCCGCGGCGGGTGGGCACGGACAGGTCCGACTCCTGCACCCGCGCCTTGATCTCCTCGAACAGCGTCTCCCGCAGGGGCGCCAACGGCGCCAGCTTCGCCTCCGTGTACGCGTTCTCCGCCTCGAGGTGGGCGATCACCTCGGGATCGTCCTTCGCGCGCAGCCAGTCGTAGGGGTCGTCGAAGACGTCGCCGTGGTGGCTGCGGATCCGAGAGCGGCGTGCCGCGCGCGGCGGCACGGGGGCGGCGGGAGCGGGGATGGCGGAAGAGGTCGCGGCGGAGACGGAGGTCACCCCACCACGCTATCCGAGGTCGAGTTGACCGGCACCGGGCGGGATGGGAGGATTCTCACGGCCCGTTAACGGATGCTGAATCCCCGGTGAACTCTTCGTTCGTCACGTCCCTCCACTTCACGAAAGCGAACGGTGGATACCGCAGCCCTCATCGTCGTGCTGGTGATCCTGCTGGCACTCTTCTTCGACTTCACCAACGGGTTCCACGACACGGCGAACGCCATGGCGACCCCGATCGCGACCGGGGCGCTCAAGCCCAAGGTCGCCGTGCTGCTCGCCGCGGGCCTCAACCTGGTCGGCGCGTTCCTGTCGACCGAGGTCGCTGCCACGGTCTCCGGCGGCATCATCCAGGAGGACGACAGCAACGCGCACCTGTTCCCGGCCCTGATCTTCGCCGGTCTCATCGGTGCGATCACCTGGAACATGCTGACCTGGCTCCTCGGTCTGCCGTCCAGCTCCTCGCACGCCCTGTTCGGCGGCCTGATCGGCGCCACCCTGGTCGGTGCGGGACTCGGCGGGATCAACTTCGGGATCGTGCTGTCGAAGGTCGTGCTGCCCGCGCTCATCGCGCCGGTCACGGCGGGGCTGATCGCCTACCTCGCCACCAAGCTCGCGTATCTGATCACCCGCCGCTACGACGGCAAGCCGGACGGCAGGAGCGGCTTCCGCTGGGGCCAGATCTTCACCTCATCGCTGGTCGCGCTCGCGCACGGCACGAACGACGCGCAGAAGACGATGGGCGTGATCACCCTCGCGATGATCTCGGTCGGCTGGCAGGCCAAGGGCGACCACCAGCCGCACGTGTACGTGATCATCGCGTGCGCGTGCACGATCGCGCTGGGCACCTACCTCGGCGGGTGGCGGATCATCCGCACCCTCGGCCGCGGCCTCACCGATGTGAAGCCCGCGCAGGGCTTCGCCGCGGAGACCTCCACCGCGGCGACCATCCTGGCTTCGAGCGCGCTCGGCTTCGCGCTGTCCACCACGCAGGTCGCGTCCGGATCCGTGATCGGATCCGGCCTCGGCCGCCGCGGCTCCACCGTGCGCTGGCGCACCGCCGGCCGGATCGCGATCGGCTGGGTCCTCACGCTGCCGGCGGCCGCGGTCGTCGGGGCGGTCGCCGCACTGATCGTGCGGCTCGGCGACGGCTGGGGCGTGCTGATCGACGCGATCCTCGCGATCGCCATCATCGTCGGCCTGTTCCTGCGCTCGCGGCACAACGCGGTCACCGCCAACAACGCCTTCAGCGAGGTGGCGGCGTCCGGCCGCGCGGTCGAGGTGCCGGAGGCGCCGCCGCTCACCCCGCGGCAGGCGAGGGCGCAGCGGGCGCGGGAGCGCGCCAAGGCGAAAGGGGAGGGACGATGACCGTCGTGATCCACTGGGAGGCCTTCTTCCAGGTGCTCGGCGCGGCTCTCGTCGGCACCCTGGTCGTCGTCGGCTTCTACGCCCTGGGGCTGCGGATGCTGGTGCGCTCGGGGCACTCCCCGGTGGTCACCCCGGTCGAGTTCACCGATGCGATCACGGTGATCTCCGCGAAGGAGGCCAAGCGCGCGGCGAAAGCGGCCGCCAAGGCCGCCAAGAAGAGCCCGCTCAGCCGCGGGCAGAAGACGATCGCGCTGGTCGCCGCGTACGGGTGCTTCGCGCTGTGCGCCGCCGCCGTGCTGAGCGGCATCCTGCTCATCGTCGTGCACTGAGCCAGCGCGCGGGCGGCCTCGAGCACGCTGCGGGAGGCGCCGGGTAACCTGGCGGCATGGCCCCGCCCGCTCCGTCCGCCCTGCCGCAGTTCGGCCGCTACGCGCCTCCCACGCACACGCTGGTGCACGTGAGCGACCCGCATCTGCTCGCCGGAGGCGCGGTGCTTGCCGGCCGGTTCGACGTCGAGCGCACCCTGGAGCGCACCCTCGCCGCGATCGAGAGCGCGGTGGAGCGTCCCGACGCGATCGTCGTCACGGGAGATCTCGCCGATCTCGGCGAGCCCGAGGCGTACCGGCGGCTGCGCGCCGCGGTCGAGCCGGTCGCAGAGCGGCTCGGCGCCCCCGTGATCTGGGTCGCGGGCAACCACGACGAGCGCCCGGCCCTGCGCGAGCACCTCCTCGACGCCGCGCCGACGGAGGAGCCGGTCACGGGCGTGTGGGATCTGAACGGGCTGCGCCTGATCGCCGTGGACTCGACCGTGCCGGGGTGGCATCACGGCGACATCGACGCCGGCCAGCGCGCGTGGCTCGCCGAGCAGCTGCGCACGCCTGCGCCGCACGGCACGCTGCTCGCGATGCATCACCCGCCGGTGCCCAGCCATGTGCCGTTCTTCGACATCCTGGAGCTGCGGCATCAGGACGAGCTGGCCGAGATCCTGCGCGGATCCGATGTCCGCGGGATCCTCGCCGGTCACCTGCACTACTCGCTGCACGGGACCTTCGCGGGCATCCCCGTGAGCGTCGCCTCGGCCACCTGCTACACGATGGACGTGGCGAGCCCGGCCGATCGGGTGAACGGGATGGACGCGGCCCAGTCCTTCCAGCTCGTGCATGTGCGGCCCGAGACGATCACGCACACGGTGGTGCCCGTGGTCGAAGCCGAGCCCGTGCGCACGTTCACCCCGGAGTGGCTGCAGCGGATGGCCGCGCTGACCCCCGAGGAGCGGCTGGAGGCGTTCTCCCGCAAGCCGGGACGCTGAGACCGCTCGGGTAGGATGGGGGCATCCCCCTTCCCTGTTCGCCATCACCCACGAGGATGTGTCCATGGCCGCTGTCGCGCCTGCCGTCACCCGAACCGAAACCGACTCTCTGGGAAGCAAGGAGATTCCCGCCGACGCGTACTGGGGGATCCACACGCTTCGCGCGGCGGAGAACTTCCCGATCACCAAGCGCCCCATCTCCGTCTATCCGGAGCTGATCGAGGCCCTCGCCATGGTGAAGCAGGCGAGCGCGAGGGCGAACAAGGAGATCGGCGTCCTCGACCCGGAGAAGGCCGACCTCATCGACGCCGCCGCGCAGAAGGTGATCAACGGCGAGTTCCACGACCAGTTCATCGTCGGCGTCATCCAGGGCGGGGCCGGCACCTCGACGAACATGAACGCGAACGAGGTCATCACCAACATCGCGCTCGAGCTCGCCGGCCGGGAGAAGGGCGACTACGCGTTCCTCTCGCCGATCGACCACACCAACCGCAGCCAGTCCACGAACGACGTGTACCCCACGGCGATCAAGATCGGCCTGTCGATCACCCTGCACACGATGCTCGACGAGCTCGACCACCTGCGCGTGGCGTTCCTCGCAAAGGCGCGCGAGTTCCACGACGTGCTCAAGGTCGGCCGCACCCAGCTGCAGGACGCCGTGCCGATGACGCTCGGCCAGGAGTTCCACGGCTTCGCCACGACCCTCGGCTTCGACCACACCCGGCTGAGCGAGAACGCCGCGCTCATGTTCGAGATCAACATGGGCGCCACGGCGATCGGCACCGGCATCACCACGCACCCCGCGTACGCGGCGGCGGTGCTGCGGCACCTGCGCGAGATCACCGGTCTCGACCTGCAGACCGCGAGCGACCTCGTCGAGGCGACCAGCGACACCGGATCCTTCATGTCCTTCTCCTCGTCGCTGAAGCGCAACGCGATGAAGCTCTCCAAGATCTGCAACGACCTGCGGCTGCTCTCCTCGGGTCCGCAGGCGGGTCTGGGCGAGATCAACCTCCCGGCGATGCAGGCGGGATCCAGCATCATGCCCGGCAAGGTCAACCCGGTCATCCCCGAGGTCGTGAACCAGGTCGCGTTCGCGGTCGCCGGATCCGACATGACGGTGACGATGGCCGCCGAGGCGGGTCAGCTGCAGCTGAACGCGTTCGAGCCGGTGATCGCGCACTCGATCTTCCAGTCGATCACCTGGATGCGGCAGGCCATGTGGACTCTGCGCGTGAACTGCGTCGACGGCATCACCGCCAACCGCGACCGGCTGGGCGCCATGGTCGGCTCCTCGGTTGGCGTGATCACCGCGCTGACGCCGTTCATCGGCTACGCGGCGTCCGCTGCGCTCGCCAAGACCGCGCTGCTGACGAACCGCAACGTCGCCGACCTCGTGGTCGAGGCGGGCCTGATGTCGCGCGAGGAGGTCATCAAGCAGCTGTCGCCGGCGCGCCTGTCCGGCCTGGAGACCATCACCGCCGCGATCCCGGTGATCCCGACCAGGGACCCCGACGCCGGGGCCTGATCCGGGCCCAGAACGGCCCGTCGCTCATTCCGAGCGACGGGCCGTTCTTCTCGTGGTGGGGTGGTGATGCTCCTATGGATGTCAAGGCTGGATCAGGACGTAGTAGATTTCGCGGGCGATGAGTT
>NZ_JBQEOZ010000012.1:0-122362 GCF_052045495.1 Microbacterium sp. 22242 | reverse complement strand
CGCAGGAAGGCGGCGGCGACGCCGGAGTCGACGGGGATGTGGAGTCCGGTGGTGCGGGTGAGGTCGGGGCCGGTGAGGACGTAGACGGCGTCGGCGACGTTTTCGGGGATGACTTCGCGTTTCAGGATGGTGCGGTTGGCGTAGTACTGGCCGAGGTCTTCTTCTTTGACGCCGTAGGTCGCGGCGCGGTTGGCGCCCCAGCCGGAGGCGAAGATCCCGGAGCCGCGGACGACGCCGTCGGGGTTGATGCCGTTGACGCGGATGCCGTGTTCGCCGAGTTCGACGGCGAGGAGGCGGACTTGGTGGGCTTGGTCGGCTTTGGTGGCGGAGTAGGCGATGTTGTTGGGTCCGGCGAAGACGCTGTTCTTGGAGGAGATGTAGATGATGTCGCCGCCGAGTTTCTGCTCGATGAGGATCCGCGCTGCGGTCTGGGAGACGAGGAAGGATCCTTTCGCCATCACGTCGTGCTGCAGGTCCCAGTCCTTCTCGGTGGTTTCGAGGAGGGGTTTGGACAGGGACAGGCCGGCGTTGTTGACGATCAGGTCGACTCCGCCGAACGCGAGCACGGCTTCATCGAGCGCGGCCTGGACGGCGTCGGCGTCGGCGACGTTCGCGGCGACCCCGATCGCGACATCCGTGCCCCCGAGCTCGGCGGCGGCGGCTTGGGCTTTGGTGAGGTCGAGGTCGGCGATGATCACGCAGGCGCCTTCTCGGGCGAGGCGGGTGGCGATGGCTTTGCCGATGCCACTCGCGGCGCCGGTGACGAACGCGATCCGCCCCTGGTGGGAGCGCGGTTTCGGCATGCGCTGCAGTTTCGCTTCCTCGAGCGCCCAGTACTCGATGCGGAACTTCTCCGCGTCCGAGATGGGGGTGTAGGTGGAGAGGGCTTCCGCGCCGGCCATGACGTTGATCGCGTTGACGTAGAACTCGCCCGCGACGCGGGCGGTCTGCTTGTTGGCACCGTAGGAGAACATGCCGACGCCGGGGATGAGGACGATGAGGGGGTCCGCGCCGCGGATCGCCGGGCTCCCGGTCCCTGAGCCTGTCGAAGGGACGGCGTGCGCGTCGTAGTACGCCTGGTACTCGGTCCGGTACTCCTGGTGCAGCTCGGTGAGGCGCGCGATCTGCTCCTCCACCGTGGCCGTCGCGGGCAGGTCCAGGATCAGCGGCTTCACCTTGGTGCGCAGGAAATGATCCGGGCAGCTCGTGCCCAGCCCGGCCAGGCGGGGGGCGTTCTCCGACGCCAGGAAGCCCAGCACCACGTCCGTGTCCGTGTAATGCCCCACCATGGGGTGATCGGTCGACGCGAGGCCCCGGATGGTGGGCGCCAACGCCGCCGCCCGGGCCCGCCGCTCGCCGTCAGGCAGCGCTTCGAACCCAGCCCGGGCCCCGCCGAACGGCTGAGCCTTCCCGTGCTCGGCGATAAACGCCGCCGCGGTCTCGATGATCCACCGGGAGTGCGCCTCCGCCTCCTCCGACGTGTCCCCCCAGGCGGTGATCCCGTGCCCGCCCAGGATGCACCCGACCGCGTCCGGGCTCGCCGCCTTGATCGCCGCGATGTCCAGACCCAGCTGGAACCCCGGACGCCGCCACGGCACCCACGCCACCCGCCCCCCGAAGATCCGCGCCGTCAGCGCCTCCCCGTCCGCAGCGGTCGCGATCGCGATCCCACTGTCCGGATGCAGGTGGTCGACGTGCGCGGCATCCACGAGCCCGTGCATAGCCGTGTCGATCGACGGTGCCGCACCCCCCTTGCCATGCAGGCAGTAATCGAACGCGGCGACCATCTCGTCCTCACGCTCCACCCCCGGGTAGACGTCGACGAGGGCCCGCAGCCGGTCCAGCCGCAACACCGCCAAACCCTGCTCCGTCAGCGTCCCCAGATCACCCCCGGAACCCTTCACCCACAACAACTCCACGGGCTCACCGGTCACCGGATCCCTCTCCACCCCCTTCGCGGAGGTGTTCCCGCCCGCATAATTCGTGTTCCTCGGATCCGCACCCAGACGATTCGAACGAGCGATAAGCGATGCAGCGGTGGGGTTCGTCATTGATGCTCCCTGAGGGCCGGACGCGCGGAGCACTCCAGCGCGAGATGTTAGTTCGTGTGAAAGATAACACGATCGGACATCACTGGGAAGTCCCGACCCCGTTAGCATGAGCCTCGTGAAGTCCCTCGCCGCCGAAGAGCGCTGGGCCTGGCTGCTCGAGCAGCTGAAGGAGTCCAAGGCCGTCTCGCTGGCCGACGCCGCCGTGGCGCTCGGCGTGAGCGAGATGACCGTGCGCCGCGACCTCAGCGGCATGGAGGAGCGCGGCATCGCGCGACGGGTGCGCGGCGGGGCCGTGTACAGCGGACCGGTCAGCTTCCAGGGCCGCGAGCGGTCGCACGCGGAGGAGAAGACCGCGATCGCCCAGAAGCTGCTCCCGCACGTGCCGATGAGCGGCGTCATCGCAATGGACTCGTCGACGACCATCCACCGTCTGGCGCTGGCGCTGCCGCCCTGCGACGACCTCACCGTGGTGACCAACGGGCTCACCACCTTCCAGGCACTGCAGGACCGACCCGGCGTGACGGCCATCCTCACCGGCGGAGCAGCCGACCGGAGATCCGATTCCCTCATCGGCCCGGTCGTGACGGCCTTCTTGGACGGGATCCGCTTCACCGCCTTCTTCGCCTCGGCAGCCGCGATCGACGAGCGGACGCTCTATGAGGACACGCTCGAGGAGGCCGAGGTGAAGCGCGCCTTCGCCCGCTCGGCCGCCCAGGTGCTGATCGGCGCGCACTCCGAGAAGCTCGACGGGGTCGCGACGGCCGCGTCCGTGCCGCTGGATCGGGTGGGTGTGCTCGCCACCGATCTGCCGCCGCGCCAGCAGGAGCTGACCGCGTACGCGCGGGTCGTGCACACCGTCCTCTGACCTTCCGCGCGCTCGCGCGTCGCGACAGCGAACGCGCCTCCTCGGCATGCCCACGCGCCACGGGAGGCGCTCGTCACGCCATGGGATGCGATCATCACGCCCAGATTTCACACACGTACTTGACAAGATCGAACATGATCTAACACACTGTCCTCACGACCGAGAACGAAGGAGTGCCCTCGGATGTCACGTCGACGAGCAGAGCAGCCGCGCACGGAAGGAGATCGCCGATGAGCTCTACAGTGCCGCAACCGCACGGATCGGCTTCCTCCCCCGGCGCACCGGACCAGGAGCCCCCGATCTCCGGGCTCTCCGTCCAGCTGGACGCGATCACCAAGCAGTACCCCGGCGTCGCCGCGCTCCAGGGCGTCTCCCTCGACCTCCGCGCCGGCGAGGTGCACGCGATCGTCGGCGAGAACGGCGCCGGCAAGTCCACGCTGATCAAGGTGCTCGCGGGCGCCGTCGAGCCGACCTCCGGCAGCATCGTCGTCGAGGGCGACGCGCACCCCCGGCTCACCCCGGCGACCGCGCAGGATCTCGGCATCGCCGTCATCTACCAGGAGTTCACCCTCGTCCCGACCCTGAACGCCGCCGAGAACGTCTTCCTCGGGCACTACATCCGCCGCGGCCCGGTCCTCGACCGCAAGCGCATGTACGCCGAGGCGAAGCGCCTGTTCCGCCGGCTCGGCGTCGACATCGATCCGAAGGCGATGGTCGGGGATCTGACCACCGGCTTCCAGCAGATCGTCGAGATCGCGAAGGCGCTCTCCCGCGACGCGCGACTGCTGATCATGGACGAGCCATCCGCCCCGCTCACCGCGACCGAGGTCGAGGCCATGTTCCGCGTCGTCGACGCGCTCAAGGCCGAGGGCATGACGATCGTCTACATCTCGCACCGGATGGACGAGATCTTCCGCCTCTCCGACCGGGTCACGACGCTGCGCGACGGCCAGCACATCGCCACCCAGAACACGGCGGACACCTCGCGCAGCGAGCTGATCCGGCTCATGGTGGGCCGCGAGCTCACCGCGGGCTACCCGGCGCGCGACGTCGCCCCGGGCGAGGTCTCGCTGCGAGTCTCCGGACTGACCGGCAACGGCGTGACCGACATCTCGTTCGAGGCGCACCGCGGGGAGATCCTCGGCTTCGCGGGCCTCATCGGCGCGGGCCGCACCGAGCTCATGGAGGTCCTCTTCGGCGCGAAGCGGATCGAGGCCGGCGAGGTCACCCTGCACGGCCGCTCGGTGGTCTCGCGCACGCCGATCCAGGCGATCGGCAACCGCATCGCGCTCGTCCCCGAGGACCGCAAACGGCACGGACTGGTGCTGGCGTTCTCGATCCAGCAGAACATCACCCTCCCGCTCGTGCGCGGGCTGTCCTCGTCGACGGTGCTGAACCGGCGCAAGGAGCGCGACCTCGCGGCCGAATACATGGGGGATCTGCGGATCAAGGCGCCCTCCGCGGCCGAGATCGTGGGCAACCTCAGCGGCGGGAATCAGCAGAAGGTCGTGCTGGCGAAGTGGCTCGCGACGCAGCCCGAGGTGCTCATCTTCGACGAGCCGACCCGGGGCATCGACGTCGGCGCCCGCGCCGAGATCTACCAGATCATGAACCGCCTCGCCGCGGAGGGCAAGACGATCCTGATGATCTCCTCCGACATGGAGGAGCTGATCGGGATGGCCGACCGGATCGTGGTCCTGCGCGAAGGGCTGCAGCAGGGCGTCCTGAACAAGAACGAAATCACCCAGGAGGCCGTGATGGCCCTGGCCGCTCAAGGAGAGCTCGAATGAAAGCCACCGTCATGACCCGGGTCAGGAACCTGGGGATCCTCCTCGTCTTCATCGTCCTGGTCGTCGTCTTCAGCGTGCTCACCCCGCAGTTCCTCGAACCGGGCAACATCTTCAACATCGCGCGCCAGATCGCCACCCTCGGCATCTGCGCCGTCGGCTTCTCGTTCGTCCTCATCACGGGCGGCATCGACCTGTCCGTCGGCTATCAGATCTCGCTGAACGTCGTCGTGACCGGCATGCTCATGGCCACTTTCGGTGTCCCCTGGTACCTCGCCTGCCTCATCGCGCTCGCGCTGGGCACCCTGATCGGCGTCGTGAACGGCCTGATCATCACCTACACCGGCGTCGCTCCGCTGATCGTGACGCTGTCGATGATGATGGTGCTGAACGGACTCAGCTACCTCATCTCGAAGGGCCTGCCGATCTTCGGCTTCCCCAAGGAGTTCTCGCTGCTCGGGCAGGGCGCCGTGTTCGGCGTCATCCCGGTCTCGCTGCTCTTCCTCATCGCGATCTGGGCGATCGGCCTGTTCATCCTGAACAAGACCTACATCGGCCGCTACTTCTACGCGATCGGCAACAATGCCGAGGCCGCCCGGCTCTCCGGCGTCAACACCCGGAGGACTCTGATCCTCGTCTACGCGCTCTGCGGCTTCTTCACGGCGATCGGCGCGATCCTGCTGCTGTCCCGGCTGAACTCGGCGCAGTCCGCCACCGGCGCCGGCTTCGAGTTCAGCGTGCTGACCGCCTGCGTGCTCGGCGGCATCAGCGTCATGGGCGGCCGCGGCAGCCTGTTCGGCGCCTTCATCGGCGTGCTGATCGTCGGCGTGCTCGACAACGGCCTCGTCCTCATGAACGTCAGCGCCTACGTGCAGCTCGTCATCAAGGGCTGCATCCTGCTCGCCGCCGTGATCTACGACGCGATGTCGAAGGGATCCCGGGGCCGCGCCAAGCAGATCGGCGGGGTCGCCCTGAAGTCCCCGACCGGCGTCGCCGCCTGATCCCCACCCCGCACCACTCCCCCGCAATCACCACCCGAAAGGAACACCCCGTGAAGAAGAGATTCGGCCTCGCCGCTGCGGCCGCTGCCGTCATCGCGCTGATGCTTTCCGGCTGCACCACCGTGCCCGACACCACCGCCGGCGGCGGCACCGCCAAGGGCGGTGAGAAGACGGTCGGCGTGACCTTCTCCGACCTGAGCAACCCCGTCTGGTCCGAGCTCGTGCAGGAGGCGCAGACCTACGGCAAGACCAAGGGCCTCGACGTCAACTACGTGGACGCGCACAACGACGCCGCCACCCAGGTCACCCAGATCGAGAACTTCATCCAGCAGGGCGTGAAGGCCATCATCATCTGCGCGGTCGACGCGAACGCCCTCAAGGACGTCACCGCGAAGGCGCAGAAGGCCGGCATCAAGGTGATCGGCTACACCCAGGTGCTGACGAACTACGACTCGCAGTACCTGGTCGACGCCAAGAAGACCGGCTACGCGAACGGCGAGGCCGCCGCGAAGTGGCTCACCAAGAACTACGGATCCACCGCACCCGTCGAGTGGGCGCTGATGGACCTGCCCCGCTTCCCGGAGATCATCGACCGTGCCAACGGCATCAAGGAGGCGGTCGCGAAGTTCGCGCCGAACGCCAAGCTCGTCGCGACGGCTCCCGCCCTGACCAGTGAGGACGGCGTCTCGAACGCGGAGAACTTCCTGCAGGCGCACCCGAACATCAAGATGATCGCCACCATCGGCGGCGGCGGAGCCGTCGGCGGCAATGAGGGCGTCAAGTCCGCGGGCGTCACCGACTTCAAGAAGTTCGGCCTGTTCGGGATCGATGCCACCCAGCAGGAGATCCAGAACATCATGAACGGCGACCCGGAGAAGTCGACGATCAGCCTCGGCGGCGGCAAGGCGCACGGCCGCACCCTGATCGACATCACCAGGGACCTGCTCGACGGCAAGAAGGTCGAGAAGGACCAGTACATGCCGATCAAGGTCATCGACGCGTCGAACGCGAAGGCGTACTACGACGAGGTCTTCGGCGGCAAGTAGGCAGTCGCCCGTCCGGCCGCCGACCTCGGCGGCCGGACGTCTCTCCTCCACGAAGGGAACCCCATGGTCCGTGTGCTCGCCGCCGGCGACCGCTTCATCCGCTCCTCGATGCTGAGCGACTGCGTCCGCGACGCGGTCTCCGAAGACGTCGACATCCGTGAGATCGAGTTCGGCTGGCCCGACGTCCCGTTCGGCCGGGTCGGCGACGTCGACGAAGCCTCCGGCACAGAGGACGAGCTCATCGCCGCGCTCGAGGGCGCCGAGGCGATCGTCACCCAGCTCGCCCCGCTCACCGCCCGGGTCATGGACGCACGCCCCGAGCTGAGACTGATCGCCGTCTCCCGCGGCGGCCCCACCAACGTCGACCTCGAGGCCGCCCGGGCGCGCGGCATCCGCGTCGCGAACGTGCCGGGACGCAACGGCGTCGCGACCGCCGAGATGACGATCGGGCTCGCACTCGCGATGCTGCGCAGGATCCCGCTCGCACACGGCAGCATGCTCGCCGGCCAGTGGCGCGGCGACCTCTACCGTTCGGACGCGGTCGGCCGCGAGGTCGCCGGATCCGTCATCGGGCTCCTCGGCGCGGGCGCGGTCGGCGCGCACGTCGCGCGCGTGTTCGCGGCGATGGGCGCGCACGTGCTCGTGTTCGACCCCTACCTCCCCGCCGGTGCGCTGGACGGTGTGGCCGAGCTCGTCCCCGAGGTCGATGACGTGTTCCGCCGCAGCGACCTCGTCTCGGTGCACGCGCGGCTGACGTCCGAGACGCACCATCTGGTGGACGGGGCTAGGATCGCGCTCATGCCCCGCGGATCCCTGCTCGTGAACGCGGCCCGCGGCGGTCTCGTCGACTACGACGCGGTGGCGGCGGCGATCGCCGAGGGCCACCTCGGCGGTGCGGCGTTCGACGTCTACCCGGAGGAGCCCGTCGACTTCGACCACCCGCTGTTCGCGCTGGCCCGCGACGGCGCCGATGTCGTCGTGACGCCGCACATCGCCGGCGCGAGCCGCGAGACCGCGCTCCGTGCCTCACGCGGTGTTGCCGAGGAACTGCGCCGCTACCTGGCCGGAGAGCCGGCACTGCACCCTCTCGTCGAGGGATCGCCGGCGGCACTCGCGTGAGCCGATCCGTCCGCCCGCAGCACGATCGAGGGGGCGCCGAGGCGCTTCTCGGGATCGACGTGGGCACGAGCTCGGCGAAGGTCGTCGCGACCGACCTGGACGGGCGCCGTCTCGCGGACCGGTCGGTGCCGTATCCGACCCGCACGAGCGGATCCGGCGCCGAGCAGGATGCGCGGGACTGGTGGCGCGTGGTCGTCGAGGCCACCGCCGCGGTCACCCGGGGCCTGGACGTGCGGGCCGTCGCGGTCACCTCGCAGGCGCCCACGTTCGTCCCGGTGGATGCGGCAGGCGAGCCGGTCGGCGCCGCGCTCACCTGGCTGGACCGTCGCGCCGTCGACGAGGCCGCCGAGGTCGCCGCACTCCACCCCGCGTCGCGCAACGGCGCGGATCCGTTCTTCGGCACGGCCAAGTTCGCCTGGCTGCAGCGGCACCGTCCGGACGAGCTGGCCGCCGCCCGCGCCGTGCTCTCCACCAACGGCTACATCGTCCGCCGGCTGACCGGCGCGTCGGTGCTCGACGAGACCACGGCCTCGCTCATGCAGGGCTTCGACGAGACGACCGGCGACTTCGCCGCGTCCGTGCGCGCCGCCGTGCCGGCGCTCGCGCTCCTCCCCCCGATCGTGCCCGCCGAGGCGATCGTCGGGACGGTGACCGCCGAGGCGTCCGCCGTGACCGGGATCCCTGCCGGCGTACCCGTGGCGGCCGGCGGGATCGACGCGATCGGCTCCGCGCTCGAGGCGGGCGCCCTCGCACCCGGCGACCCGCTCGTCGACATGACCGGGTTCTCGAGCGTCACGATGCTCGCCGTGCCGCGCGGCACCGCGATCCCGGGCTTCATCCACTCCCGGCACTGCCTGTCCGGAGTGGACCTGCTGATCACGGCGCAGGTCACGGCGGGCGCGACGATCGACTGGGTCAACTCGCTCGACCGCTCCCGCGACCTGCGGCAGGCCGCCGAGATCCTGGCGCGCCCGCGCCCGGGCCGCGTGACGATGGTGCCGAGCCTCGCCGGCGAGCGCACCCCGACCTGGAACCCGTCCGCGCGCGGCATCGTCGCAGGGATCGACCTGACCGTCGACGGCATCGACCTGATGCTCGCCGCGATGGAGGGAAACGCCCTCGCGCTCGCCCGGGACGTCGCCGCGATGCGCGCGGCAGGATTCGAGATCGATCGGCTGATCAGCACGGGCGGAGGGGCGTCCTCGGACGCCTGGCTGCAGATCAAGGCGGATGTCCTCGGGATCCCCGTGCTCCGTCCCGCGAGCGGGCACGGCGCCGCACAGGGCGCCGCCGGGCTGGCGGGCCTCGCGGCGGGGCTGATCGGCTCGGTCACGCAGCTCACCGGGCTCGCCGCCGAGATCGAGGCCGAGTTCGCCCCCGATGCCGATCGGCATGCGGCCTACGCCGAAGCGCGCGAGCGCTTCGCGTCGCTGTCCGCGCTCAACGGCTGAGCCGCGAGCGGGGCGACGCCCGCGAACCGCTCCCCGGCCGGGATCCCGCCGAGTTCTCAGCGCCGCGACGCCCACGGGGTCGCGGCGGGTGCGGCGACCGAGTCGCGCACGACGAGCCGGGTGCCGACGATGATCTCGCCGTCGGCATGGCGACCGAACGCGTCGTCCGTGCGGCTCAGGGCGAGGCGCACGCTCTCGCGCCCCATGTCCTCGAGCGGCACGTGCACGGTGGTCAGCTTCGGGGTGAGCTCGCTGGACTGCGGGATGTCGTCATAGCCGACGAGGGACATGTCCTCCGGAACCCGCACACCCTGCGCGGTCATCGCGTCCAGCGCGCCGGCGGCGACCAGGTCGTTCGCGGCGAAGACGGCGGTGACGTCGAGGCGGGAGTCGAGCACCTCGGTCATGGCCGTGTGGCCGAAGCGCCGGCCGAACGCCCCCTGCCGCACCAGCGCCGCCGGCACCTCGAAACCGTGCGACTGCATGGCCCGGTGGTATCCGGCGAGGCGCGCGACGCTGGTCGACAGCCCGATCGGGCCGCCGAGGTACAGGATCCGCCGGTGCCCCTGCGAGATGAGGTGCTCCGTGACCGCGAACGCTCCGCCCTCGTTGTCGTAGCCCACGACCTTGGTGGGCACCTTGTCGCCCACCGAGGGGCGCCCGCAGAGCACCAGCGTGGATCCGATCCCCGCCAGCACCCGCGCACGCTCCGCCATGCGGCGCCGCGCGCTCTGGTCGTCGTAGCCGCCGCCCACGACGATCACCGCGTCGGCGCGCTGGCTGATCATGCGGTCGATGAGCTCGATCTCGCGATCAACGTCCCCCTGGGATGCGGCGACGATGCACAGCCGCCCTGTCGAGGCCGCCTCCTGCTCGACACCGCGCACGATGTACGAGAAGAACGGATCGACGAGGTCGTTCACGATGATGCCGACGCTGTGGGTGGCCGCGCTCGCGAGGGCGCGGGCGTGCGCATTCGCGGTGTAGCCGAGGTCGTCGATCGCGCGCTTGACGGCGTCGCGGGTCGCCTGCGCCACCGGGTAGTTGCCGTTGAGCACGCGCGACACGGTCGCGGAGGAGACACCGGCCCGTTCGGCCACGTCGGACATCGTGACGGCGTGCAGGCCCCGCACCGAGGCGTCGCCGCCCGGCGTCGTGATCCCGCTCTGGGTCGTCATCCTGTCCTCCTCTCCTCGATCCTGATCGCCGCGTTCTCGCGAGGCGCCCTACAGGTCCGCGCTCTGCCGCGTCAGGCGGTGTACGCCAGCTCCTCGGCGCGCAGCTCGTGCACGAGGGCCCCTCGACCAACGTAGTGCGCGACCTCGCGCACGGCCGAGTCGCCCAGCCGATGGATCTCGTTGCCGAGGGCCCCCGCGATGTGCGGCGTCAGGACGACGTTCGGCAGTGCGTACAGCGGCGAGTCCGCGGGCAGCGGCTCGGGATCCGTGACGTCGAGATAGGCGTCCAGCCGGCCCGTCGCCGCCTCCGCGGCGAGCGCGGCGGTGTCGATCAGCGCCCCGCGCGCGGTGTTGACGATCACCGCCCCGTCGCGCAGCAGCGCGAGCTCGCGGGCCGCGATGATGCGATGCGTCTCGGGCGTGCTCGGCGCGTGCAGGGTGAGCACGTCGCTGCGACGGCACAGCTCGTCCAGCGGCACCATCTCGACGCCGAGCAGCGTGGCGTCCTCCGGCGTGAGATAGGGATCGCACACGAGGATCCGCGCCTGCAGCAGCCGCACGAGCCGGATCACCTCGCGCCCCACCCGGGAGGCGCCGAGGATGCCGACCGTGACGCCGTTCGTGCCGATCGGGGGCACGCCTGCGACGGAGCGGCGCCGCCGCGTGGTGCGCAGCTGATCGGCGAACCGGCTCGCGCGCTTGAGACCGAACACGATGGCGGCGAAGGTGAACTCCGCGACGGGCGTCGCGTTCGCGGAGGCGGCGGTGCTGACCCTGACTCCGCGCCGGAACGCCTCCGCGTCGAGGAACGTCTTGACCGTGCCCGCGGTGTGCGCGACGAGCTCGAGCCGGGGTGCGAGATCGAGAACCGCGGCGTCGATGCGGGGCGCACCCCATCCGGTCAGCATGACCGAGGCGTCGCTCAGCGCGGCGCGGGCGGACGGCGCGGCGAAGTCGGTGATCGGGAGCGGCCCCGCCAGGTCGACCACGTCGCGCAGCCGGAGGAGAGCATCTGCGGTGAACACCGTGCGGAAGGTCTCCTCGGCCATGACGATCACGGCGCGCGGCCGGGAGGGAACGGGATCCTGATCCACATCGATCCTTTCTTTCACGCTCGATAGTAAGCGCATACTATGCGGCGCGTCCACCTCGGTCGCGAAATCCCCATCGGAGACACCGCAAAAGTCGAGATTCTCAGAGATTCCGCCGCGAACGTTGACACGGTGCCTACCCTCCTGTACGGTCGCAAAACAGCAAGCGCTTACTAAAGCTTGCGGAGAACCGATGACGCTTCCTCCGTTGCGTCGCATGTCGAGGTCGAAGATGAGCAGCTACAGCGAGGCCCTCGTGCAGAGCACGACAGCCCCGATCGACGGTGCCCCCGGCGCGAAGCCGGAACGCCCCGCGCCGAAGGCGGGCAGACGCACCACGGTGGTCGACGGCATCCCGGTCCGCAAGAAGCGGACGCTCTGGGCGCGCATCAAGCGCGACCGGATGATGCTGCTGCTGATCGCCCCCGGCTTCCTCTACTTCGTGGTGTTCCACTATCTGCCCCTGCCGGGCAACATCGTCGCGTTCGAGAACTACCAGCCCTACCTCGGCTTCATCGAGAGCAGCTGGGCCGGCCTCGACAACTTCACGAAGATCTTCGCCGACCCCACGTTCTGGCAGGCCCTGCGCAACACCGTGGTGATCACCGGATTGCAGCTGGTGCTGTTCTTCCCGATCCCGATCGTGCTCGCGCTGCTGCTGAACAGCATCATGTCGGGACGGATCCGCAAGTTCGTGCAGAGCGTCGTCTATCTGCCGCACTTCCTCGGCTGGGTGATCATCGTCTCGATCTTCAACCAGGTGCTCGGGGCGACCGGCGTAGTCCCGCACCTCATGGAGCTGTTCGGCATGCATCCGTTCAACGCCATGACCACGCCGTGGTTCTTCCCGTTCCTGGTGTCGATGCAATCGGCCTGGAAGGACGCCGGATGGGGCACGATCATCTTCCTCGCGGCCCTCATGAACATCGACCAGGAGCTGTACGAGGCGGCGGCCGTGGACGGCGCCGGGCCCTGGCAGCGGATGCGCAGCATCACCATCCCCGGGATCATGCCGGTCATCATCCTGCTGCTGATCCTGAACCTCGGCAGCATCCTGTCCGTCGGGTTCGAGCAGATCGTGCTGCAGCGCGACAACGTCGGCGCCGGCGCCGGCGAGGTGCTCGACACCTGGGTCTACTACAACGGCATCCAGAACGGGCAATGGGGCCCGGCCGCCGCCGTCGGCCTGGTGAAGGGCGTCGTGGGGCTCGCGCTCGTGCTCGGCGCCAACAAGGTCGCTCATCTGTTCGGCCAGGAAGGGGTGTACTCCAGTGGCAAGTGACGCGCAGCTGACGACCAGGGCGGTCCTCATGCCGAAAGACCGGCGCGCCGCGCGCAGGGCCGAGTCGGCGCGCCCCGCCTGGATGGAGAAGCCGAGCCGTCTGAGCAGGGCCGGCAAGGCGGTCGTGATCACCCTGATCTGCATCGTGACGATCTACCCGTTCCTCACCGTGCTCTCCACGAGCCTGTCCGACAGCACCGACATCGCGAACGCGAACGGTCTCGTGCTGATCCCGCTGCATCCGACCTTCGCCGCCTACGAGACGATCTTCGCGGGGGGCGTGGTCACGGCCGCCCTCGTCCGCAGCATCCTCATCACGGTGATCGGCACGCTGTGCTCGCTCGCCGCGACCGTGGGGATGGCGTACGGCCTCTCCCGGCGCGATCTCGCCTTCGGGCGGTTCATCCTGCTGACGGCGCTGTTCACGATGCTGTTCAGCCCCGGCATCATCCCGAGCTTCCTCATGGTCAAGCAGCTCGGCCTGCTCGGCAGCTACGCGGCCCTGGTGCTGCCCACCCTGATCTCGGCGTTCAACCTCGTGGTGGTGCGCTCGTTCTTCATGGGGCTGCCGCAGGAGCTGTTCGAGGCGGCCAGGATCGACGGCGCCGGCGACTTCCGGATCCTCGTGAGGATCGTGCTCCCGCTCTCCAAGGGCGTGCTCGCCGTGGTCGGCCTGTTCTACGCCGTCGCCTACTGGAACGCGTTCTTCAACGCGATGCTCTACCTGCGGAGCGATCAGTGGCCGCTGTCGATGATCCTGCGCCAGTACGTGCTGCTCGGATCCCCGCTCGACACCGCCTCGGTGGGCGAGATCTCGGCGCCCTCGCAGGCGATCCAGATGGCCGTCGTCGTGATCAGCCTGGTGCCGATCCTGCTCGTCTACCCGTTCCTGCAGAAGTACTTCACCAAGGGCGTCCTGACCGGCGCCGTCAAGGGCTGACACCCGAACCTCACCCTCCCGCAACACGACAACCCCCTCAGCACAGCAACACCCGACAGAAAGGAGCCCCTCGTGGCTCTCGAGACGAACCGGCGGACCTTCCTCTCCTTCGCCGCACTCAGTGCCCTCGCCGTCGTCACCACCGGCTCGCTCGCCGGCTGCGGCACCCAGAGCACCCTGAAGGCGTCGGCGGCCTCCGCCGGCGTGCTGCCGAAGTACATCCCGCTCAGCGGTGCGACCCCCGACCTGCCCGGCAACGCCGCCGGCGTCCCGGCCGCGTTCTACAACTACCCGGCGAAGCCGTTCCGCGCGGTCTCCGCGCCCTTCCTGAAAGGGCAGAAGATCACCGCGATCACCAACATCTTCGGCCCGCCGCCCACTCCGGCCGACAACAACCCCGCCTGGCAGGAGATCCAGAAGCGCCTCGGCGGCACCGTCGACCTCACCGCCGTGTCGAGCGACGACTACGACACCAAGCTGAACACCGTGATCGCGGGCAGCGACATGCCCGACCTCATGCTCAACGACGGCGCCGCCATCCCCGACATCATCGGGTTCCTGGAGTCGTCCTGCCAGGACCTCACGCCCTTCCTCGCCGGCGACAAGGTCAAGGCCTACCCGAACCTGGCCAACATCCCGCAGGCGTTCTGGAAGCCGACCGTGCAGAACGGCAAGCTCTACGGGATCCCGATCCCGCGCAGCATGACCGGCGGATCGGGGTTCATCAACCAGACCTTCTTCGCGGCCGCCGGCGTGACCGACACCGGCACGATCAAGAGCGCGGACGACTACCTCTCGCTCGCCAAGCAGCTCACCGGCGCGAACCGCTGGGCGCTCGGCAGCACGAAGTTCGGGCTGGTCCCGTTCGAGCACATCTTCCACGTGCCGTACAACTGGGCGCTGAAGAACGGCAAGCTCGTCAAGGACATCGAGACGCCGGAGTACCTCGAGGCGATCAGCTTCGTGCAGAAGCTGTACGCCGCCGGCTGCTTCGCACCGGGCAGCGAGGGCTGGACCAAGTCGCAGATGCAGAACGCGTTCATCTCGGGTCAGGTCGCGCAGATCTACGACGGGCTGCCCGCCTTCGGCAAGCCGGGCGGATACCAGCAGACCGTGCCCGCCGCCAACCCCGCCAACAAGGTCGTGCCGTTCGTGCCGTTCAGCGCGCACGGAGGCAAGGCGATGGTGTGGCTGGACAACATCGACTTCGCCTGGACGATGGTGAAGAAGGGCAGCACGGATCACATCAAGCTCGTGCTGCAGCTCGCGAACTTCCTCGCATCCCCGTTCGGCAGCGAGGAGTACCTGCTCATGAACTACGGCGTCGAGGGCGCCGACTACGCGAAGGACGCCAAGGGCAACCCCGTGCCGACCCCGCAGGCCGCGCTGGACACCGCCGTGCCGTGGCGGTACCTGACGGCGGGCCCCAACACGCTCTACTCGCCGCAGTTCCCCGACGCGATCAAGACCCTGCACGAGGCCTACGCGAAGCTGATTCCGCTCGGCGTCGCCGATCCCACCCAGGGCCTGTTCAGCCCCACCAACGCCCAGCAGGGCCTGACCATCGCCAAGCCGGTCAGTGACGCCGTGACCAACTTCATCGCGGGACGCGGATCGCTGAACGACGTGAAGAGCGCGATCGCGAACTGGAAGAGCGCGGGCGGCGACAAGATCCGCTCCGAGTTCCAGGCGGCGCTGAACGGACCGACCTCGAGCCCGTCTCCGTCGGCCTGACCCGGCACGGATCCGTGAGCGCGGGAGAGGACGGCGTGGGAGTGCGCACGGCGAGAGACGACATCGCGTCGACGACGGCGACGGATGCCGTGCTCTCCCCGTTCACGGGGTGGGGCCGGTCGCACTGGGAGACCGTGGCGGACGACTGGCTCGGCCGGATCGCCGCCCACGACAGCCCCGGCGGCGCCCTGCCCCGCCTGCCCGGCCGGGTCACCGCCGACGGGGTGCGGCGCGAGGGCATGGAGACGGTGGGCCGGTCGTTCCTGCTCGCCGCGCCCCGCATCGCCGGCGCGGACGACCCCTCGGATCCGGCCGTGCAGAGCCATCTGGAGCGGTACTCCCGCGCCCTGCTCGCCGGCACGGAGCCGGGCGGTCCTGAGGCGTGGCCGCTCGGTGTCACCTGCCGGCTCCCGCTCACCGGGATCACGAACTCGATCGTCGAGGCCGCCAACATCGCCTTCGGCCTGCACGTGAGCCGGGAGCGCCTCTGGGACGGGCTGACCCGGCCCGAGCAGCGGCAGCTCGCCGACTGGCTGCGTCACCATGCCCGCTGCGAGGTGTGGCAGAACAACTGGCAGCTCTTCCCGGCGATGGCGGAGGGATTCCTGCGCTCGGTCGGCGAGGACGTGCGCGGTCTGCAGGCGGCGCGCAACGTGGCGCGGGTGGAGTCCTGGTATCTCGGGGACGGCTGGTACACCGACGGCCCCGAGCACGCGATCGACTACTACAACGCGTGGGCCATCCACCCCTACCTGTGGGCCTGGTACCGGATGACGGACACGGTGCACAGCCCGGAAGGGCAACGCCACCTCGAGCGCCTGCACGACTTCTCCGCGTCCCTCGCGCACTTCTTCGCCGCCGACGGATCCGTGCTGCACCAGGGCCGCTCACTCACGTACCGCACGGCCCTGCTCGCCGCGCTCTGGTGCGCCGACGCGTCGGGGGCGAGTGCGCTCACGCCCGGGCAGACCCGCCGGATCGCCTCCGGCGTGCTCTCGCGCTTCACAAGTCAGGGCGTCGGCGTCGACGGTACGCTCTCGCTGGGCTGGTACGGCCCGTTCGAGCCGATGTGCCAGGACTACAGCGGCTTCGGATCGCCCTACCTCGCGGGGATCGGGTTCCTCGGGCTCGCCCGGCCCGCGACCGCTCCGGTGTGGGCGGACGTCGAGGAGGCGCACCCCGCGGACCGCGGGGGCTTCACCCGGCCGATCGAGCCAGCGGGGTGGGTGCTGCGCGCGGCGTCCGACGGCATCGTCCGGATGGCGAACCACGGCTCCGACCACGCCACCCTGCCGGTGGGCGACGACGTCGACCGCGACGACCCGCACTACGCGAAGTTCGGGTACACCACGCACACCGCGCCGGGCACCGGACCGGCCTGGGTCGACGCGATCGACTCCCACTTCGCGCTCCTCGACGCCGAGGGCAACGGCAGCCGGCGCAGCACCCTGCGCGCCAGCCGCGTCGAGGGCGCGCTCTCCGGCTCGGTGCACGTGCCGCAGTTCGCCCGCCGCGCCCTGCCCGGGTGCGCGGTGACGACCGTGACCGCCGCGCACGACGTGTACGAGGTGCGGGCGCACCTGGTCGAGACGGACCGGGAGTGGGCCATGCGCGAGGGCGGCTATGCGGTCGCCGACGACGCACCGCTGGAAAGCGGGACCTTCGACGGCGGCGCCTGGACGCGCGGGCGCGACGGACTCCTCTCGGCCGTGGTCGGCCTGCACGGCTGGGCCCTTCCGGCCCCTGAGCCCGCCGCAGGGGCCCGCGTCCACGACTACCGGGACGCGAACGCGATGGGGTCGCACTCCGCCACCCCGGCCCTGTGCGGCCGCACGGGCGTCGGCCGCACGGTCGTCGTCACCCTGCACCTGCTGGAGCGGGGCGGCGAGCCGGACCCGCAGTCGTGGCGCGACGAGGTCGCCGTGCGCGTGGACGGCACGTTCGTGCGGCTCGACTGGGCCGCGGGCGGGTCCGCCGAGTTCGACCTGGCGACCTTCGTGCCCTGGGACGGCCATCCGGGCCTCACCGGCCCCCGCGGAGAAGCGGCATGATCGCGCTGCGGCACGGCGCGGGCGCACAGGAGCGCCGTCAGGATGCGGCGATGCGGGCCTTCCGCGCCGACCGGTTCGGTCAGTTCGTGCACTGGGGCCTCTACGCGATCCCGGCCGGCACCTGGCAGGGGCGCACGATCGAGTTCGCCGCCGAGTTCCTGATGCACTCCGCGCACGTGAGCCGGGAGGACTGGGCCGCCCTCGCCGGGGACTTCACGCTCGACGGCTTCGACCCGGCCGCCTGGGCGCGCACGGCCAGGCGTCTGGGCGCGCGCTACGTGACCGTGACCACCAAGCACCACGATGGGTTCTGCCTCTGGCCGAGCGCTTACAGCGACTTCACGGTCGCGGCGACGCCCTCGAAGCGCGACGTCCTCGGCGAGATCGTCGCCGCCTACCGCGCCGAGGGCCTGGCCGTGCACCTGTACTACTCGGTGCTGGACTGGCATCATCCGGACTGGCGGTACGCGCTCGACACGGACGAGGATCGTGCCGCGTTCGACCGCTACCTGGCGTTCGCGACCGCGCAGCTGACCGAGCTGGCCGAGCGGTATCCGGACGTCCGCGGCTTCTGGTTCGACGGCACCTGGGACGAGTCCGTCAAGGCGAACGGAGGCTGGACGGCCGAGATCGAGCGGATCCTGAAGGAGCGGATCCCCGGCGCGATCGTGAACAGCCGGCTCCGTGCCGACGACCTCGGCGCCCGGCACTTCGACTCCAACGGCGCGCTGATGGGCGACTACGAGAGCGGCTACGAGCGTCGCCTGCCCGCTCCCTGGGACCGCTCGGTGACCGCGCACGACTGGGAGGCGTGCGCGACGATCACGCAGGCCACCTGGGGCTTCCACGACTCGGCGTGGGCGGACCGCGGACGCAAGACGCCGGCGCAGATCGTCGAGCAGCTCGCCCAGACGGTGAGCCTCGGCGGCAATCTGCTGCTGAACTTCGGTCCGCGCGGCGACGGATCCCTGGCACCCGCCGAGGTCGTACTCGCCGAGGAGACCGGGGCCTGGATGGACGTCAACGGCGCCGCGATCCACGACTCGGGCGTCGCCGAGCAGTGGACCTACCCGGGCTGGGGCTTCTACACCGCCCGCGCCGACACGGGGCTCGTCCACGCGATCGTGACCCGGATCCCGGTGTCCGGGATCCTCACGATCGAGGTCCCCGCCGGGCTCGCGCTGCGCTCGGTGCGCGAGCTCTCCGACGGCGCGGCCGTCCCGCTCACCGTGCTCGACGCGCGCACGGTCCAGTTCCCGGTTCCCGCCTCGACGGGCATGCCGGTCGTGTTCGCGCTCGAGACCGGACCCGCCGGAGAGGATCCGGCGCTGCGCGAGCCCAATCCCGACGTCGCGCTCGTGTAGCAACGCACGAGCGGGCGCCTTCCCGTTCCGCGCTTGCGACGTGAGGAACGGGAAGGACACACCCAAAACCCTCCGCTTCGAAGAGGAAAAGGAAAGGGCATCACCATGAAACAACACCGCTCCGCGCTCCGCAACGCCCGATGGCGGCGTCTGGCGCCGGCCCTGGCGATGGGGGCCGTCGCGGCCCTCGCCGTCCCGGCCGCCGCCGGCGCCGACACCACCCCCACGCCGCCGCAGTACACCGCGGCGGCCACCGGCAAGATCAGCGGGTCCCTGCTGAGCGACATCGCCGGATCGGCGTTCGTGAGCAAGGACGGCCAGTTCCACTGGTCCAACGGGGACACCCCGTACGACTCGAACCCTGCGCACCACTGGGCGAGGACGTTCACGAACACCGATCTGGGCGCGGTGACGGCGGGAATCGGCTCGACGACCCAGCTGAACCAGGCACCGGCCTACTACGCGGATCCGAACACGATCTGCCATCAGCTCGACAAGGATCCGACCTTCCCGATCCCGTCGCCGCAGCAGGACGATCACTGCGACGTGATCGGCGTCTGGGTGGATGCGCAGGGCACATGGCACGCGCTCCTCAACGACGAGTACCAGTTCGACCCGTGGCAGACCAAGGGCGCGAACGCGACGATCGCAGAGAAGGTCTCGACGGGACATCACAACAACCGGATCCTGCTCGCCACGTCCCAGGACGCCGGCGCCTCCTGGCAGTACGCGGGGCCGGCTCTCACCTCGGCGTGGGACGACGACCAGGTGATCGACGCCACGGCCTCCCCCGGCCAGTCCTACCCGTTCGGCAACTCCGGCTGCCGGCTGTTCATCGATTACTCGACGGGCTACTTCTACATCACGTACAACGTGAAGATCTACAAGAAGCCCGCATCGGCGACGCTCGCCAGCTGGACCGAGATGGCGCGCGCGCCGATCAGCGGCGGCATGGCCAGCGGCACGTGGCAGAAGTGGCGCAACGGGTCGTGGTCCGAGCCGGGCATCGGCGGCATCGACGGGAACGTCAACCCGGTCGGCGGGCTGAACGTGTCCTACGACCCGGCGACGGATCGGATCGCCTGGCAGGGATCCGGCGCGAACGCCTCCGCCTCGTATGAGGCGGCCAGGGTGCAGGCCGATCACCTCATCGTGTTCGCCGACGACGCCGGCAACACCTACACGGCGAACACCCTCGCGCACACGATCGTGAACAACGCGACGGGGCAGTCCGCGCCGGATCGCACGGTCGGCTATCACGACGCGGTGACCGGCCAGGACATGACGCTCAGGGCCGTCGACGACAGGTACGAGAACGGCGTCAAGGTCGTCACGGGCGGCATCTACGTCACGCAGACCGACCCGGCCTCCGGCGCCTCGCAGACCGTCGACCTCATCACCAACAGCGCCTACTACAAGGATCCGGTCTCGAACCACCTGTACCTGCCGGCGGCCAACAACGAATCGGCCATCTCGTACAACGCGTTCTCGGGCAAGTACCGGATCGTCGGCTACGACGGCAACGTCTACGAGACGGCCGACCTCGGGGATCCGAACTCGTGGAAGGTCGTCGGGGTCATGCCCGCGGGATCGAACGGCGGCTACCTGACATCGCTCGACAACGGCAGCCTGACGAACCAGAACGTCACGGGTCGCTCGTTCCTGACCATCTCCGATCTGAGCGGCACAGTGGTCGACGTCGAGCAGACGGCCGGCTCCGGCACTGCGGCGGTCAGCTCCGAGTACCTGCCGCAGGACGTCACCGGCGATCCCGTGAGCCAGGACTCGTCGTACGTCCTCCGTGTCGGCGGCAAGGCCGTCACCGCGAACCGCGGCCCCGGCCTGGACGGCGGGAACGGCGCGGCGACCGCCGCCTCCGGCTGGAAGCTGGTCCCGGTGAAGGATCCGCGGTCGGCGGACGGCGACAACAGCGGCTTCTACCGCCTCGTCGACCCGTCCACCGGCAAGACGCTGCAGGTCTCCGGCAGCACTCCCGCGGAGCAGCGCGCGGTCGACGCCGTCGTCGCGGTGGGGGCGCAGCAGGCCGACGCGCAGCCGTTGACCGCGACGAGCCTCGGCACCCCGGGCGGCAGCGACCAGTGGTACCTGCAGCGTGTCGCCACGAGCGGCACCTCGCTGGACGGCTCCGCCACGTACCGCCTGGTCAACCGCAACAGCGGTCTGGCCCTGCAGTACGTGAACGAGCGCATGCGGCTCGAGCAGCAGGCGCCGGGCGACGCCTCGCAGTACGTCACTCTGACGCTGCGGTAGCGCCCGCCCTTCGGACGGAGGGACGGAGCCGGGACGGTGCTCGCTCACCGGCCCGGCTCTTCCGTCCCTCTTCCGTCCTGCGCCACAACGCGCCCGCCTCTGGACCAGCGCCTCCACCGGGCGCATGCTGGACCCATGACGGCTTTCCAGACCACGCACGCGTTCAGCGGCTTCAGCGTCGACGACATCGACGCGGCCCGCACCTTCTACGGCGAGACTCTCGGCATGGAGGTCTCCACGAATCCGATGGGCTTCCTCGACCTCCGCCTGCCGCAGGGCGGGTCCATCCTCGTCTACGCCAAGCCGAACCACACGCCGGCGAGCTTCACGATCCTGAACTTCCCCGTCGACGACGTCGAGGCAGCGGTCGACGAGCTGAACGCCCGCGGCGTCGTGACGAAGATCTACACGGATCCCGACTTCGGCACCGACGCGAAGGGCATCGCGCACGGCGGACCGGACCGCGGCCCCGACATCGCATGGTTCACCGACCCCGCAGGCAACGTGCTGTCGGTGCTCGCCGCGCGCTGATCGACACGGCTTGACTTCGAGCGCACTCGAAGTCGTGGCGTGGGGCGCATGCAGGACACGACGACGCGCTCGGCGCCATCGATCGCAAGATCACCCTCTACTCCGAAAGGCTCTCCTCATGAAGCAGGCACAGCTCGGCACCCTCTCCGTCGGCCGCCTCGGCCTCGGCTGCATGGGCATGTCCGCGTTCTACTCGGGCGCCGACACGGATGAGGCGGAGTCGATCCGCACGATCCACCGCGCGCTCGATCTCGGCGTCACGATGCTCGACACCGCCGAGCTGTACGGCCCGCACACGAATGAGGAGCTCGTCGGGCGCGCGATCGCCGGACGCCGCGACGAGGTCGTGATCGCGACGAAGTTCGGGATCCGGGCCGGCGCTGACGGCGGACGCCGGCTCGACGGCACGCCCGAGAACGTGCGCCGGTCGGTCGAGGGCTCGCTGCAGCGCCTCGGCACCGACCGCATCGATCTCTACTACCAGCACCGGGTCGATCCCGCCACGCCGATCGAGGAGACGGTCGGTGCCCTCTCCGAGCTCGTCGCGGAGGGGAAGATCCTGCACTACGGTCTGTCCGAGGCGGGCGAGGAGACGATCCGCCGTGCCCACGCCGTGCACCCGATGACGGCGCTGGAGACCGAGTACTCGCTGTGGACGCGGGAGCCCGCCGAGCAGCTGCTGCCCGTGCTGCGAGAGCTCGGGATCGGCCTCGTGCCGTACTCGCCGCTCGGACGCGGCTTCCTCACCGGCGCGATCCGCTCGGCCGAGGCGCTGGACGCCGGCGACTTCCGCCGCAGCAACCCCCGCTTCGAGGGCGAGAACCTCGACGCGAACCTGCGGATCGTGGACGCCGTCGAAGCCGTCGCCCGCGACATCGAGGCGACGCCCGCGCAGATCGCCCTCGCCTGGGTGCTCGCGCAGGGCGAGGACGTCGCGCCGATCCCCGGCACCAAGCGGGTCTCGCGACTCGAGGAGAACGCCGCTGCGGATGCCCTGGTGCTCACGCCGGAGCAGCTCGCGACGCTCGATACCCTTCCGGCCGCGGCCGGGGAGCGCTACGCGGACATGTCGAGCATCGGGCGCTGAGAGCCCGCCGGCCGAGNGTTCCGCGGGCCGGCGCTCACGGCTGCGGCGGCGCTCACAGCTGCCGCGGCGCTCACACCGCGAAGCGGCCCTGCACCTCGGCGTAGGGCAGCGCCCCGTCGAGGAAGCCGAGCGTGCCGGTCTCGATCAGCTCGCGGCCGGCGCGCTCGAGCGCGGTGAGCGCGACGCGCGCAAGGCTGCCGCCCAGGCTCACCCGCTTCACCCCGAGCGAGAACAGCGTCGGCGCGGGGATGAGGTTCGCGGCGAGACCGGCGACGATGTTGAGCGGCACCGGGATCTCCGCGGCGAGCCGCCGGATCGTCTCCTCGTCGTTCACGCCCGGCACGAAGACGCAGTCCGCCCCCGCCTCGACGTAGCGGTGCGCGCGGGCGACGGTCTCGGCGAACGGATCCGCCGCTCCCCCGAAGAAGTACGCGTCGGTGCGGGCGTTCAGCACGAACGTCCCGCGCGGGGCGGCGTCGCGGGCGGCGGCGATCCGCTCGGTCGCCTCGTCGACGCCGAACAGCACTCCGGCCGCGGTGTCCTCGAGGTTGCCGCCGACCGCCCCGACCTCGGTCGCGCGCAGCACCGTGCGCGCGACGTCCTCGGGGTCGTCTCCGTAGCCCGACTCGAGGTCGACGGTGACCGGCACGTCGACGGCGGCGACGATGGGGGCGACCTTCTCGAGCATGGTCTCGAGGTCGAGCGCTCCGCCGTCGGGAACCCCGAGCGACCAGGCGACACCCGCGCTCGTGGTGGCCACAGCCGGGAACCCGAGCTGGGCGAGGATCCGCGCGGATCCGGGGTCCCACGCGTTCGGGAGGACGAACCCGCTGCCCTGATGCAGGGCGAGGAAGGTTGCGGCGCGATCGGTCGACATGGGGTCACCTCGGTGAGTGGTCGTGGGGCTGATCCCGTGCCTACTCCTGCCGGAGAGGCGCGTCAACACTCGGGGACCAGATCCGCACCCCGGTCGCCCCGTGTCGAGCCGGCTCAGGCGATGCGCACGAACCGCGGCCCGCTGTAGCCGTCCCGATCGACGTGCTCCTCGAACATCGCCAGCGGCCGGGCCCAGTGGCTGTAGTCGTCGTACAGCTTGCGGTAGAAGACCAGCTCCTCCTCGGTCTCGCTGTGCCGCGCGACCGCGAAGACCTCATACCGGGCGCCCTTGAAGTGCTGATAGATACCGGGACTGACTGTCATCGTGTGCGCCCTTCCGCTGTCCCCTGCCGCCCGAGGCAAGCGCCTCAGGGAACGCTACCGCGTGAGGAACGCGGCGAGCGGTCGGGTTTCGTCTTCGGGGACGATGCCGCCGCGGACGGGTCGGCGACATCCGCCATCCGGGCGACCCGTTCCGCAGACACGACGCGCCGGTCGCGAGCCTTCACGCGGCCGGCACGCGGCAGCCCACTGGCTCGACGTCAGCGGACGTCGCCCGAGGACGTCTCCGGGATCCAGATCCGCATCGTCGAGGGACCACGGTTCGCCCAGTCGTGATACGGGATCAGCCGCACCTCGCCGGCAGAGCTCGTCGGCTCCTCGGCACCACCGTAGGGCCACGCCGCCTCGCTCCGTCGCACCGGACGCACGGGGATCCAGACGGCCCCATCGTGCTCGACGGGCGCCGCATCGCCGGTCAGGTCCGCGACATCCGCGACCCCCACGGCTGCGAGGTCCGTCGATTCGAGCGCGAGGACCTCCGGGCCGCGTTCGATCGCGAAGCACGCCCGCACGGCGTCGATCCGGCCATCGGCGCGCTCGACGCGTGGCTGCATCGGCAGGGTCAGTTCGATGACATCGCCGGCGGCGAAGGTGCGGCGAACGGCGGCGTACCCCGGGTCGACCGCCCGCGTCTCGCCGGCGTCGGTCAGCGTCGCACCTGCAGCCCACCCCGGGACGCGGAGGCCCAGCGTCCACTCCCCCGGCTCGAGGATCCGCACCCGCACGACCCCGTCCGCGGGGTATGCGGTGTCGATGTCGAACGCGACACGAGTCCCGTCGGAGAGCGTCGTCCGAACGGATGCCGGCGCGTACTGATGCAGCTGCACTCCGTCGTCGGTCGCCGTCGCCAGGTAGGCGTCGAGGCTCGCGAGGGTGCGCGCGATGTTCGGCGGGCAGCACGACACCTCGAACCACGGGGCCCGCAATGAGGAGGCCGCACGCGGCGACGTCTCCTGGGGGTCCGGCGGAGTGCCCGGCACACGCTGGTGCAGCGTGTTGGTGTAGTAGAAGGCGGTGCCCTCGGCGCTCGGCGATGTGGCGACCACGTTGTACAGCGTGCGTTCGATGAGATCCGCGTAGCGCGCGTCGCCGTCGGTGAGCAGCATCCGCCAGGCGAACATCACCGAGCCGATGCCGGCACAGGTCTCGGAGTAGGCCCGTTCCGGCGGCAGCTCCCAGTCGTGGCCGAACGCCTCGTCCTGGTGGTGCGCCCCCTGGCCGCCCGTGATGTAGGTGCGCCGCGCGATCGTTCGCTCCCACTGCCGGCGCAGAGCATCGCGCAGGTCCGCGTCCCCGGTCTCGTCGGCGACATCCGCGGCACCGGCGGCGAGATAGTTGGCCCGCACGGCATGTCCGCGCAGCACCGGGGCGTCCCGCACCGGCTGGTCGTCCTGGAAGTACGCCCGGCCGTACTCGATGTCGGCGAGGGTGCCGTGGCCACGGCGCGCGACGAACAGCGCCGCCTGGTCGATGTAGTCGCGCCGGCCGAGGGCCCGGCCGAGTTCGACGAGCCCGACTTCGATCTCGGGATGCCCGCAGATGCCCTGATTGCCGTTCTCGCCGAACGTCGCGCAGACGAGATCGGCGAGTCGGACGGCCACGTCCACGAGGCCGTCGCCGGCGTCGGGCCGGGTGCGATGCCGTGCGACCGCGGCCTGGAACAGGTGGCCGAAGCAGTACAGCTCGTGCCCCCACTCCAGATCGGACCACCGCGCGGCCTGACCGGGTCGCCCGAACTCGGTGTCGAGGTATCCGTCGGCCTCCTGGGCCGCGGCGACCCGGGCGACCACCGCCCGGAACCCGGCCTCCAGCTCCTCGTCCCCGGTGCGTCCGATCTCCCACGCGACGGCCTCGAGATACTTGTAGACCTCCGAATCGGCGAACTCCCGCCCGCGACGGCCCGCGGGAAGGAGTCCCTGAGCGGCCAGGTCGAAGTTCGGCAGCCAGCCTTCGGACTCGAGCCGCGCCGCGATGTGCGGCAGGGTCGCCGCCGCGTTGACGTCCTGCCGGTGCCCCCAGAAGCCTCCGTCGATGTGCACCTGCCCCAGACCGAGTGGCCGCAGCGCACTGCGCGAAGGCACGACGGGTGCGGCGAGGGTGGCGGAAGTGGTCATGCTCATGGATGTCATCCCTTGAAGGCGCCGGACATGAATCCGCGCACGTAGTGGCGTTGCAGAACGAGGAACAGGACGATGCAGGGCAGCGCGAGCACCACGACTCCGGCTTCGGTGGCGCCGTAGTCGATGACTCCCTGCACCTGCACGCGGAGGTTGGCGACCGCGAGCGGCAGCGTCATCTTGTTCGTGTCGGTGATGAGGATGAGGGGCGCCATGAAGTCGTTCCAGGCCGCGAGGAACGCGAACAGCCCCACGGTGATGAGCCCCGGCTTGACGGCCGGCAGCAGCACCCGCCACAGCGCTCCGAACACGGAGCATCCGTCGACCATGGCCGCCTCGTCGAGCTCGCGGGGAACGGACTCGACCGAGATGCGCATCATGAACATCGCGAACGGCAGCTGGAACATCGTGAGCACGATCGCGACGCCGACCAGCGAGTTGCTGAGGCCGACCGCGTTGAGGATCACGTACAGCGGGATCAGCAGCGTCGCGTACGGCACCATGAGGATCGCGAGGGTCGTCAGGAACAGGGCGTTCTTGCCCGGGAACGAGAAGCGCGCGAACGCGTAGCCGCCCAGCAGCGACACCGTGAGCGTCAGCAGCACGGTCAGCAGCGAGACGAACAGCGAATTCCCGAGATACACCCAGATGCCGGCCTGGTAGCGGGCCAGCGAGGCGTAGTTCCCGAAGCCCCAGCCGTGCACCTGGCTGGTGCCGGCCGCGGGCGAGACCGACGAGACGGCGGTCCACACGAGCGGATACAGGAAGATGATGGCCAGCGCAGTGGTCAGCACCCCGTACGGCGTGCCGAGCGCGGCCCGCCGCAGCGGGGAGCGGCCGGGACGCCGATGAGGCGGATCGACGCGCACCAGCTCGGTCGCGGGGAAACGGGTCTGCATGGTGGTCATTGCGGTCAGCTTTCGTCCGGGCGGCGGAAGGCGCGCAGCTGGAAGATGTTGATGACGATGAGCGCGGCCAGGATGATGACGGACAGCGCCGCGGCGATGCCGAGGTTGTTCTGCCCCTGGAACGCGACCAGGTAGATCAGCTGCACGACGGTCATCGTGCTGTTGTCGGGGCCGCCCTTGGTCAGGATGTAGAACTGCTCGAAGGCGAGCAGCGACCCGGTCACGCACATGATCGTGGTGAGCGCCAGGGTGGGGCGCAGCAGCGGGATCGTGATGTGCCGGAAGGTCTGCCAGCGCGACGAGCCGTCGATACGCGCCGCCTCGTACACCTCGTCCGGGATGCCCTGGAGGCCGACGAGCATCAGCAGCATGTAGAACCCGGCATACCTCCACACGACGAGGAACACCGTCGACCAGAGCGCGCACTGGGGCGTGCCGAGGAAGTCGAAGCCCCACGCCTTCATCAGGCTCGCGAACGGGCCGGCGTAGGGCGAGTACAGCACGTAGAACAGCAGGGATGCCGATGCCAGACCCAGCGCGCTCGGCACCAGGAACGACGTGCGCAGGATCGACTTCCACCGCGTGGACTCCTGCACCAGCATCGCGAGTCCGAGGCCGATCAGCAGCAGCAGGATCGTGGTGATGACCGTGTACTCGACCGTGAACCCGATCGACGGCCAGAACAGGCGGTGCGCCACGGCCTGTGCGTAGTCGGTGGGCATGTTCCAGCCCTGATCGCCGGCCAGCAGCGGCCAGTCGGATGCCGACATCCGGAACACCAGCAGCAGCGGCAGGACGAACACGAAGACGACGAAGAGCGCGGTCGGGGATGCGAACGCCCATCCCTGCCAGGCTTCGCGCCGGGCCCGCGTGGACCGGCGCGGCTTCGCTTGGGTGGCGCGCACGGCGACATCGGTGGACATGGGAACCTTCCTGGTCGGAGCCGGATCGGTCCCGGGGACGCGCCGCGACGCGCCCCCGGGAACAGGTGTCACTGCTGGCCGAGCACCTGTGTGATCGCGTCGTTGTCGGATGCGACCTTGCTGTCGGTGTCGCCGAGGACGGCGTCGCGCACCAGGGTCACCCACTGGCTGCCCGGCGCGTTGAACGCCTGCTGGAAGTTGAGCGCGACGGGCGTCTCGCCCTGACCTGCGACCTTGTTGATCGTGATCAGGCGCGGATCCTTCGCGGAGTACTGGTTGTCCGCGAGGTCGGAGCGCGAGACGACGTCGTCGTCCTTGGCGAGCACGCCCACCTGGGCCTTCTCCGACATCATCCAGCTGAGGAAGTTCCACGCCTCGGCGGCCTTGGTCGAATCCTTGGAGACGCCGATGCCGTCACCGCCGACGAACGTCGAGGCGCCACCGGTCGTGCTCGGGATGCCGGCCACGCCCGCGTCGAACGGCGTGGAGGACAGCAGGCTGGCCGGATAGAGCATCAGGCCGACCTTGCCCTGGGTGAAGCCCGCGGTCCACGTGGCGCCGGACTCGTCCTTCGAGCTGGGCAGCACCGCACCGGCCTTCCACATGTCCGCCCACGTCGAGTACACCGACTTGGCGGTGTCGCTGGCGAGCATGGACTTGCTGCCCGCGCTGTTCATCACCTGCTGCTTCGCCGCCCAGATCTGCGGGAACCAGGTGAAGACCAGGCATCCGCCGCAGTTCAGGCCCGTCGCGGTGCCCGAGATGCCTTTGCTGCCCAGCTTCGACTGGATCTGCTTCGCATCGGTCGCGTACTCGGCCATCGTCGTGGGAGCCTTCTCGGGGTCGAGACCGGCGTCCTTGAAGATCTGCTTGTTCCACATCATCATCGACAGGTCGAGCACGAACGGCAGAACGTGCTCCTTGCCCTGATAGGTGCCGGCGGCGAGGTGGCCCTTGTTGATGGAGTCCTTGTAGGACAGGCCGTCGACCTGCTTGGTGATGTCCTGGAACAGGCCCTGCTTCACCCAGTTCGGCACGTACACGATGTCGGCCGCGAACAGGTCGGGCAGGCCGTGCGATCCGGCCGCGGCACCCACCTTCGCGACATAGTCGTCGTTCGGGACGACGGTGAGCTGGACCTGGTTCTTGTGGGTGCTGTTGTAGGCCGCGACCAGCAGCTTCGCCTGCTTCTCCAGGGGTGCGCGCGTCCAGAGCGTCAGCTTCGCGCCGTCGTCCTTTCCGCCGGCGGGGATGGCGGCCGTGCCGGGAGAGGTGGCGGCGCTGGAACACGCGGCGAGGCTGCCGATCAGCGCGCCGGTGGCGACGACCGCCGCCAGGGCCCGCCAGCGGCGTGCGGAATGGATCATGGTGCTGGTCTCCTCATTGCTCGTCTTTGAGCGGACCTCCCCCGGGAAAGGGACCGGGCCGCCGGTGCTGGGTGCCGGGTTTCGAAATTTCCGAAACCCATTTCGGTACGCTAACCGGGGCCCAGGGATGATGTCAAGAGAATTTCGCGATAACGTTTAGACAGGGACGAAAGCGAGGGTGGAGATGAACGCATCGGCTCCCCGAGCGGCGACACTGAGTGACGTCGCACGTCGGGCGGGCGTCTCGATCGCGACCGCGTCGAAGGCTCTGAACGATCGGGACGACGTCTCGCGGGCCACCCGGACGCGCGTCCTCGCCATCGCGGAGGAGCTCTCGTTCACGCCCAACGCAGTGGCACGGGGGCTCCTGGCCAGGCGCACGGGCACCGTCGGGCTGCTCACGAGCGACCTGGAAGGCCGCTTCATGATCCCGATCCTGATGGGAGCCGAAGACGCCTTCGGTGCCGGTCAGGTGAGCGTCTTCCTGTGCGATGCCCGGGGCGACAGCATCCGAGAGCAGCACCACCTCAAGGCGCTGCTCAGCCGCCGCGTCGACGGCATCATCGTGGTGGGTCGGCAGACGGACCCGCGACCCTCACTGGGCGAGGACATCCCCGTTCCGGTCGTGTACGCCTACGCACCATCCGACGACCCGCGCGATCTCTCCCTCACTCCGGACAACCGGGCCGGCGGGCGCGCGGCGATCGAGCATCTGATCGCATGCGGCCGCACGCGGATCGCGCACATCACCGGCGACCCCGCCTACGCCGCCGCGCAGGACCGCCTCGAAGGGGCGCGCGCCGCGCTGGCGGACGCCGGCCTCGAGCTCGTCGGGGAGCCGATGTTCTCGGCCTGGACGGAGCACTGGGGCCGCGACGCCGCCGCGATGCTGCTCGAGCGGCATCCCGACGTGGACGCGGTGTTCTGCGGTTCCGATCAGATCGCGCGCGGCGTGCTGGACATCCTCCGCGACACGGGCCGTCGCTGCCCGGAGGATGTCGCCGTCGTCGGCTACGACAACTGGGAGGTGCTGGCCACCAACTCCCGCCCGGAGCTCACCAGCATCGACGCCAACCTCCAGGAACTAGGACGACAGGCCGCACGCCGCGTGTTCGAAGCGATCGACGGAGCCGACATCGGCGACGGCGTGCACCATCTGCCGGCCCGGCTCGTCATCCGCGGGTCCACCGTGGCCCGGCAGTAGGACGGACTCAGGCCACGGACGGGGCTTCGAAGGTCTCCGGAGGCGCCGCCGCCTCGTCGGGCACGAACCGGCATTCGAGGCGGTGAACGCCCGAGGCGACGATCGCGGGCGCCGAGCCGTCGGGGAGGAGCACCTCGGCCGTCGTCGAGGGAGGGACGACCACCTCGAGCGAGAACCGCTGCCCCTCGAGCGACCAGGAGACGGCCAGCCGGCCGTAGGGCGTCTCGTGCGAGGCGCGGACCCAGCCGAGATCCGGCGACGGCAGCGGTGCGATCCGGCTGTGCCGGTAGCCCGGCGAGAGCGGCGCGAGACCGGCGACGCGGCGGTGCAGGAAGTCGGCCACCGACCCGAAGCTGTAGTGGTTGAAGCTCGTCATCTCGCCGGGGTTGATGCGCCCGTCGGGCAGCATCGAGTTCCAGCGCTCCCACACGGTCGTCGCGCCCATGGTGACCGCGTACAGCCAGGAGGGGCACTCCGTCTGGAGCAGGAGCCGATACGCGGTCGAGACGTGACCGGTGTCCGCGAGTGCGTCGCAGACCCACGGCGTGCCGAGGAAGCCGGACCCGATCCGGAAGCCGTCCGCGGCGACCTGACCCGCGAGGAGCTCGCCGGCGTGATCGCGCTGCTCCGGGGAGAGGAGGCCGAAGGCGATGCCCAGCGCATAGGCGGTCTGCGAGGGGAAAGCGGCGCGGCCGGTCGGCGTCACGTATTCGTCGCGGTAGCGGGTGGCGCACCGGTCGGCGAGCTCCGCGTAACGTCGGGCGGCGTCCGTCTCGCCCAGGACGTCGGCGGTGCCGGCGAGGATCCGGGCCGAGCGTGCGAGATAGGCCGTGGCGACCGCCTGCCAGGGCAGACGGGCGGCCCACGGCTGGTCGTCGGGCGCGGACGAGTCGAGCCAGTCCCCGAACGACATGCCGCCACCCGGGAAGTCGATGCGCGCTCCGGCGCGCGCGGCGAGCGCATCCACCCAGGCGGTCATCGAGGCCCACTGACGACGCAGGATTCCTTCGTCGCCGTACCGTTCGTAGAGCGTCCACGGCACCACGGTCGCCGCGTCGCCCCAGCCGGCCTCCGCCTCCAGCGGCGGCAGCTGGGGGTCGACGTCGGCCCACGGGATGTAGACGGGGACGTCCCCGTCCTGGCGCTGGTCCGCGGCGAGGTCGGCGAGCCAGCCGCTGAGCATTCCGCCGGTGTCGTAGAGGTAGGCGGCTGTCGGTGCGAACGTCTGGAGGTCACCCGTCCAGCCGAGCCTCTCGTCGCGCTGCGGGCAGTCCGTGGGGACGTCGAGGAAGTTGCCCCGCATCCCCCAGACCACGTTCTCGTGCAGACGGTCGAGCAGAGCATGCCCGGTCTCGAACGTGCCGAGCCGGCGCATGTCCGTATGCAGCACCAGGGCCTCCAGGTCGTCGGCCGTCGGCTCGCCTGGCCATCCCTCGACCTCGGCGTAGCGGAACCCGTGGAAGGTGAACTCCGGCTCCCAGGTGAACGCCTCCCCCGCGCAGATCACCTCGTCGGTCGCCCGCGCGCGGCGCAGGGGCCTCACGCCGAGCTCCCCGCCCTCGAGGACCTCCGCGTGGCGGAAGGTGATCACGGTTCCCGGCTCGGCGGCGGGGACGCGGACGCGCAGGCGCCCGACCAGATTCTGTCCGAAGTCCACGAGCAGCTTGCCCGACGGCGACCGGAACAGAGACCGGGCCGGGAGGACCTCGGTCCTCCTGACCGGCGGCCCGTCCGGCGCGACGAGACGGGAGAGGTCGAAGGAGGTCACCGCGACCGGGTCCCAATCGCTGTCGTCGAACCCCGGCTCGGCCCAGTCGGCGAGCTCACGCCGGGCGTCGTACGTCTCGCCCATGTACAGATCGGCGCGGGTGACCGCACCGAGAGCCGAACGCCAGGATCCGTCGGTGCCGACGACGGTGCGGGAACCGTCGCGGTGCTCGACCTCCAGCTGCACCAGAGCGGCGGTCGTGTCGCCGTAGACGTCGCGGAGGCCGCCGAAGCCGAGGTAGCCCCGGTACCATCCGTCGGCGAGCTGGACGGCCAGGACGTTGGCGCCCTCGCGGAGCTGGGACGTGACGTCCCAGGTCCGATAGCGGAGCCGTTCCGCGTAGCTCGTCCATCCCGGGTGGAGGACGTCCTCGCCCACTCGGCGGCCGTTCAGCCGGAGGGTCATCACCCCGTGCGCGGTCGCGCGCACGCGGGCGCGGGCGACGTCACCGGGAATCGTCACCACCCCGCGCAGGCACGCCGCGGGCTCACCGCCGTCGCCGGCGGACGGCAGCACCGGCGAGATCGGCACGGCCTGCCAGAGATCCGGATCGAGCAGGCCGATCTCCAGCACCGTCGGCTCGCTCCACGGCCCCGGCCGGCCTGCGGACCCTCCCCAGACCCGCACGCGGACGACGCGGCGAGCGCGGCTCCCCAGCCGTTCGGCCGGCCACCCGACGAGGATTTGATCCGGCGATTCCACGCGCCCCGTCGTGAAGACCGGAACCACGTGGTCCGGGTCGGCGACCTCCAGCTCATAGGCGGCCTGGGCCCACCCGGGCTCGTCGGTGTCGGTGACCCAGGACAGGCGCGGCTCTGCCTCGCCGATCCCCAGCGGCTCGCGGTGGTGCTCGACGGTGACCGGGCGGGTGACGATGCTCATGCTGCTCCTACAGGGGTTGGACGAGGTACGCGCCGATGAACCGGCGGACGTCCTCGGCCATGTCGACGTCGAAGCCGTTGAGCCAGAGGAGCTCGAGACCTTCGGTCATGGCGAGGATGGACAGGGCTGCCTTGCGCGGATCGACGTCGGCGCGGAGCCCGCCGCTCTCACGGGTCTCCTCGAGAGCGGCCGTGACCGCGTCCGCGATGCGCTGGAACCGCTCGCGGAAGTGATCGTGCGCCGGGTGCGCCGGGTCCGTGGCCTCCGCGGAGAGGATCGTGTAGAGCTGGACGGCCCCGCGCTGTCCCGCCTGGGCGCGCGAGATGTCGACGAGGCCCGCCAGGAAATCGCGGCCGGTCCGTCCCTGCAGGGTGCTCTCGGCCTTCTGGTCGCGGCTGTCGAGGACCGCCTCGAGAAGGGCGAGCTTGCCGCCGGCGAAGTGATGCAGGAGGCCGGTCTGCGTCATCCCGACCGTCCTCGCGATCTCGTTGACGGAGGTCGCCGTGTAACCGCCGCGGGAGAAGACGTCGAAGGCCGCCTCGATGATCTGCGCGCGTCGATCGGCGGACTTGCGGTACTCGCCTCTGGGACCTGCCATGCCAGCACGGTAGCACCATCGGAACAAAAAGTTGAAACCCTTCAGATTTTCGTGCTAGCTTCGCCGTCAACCGCCGATAGCGGCTGGAACTCAAGGCAAGGAAGCCCGATGACCACCTCCCCGTTCTCCCGCGAGTCTTCGCTCGCTGACCCCACCCCTACCGAAGCGTTCGACCCGCGGGTCCGCCCACGACGCGGTTTCGTCTTCTTCCTCGTCGCCGCCTCCGTCGGCTCGGGCGCAGCCCTGCTCACAGCCGCGCTGCTCACGCTCACGCTGAAGGCGGAGGCCATCGACGCCCGGAGCGCGACCAGCATCATCTCGCTGTCGAGCAGCATCGTCGGCGTTCTCACGCTGGTCGCGCTGCCCGCTCTCGGCGCGCTGAGCGACCGCTCCCAGCTGCGGATCGGGCGGCGCCGCCCCCTCCTCATCGCCTCGGCCGCGTTCTTCGCGCTCGGCGGCATCCTGCTCATCACGGCTCCGAACGTCGCGCTGTACGTGCTGGCGCACGTGTTCCTGACTCTGGGCAACGTGGCCTCCGTCGTCGCCGTCACCGCGCTCATCGCCGACCAGCTCCCGCCGAACCGTCGCGGCCCCGCCTCGGCCTTCGTGAGCCTCTCGACCGCGATGGGCGCCCTCCTCGGCATGGCCGTCGCCCAGCCGTTCGGCGCCGACCTGCTCCCGCTCGTGGGCATCCCGACGGCGCTCGGGATCATCGGCAACCTGCTCCTCGCCCTCGTCGTCGCAGACCCCCAGGTCCGGGTCGTGCGGGCGAAGGTCGACCTGCGCAAACTCCTCAGCGTCTACTGGGTCAACCCGGTCCGGTTCCCGGACTTCACGTGGGTGTTCACGAGCCGCATGCTGGTCTTCTCGGGTGTGGCCGCGCTCAACGGATACCAGGCGATCTTCCTGCTCATGCACCTCCACCTGAAGCCCGCCCAGCTGGGCAGCGCGATCCTCGCCACCGTCGTGATCAACGTCGTGATCTCGCTGCTCATCGCTCCGCTGATCGCGAAGCTCAGCGACCGTCTCGGCGTGCGCAAGCCCTTCATCGTCGTCGCGGCGATCATCCTCGGCGCCGGGCTGATCTTCGCCGCCATGGCTCCCACCTTCCCGCTGTACCTCGTGGCATGCGGCGTCGTGGCCATCGGCCAGGGCGTGTACTTCGCGGTCGAGCTCGCCCTCGCGACACGCGTGCTGCCCGACCCCGACAACCCGGCCAAGGATCTCGGCATCATCAAGGTGGCAGACAACCTGCCCGTCTCGATCGTGTCGGCGCTCGCGCCTGCGCTCCTCGCGGTCGGTGTGGTCACCGCCGGGAACCAGAACTTCGCCGCCCTGTTCCTCGCCGGCGCGATCTCCGCCGTGCTCGGCGGCATCGTCATCCTGTTCGTGAAGGGGGCTCGATGAGCACCGCATTCCCGCCCGGATTCCTCTGGGGCGTCGCCATGGCCGGTCATCAGAACGAGGGGGGCAACGTCGACAGCGACATCTGGTTCCTCGAGCACACGACGCCGACCCTCTTCCGGGAGCCGAGCGGCTCGGCCTGCAACGGCTACGAGCTCTGGCCCGCCGACCTCGACACGGTCGCCGGCATGGGTCTGACCGCCTTCCGGTTCTCCGTCGAGTGGGCACGGATCGAGCCGCGGCGGGGAGAGGTCTCCGAAGCGGCACTCGACCACTACGAGCGCGTGATCGACGGCTGTCACGAGCGAGGTCTCGCACCGATCGTCACCTTCAACCACTTCGCCTCGCCGCACTGGTTCTCGGCGGCCGGCTCCTGGCTCGCGCCGGACGCCGCGCAGCTCTTCGCGGCGCAGTGCGACCGGGTCATGGGCAGGTTCGGCGATCGGATCACCGCGGCAGTGACGCTCAACGAGCCCAACCTCGAGCAGCTCCTCCAGGCCGGCGGCAAGCTGCCTGCCGAGGCGGAGGCGGTGAAGATCGAGATGCTCGCGGCCGCGGCTCGCGCTGCCGGCAGCGACAGGTACTTCGCCTCCAACGTGATCCCGGCGGCAGCCCAGGACGACTTCCAGGCGGGTTTCACCGTCGCGCATCGCGCAGCGCGGGAGGCGATCAAGGCGCGCCGCGGCGACCTCCCGGTCGGCGTCTCGATCGCGATGAGCGATGAGGTGGCCCTCCCGGGAGGCGAGCACCGCCGGGACGCGCGACGTGCGGCCGTGTACGACCACTGGCTGCGGGTGGCGCGCGACGACGACTTCATCGGCGTCCAGAACTACGAGCGCACGTATCACGGCCCGGACGGTGAAGTCGTCCCCGACGGGCCCCGCAACGGGATGGGGACCGCCGTCGAGCCCGCGTCGCTCGCGGGAGCCGTACGGTACGCGCACGAGGTCTCCGGCGTGCCCGTGCTGGTGACCGAGCACGGGATCCAGACCGAGCACGATGAGCTGCGTGCCGGCTTCATCCCTGCCGCCCTCGACGCGCTCGGCGAGCAGATCGCCGGGGGCACGCCCGTCCTCGGCTACTGCCACTGGACGCTGATGGACAACTTCGAGTGGATCTTCGGCTACGGACCCGAGCTGGGCCTTCTGTCCGTGGACCGGAACACGTTCGAGAGGACCGCGAAGCCGAGTGCCGGCGTCTTCGCCGAGCAGGTCTCCCGGCTGCGCTCCGCGCCCGTCTCGGTGTGAGCGGATGCGGTACCACCTCGAGCGGCACCGTGTCCTGATCGACAACGACTGGGCGGGCGACCCCGACGGGCTCGCGGCGCTCGCCCATCATCTGCTGTCCCCCACCGATGAGGTCGTCGCCGTGACGAGCTCCTCGCTCAGTCCGGTCTTCGGCGACCCGGCCGGAACCGCCCTGCAGGGCGCGACAGCGGCAGATCAGCTGCTGCGACTCATGGGTGAGGATGGTCCGGGCGCGACCGCCCCGGGCCGCGATGAGGTCTTCCGCGGAGAGCGTCGTGAATCGGCTGCTGCGGCACGAATGGTTCAGGAAGCGCGCGGGAGTCGCGAAGGCTCCCCGCTGCTCATCGTCTGCGGCGGCCCGCTCACGAACGTCGCCGACGCCCTCCGCACCGATCCCGGCATCGTCGACGCGGTGACACTGGCGTGGGTGGGCGGGTCCGCCGACCCCGGCCAGTTCGAGTACAACCGCGACACCGACCCGGCAGCCCACGACTTCGTCTTCTCGCACGACGCGTTGACCATCTGCTCATTCCCGCTGGAGGCGTACCGGAGCATCTCGCTCACCGTGGCGGAGCTCGAAGACCGGCTCACCTCGGCGGGCGCGATCGGCGCGTGGCTCTGGGAGCGCTACGCGAACCTGCCGCTGCCTCCCGGCATCGTGGTGGACCCGATCTGGCCCCTCGGCGACAGCGCGCCTCTTGCGCTCTCGGCACTGGGACCGCAGGCTGCCACCTACCGGCCGGATGGACCCCACCGTTTCGTCTGCGATCGGGTGGAGGGGCGGCTCATCATCGAGGACTTCTTCGCCCGTCTCCGGCTGCGGTCGCGAAGATGCGCCGAGGCAGAGGCCGCATCCCGGATCGACGGGCCGCGCGACGGGTGATCCTTCGGGTCCCCGCCACCTGTGCCGGGGACTCCGAGTTCTTCAAGCCGGATGACCAGCCGTGGTGCTCTTCAGTGGTGCCCCATAGTGGCTGGGATATCGAGAAGCGTACGTACACCGATCTGCTCCGGGAGTACGACCAGACCCGACATCCGTCACGCCTGGCCGAATTCGTACCCGTCGTGCACGTGAGCCGAACCAGCGCCAGATGGTGCGCTATAGGGGCGATCCCCAGTAGATGGAGGCGTTCGCGACGATGTATTGCTTCAGGTTGTCTGTCTCGTCGGGATGTGCGTCGTTCGGCATCGCAAAGCCGAAGCCGGAGAGCAATTCCTTCAGCGTAACCGGCGGTTCGTTCGCCGACCGCACCAGCTTGTTGAGGGCAGTCAGGTGCTCGACAACAATGACCATCGCCAGGAACTCGTCGAACTCACGATAGGCCGTCAGGACGTAACGTCCCATCGGGTCGCCCATGTGGTACATCGTCGGCGTCGTCTTGAGCGAGCCAGTGCCTCGTGACAACTCGAAGGCGATCCGTGCGTCATCCCTAGCAGCCCCTTGCATCGCCTCCCGCATCACGACGCGATGGCGATTTGGCGAGTCGCGAAAGGCGCCAGTAGCGGCCACCGCGCGGCGTGTCGCGAACCTCGAGATCCGCTCGAATGCGCCTGTGTCGAGTACCTGTGATGACGGCACCAGAATCTTGGAAGCGCCACTCATCGTGCGCTCGAGCGTCTCAGGCACGACACGGGCCCAATAGGTGTTGCCGTCTCGGTCGTCGTGCAACGCGAGGACGACCGGAAGCGAGTGTCCGAGCCAGTAGTTCTCGTGCTTCTCATCGACGTAGAACCACCAACCGGCTTCAGTTGCGTGGGCAAAGTACGAGCTGCCGGTCTTGACTTGGATGGCAAGCAGCCTGCCAGTCGCATCATCTCGTTCGTCCGTGAACTCCAAATGGATGTCCACGCCGAAGTCGTGCGTTGTCTGCTCGCGACTGATGACCCCAGCCTCGTTCGCCGCTTTCCGCACCGCGAGGACCCCGGCATCCTCGGTCCTCCATTGGCTCCCCACGACGCCAGCCTACAAGTCCGCCCAGGTCGCTGAACGGCTCGGGGACGACCCGCGAACCGTCCTCCCCGCCTATGTCCACGTGCTCGGAGAGCAGCAGAACATCGAGGCGCTGAAACGCCTCAATCGCCAGCCGGGCTCCCTCGGGACCCCTGTGCCAGCGAAGACGACGACAGCAACGAGGACGAGAAGGGATCAAAGACACGGAAAACAGTCTTTGATCCGGTAAAAAATGGCGGAGACGGAGGGATTTGAACCCTCAGTCCCCTTGCGAGGACTCCACCTTAGCAGGGCCTTTTCAGGCACTCAGGTCGCGTGATCCTGCGGGCGAATGGCGGCTCATGCATGCGGTATTTCGGCGTGCGCGGAGTCCCCCGCTCCCCTGAGACTCCCCTGGGCGGCGCCACCGTTCCGACACCTGGCACGAACGTCCGAGTCCGTCGATCAGTAAGAGTGTGCGCCGGCGTCGAAGACCTTGGCCCGAGAGCACCCGACCCGGATCCGTGTGCGACGTGAGCTCCGCGACGAGGTCCCTTGCTGATTGTGTCGTGAGTACAGGACCGGAGCCGGGTCCCCGAGGGCGTCGCCGGAGAACACCTTCGTCTTGCGGTGAGCTCGTCATCGCTGGATCTGTGGGGCCAGCCAGACTGTGGATTCGCCGGCGACGATCCCGATGGCTGACGAGACAGCTATCCGGTGAAGGTCTGCCGGATCGTCCCGATTCCCTCGATCGTGGTGACGAGAGTCTGCCCGGGCTGGATGAGCCATTCCGGTTCGCGCGTGAAGCCGACTCCAGACGGCGTTCCGGTGTAGATCACATCGCCGGGCTGCAGCACTAGGATCTGCGAAAGCTTCTCGATGAGCACCCCGACCGGGAAGATCATCTGGCTGGTGCGGCCGGTCTGTACGACCTCGCCGTCCAGTGTGCCGGTGATGCCGAGGTCGTCACGGTCCGGCAGTTCATCGGGCGTCACGAGCCACGGCCCCTGCGGCGAGTATCCGGGGAAGGACTTCCCGAGCCCGAACTGGGGCGCGGGACCCTCCAGCTGCGTGGCGCGCTCCGACAGGTCCTGGCCCACCGTCGCCCCGGCGACGTAGTCCCAGCCGGAGCCCTCCGCGATGCTGTGAGCGGTCCGGCCGATGACGATGACGAGCTCCGCCTCCCAGTCCGTCCGCCCGCCGGGCACGAGCGCGACCGTCTCGTACGGACCGACGATCGACGACTGGAACTTGGGGAAGACCGGCGGGAGCTTCTCCGGACGGCCGAATCCGCTCTCGGTCACGTGGTCGGCGTAGTTGAGTCCGATCCCGAGCGACTGCAACGGCCGCGGCGAGACCGGGCCGAGCCTGCCCTGTTCGAGGGCGATCTCCGCACTCGACGCTGTCCCGGCCCACGCTGTGAAGTCGTCCCAGTCGTCGTAGATGCCCTGAATGTCAGGGCCGAAGCGCCCCTCGCTCGCGTCGGCGACGTCGAAGGCGGTCGTGTCGGTCGTGAGGATGACGGCACGGCCGTCGAGATTCGCGAGACGCATGTCCTGCTGCTTTCTACCCAGAATTAAGGAAGGAGAGATCGGACCCGGTCAGCGCTCGACCGGCACGACGCCGAAGTCGAGGATGCCCGCGGGGACCTGACCATCCCATTGGTTGATCCAGTACAGGTCCTCCGGGTCCCAGACCCGTGCAGGGCGCTCTTTGTCGCGGATGGTCTCCATGTCGCAGTAGTACTCGATCACAGCGCCGTTCGGCTCGATGAAGTACACGGCGATGTTGTCGCCCGCGCCGTGCCGCACCGGTCCCCATGCCAGACGCGCTCCCCGGCGGGCCAGACGATCGCCGAGCCGACCGAGATCCATGACGTTCCCGGCCTGCCAGGCGTGATGGTGCAGACCGAGATCGCTCGAGGAGAAGATCGCGATGCCGTGGTGATCGTCGTTGCAGCGCATGAAGAAGTTGTCGATGCCGATCGCGTCCGACACGCGGAAATCGAACACCTCGGTCAGGAAGTCGCGCATCGCCGGCGCATTGCGTGACTTGATGTTCACATGCCCCAGCCGATCCGGGGTCAGCGAACCGCGCTTGCGCATGCAGTAGTCGAGCTTCTCCGTGTAGAGCTGCCACGTGTAGCCCTCGGGACCCACGAACGCGAACCCCTGCTCGATGTGGTCCTCGATCGGCTGCTCCGACACGACCCGGTAGCCTCCTCGGTCCACCTTGGCGCGGACGGCGTCGAGCTCCCCCGCGCTCGAGACGACAAGCCCGATGTGATCGATCGCATCCTCGTCAGCCTGGGTGTAGACGAGCTCGTGATGCTTGTTCTGCGCCGTGATGAACGCCTTCCGCCCGTCTGACGCTGTCTCGTGCAGGCCGAATACGTCGACCGCGTTCGCGATCGACTCCGAAAGGTCGCGGGTGCGCATCGACACGTAGCCGATTTCGGAGACGGCGCCGACGTTCTGGTGTCCGGGCACGGGTCAGCCGATCTCGGCGCGGGCCGCGGCGAGCGCCTCGAAGTCCACCGGCACGGCTTCTCCGGTCGACTCGGCGATCTGCGGCACCGCGGCCCGGACGCACTCGACGCCGTCGACGACCTGCAGAGAGGTCTTCGCCGAGCAGACGCGGATGTGCTTGCTGGCGCCCTTGACGATGTTGGTGTACGCGACCCCGAGCGGGATCCGCACGAAGTCGCCCGGAACGAGTCGGACCATGCCGCGCTGAGTGACGAGCAGACGCTCGCCGCTGATCTGGTACTGCATCTCTTCCGCGTTGTGGTTGCGCAGGTAGACGAGCCCTTTGTCGTCACGAAGATCGCTCTGGCCGATGAGCAGCTCATCCGAGCCGTACAGCCAGGTGGTGCCCTGGGCGTCCTCGTCGACGCGCAGGATCTCCAGACGCTCATCGGTCTCGTGCACACGATTCCAGATGTTGTCCTCGTGCAGCTCGCTCAGCGTGATGTCGTGCTCCGGACCGCCCAGGCATTCCGTCACCAGCTCGGGCCGGTTCGACGCTTCCCAGGACTGTGGCGGGATCACGATCTCGCTCTGCCGATGGGATCCGATGAGCTCGGTGACCGGGGCGGGGAAATAGAAGAGCACGTGGATGTCGTCCGGCGAGTAGTTGTCGTGCGTGATGCCGACCGGCAGGCGCGTATAGTCTCCCGGCCGGAGCGTCGCCAGACCGAGCTCGGTGATGAGACTGCGCGTGCCGTCGACCTGGAACGACAGCTCGTCCACATCCGTGTTGCGGTGGTAAAACGGCTGCCGGCTGCCCGGCATCGTCTGCCATTCGATGCGGAGGTAGTGGCTCTCGTAGACCGGGCGCGGAATCGCGAATTCGGTCGGCTCGAAGGTCGCTGGGAAGTGGATCACCTGGATCCGCTGGTGATCCAGAATCGGCTTGAACCTGAGTTCCGGCTTCGTGAGGATGCCCTCCTCATCGCGACGGATCACTCGCGGCGCCTTGTCGTAGGGAAACGTGCTCCAGTGCTCTTCGATGCGCGTCATGCGCTCGTCTCCTGTCGTCCTCGGGATGCGGTGAAATCGGACTCATCGTCCGGGTGGATGACCGACATCCAGACCGGTTCGGATCGGGATTCGAGGACCCGGCGGGCCTCATTCACGCGGCTCAGCGGATAACGGTGGGTGATCAGGCGCTCGAACGACGCCGGGTCGGCGGCGACGATGCGCAGCACTTCCTTCACATCGGCGCGCGTGCAGCTACGCGTCCCGATGAAGCTGATGCAGCGCACCGACATCGCGATCTGGGGGATGAACAGAGGATCGCTGTTCATGCCCATATGCACGATCCGACCGCCGTCCCTGAGACTGCCGAAGACCTTCGTCAATCCGTTCCCGCTGGGCAGGAAGTCGATCACTGCGTCGACGCCACCGCCCGCCGCAGCCCGGACCCGGCCGACCACGGTCTCCGGACTGTCCTCGTCGTCGAGTTCGACGGTGACCACTCGGTCAGGATCGAGCTGCCGCACGTCCTCGAGGCGGGCCGCGTCCCGCCCGATGGCGACGACGCGGGACACACCGAAGTACGGCGCCAGCAGGATCGTCGACGTGCCCATCGCGCCTGTCGCGGCCGTGACGGCGAGCGTGCTGCCCGGCCGCAACCGAGCCTTGGTGAGCGCACGGTACGCATTCGCGATGTCGTGGATCTTCGCGGCGAGGTCGGTGCTGATGTCATCCGGAAGCACGTCGATGTTGGCCGCCGGCACCAGCACCTTCTCGGCCAGACCGCCGTTGTGGTAGCGCTCATAATGCGTGATGGCACGAGGGCCGAACGAGGCGTGCCCCATCATCGAATGCTCCGCGCAGAGCATCTCGTCGTCCGCGGCGCAGTATTCGCAGGTTCCGCAGCCCAGCAGCGGATGCACGCGGACCCGCGCGCCGAGGAGCCCGGGGTCGACGTCCGCGCCGATCTCGACGACCTCCCCCGCGATCTCGTGCCCCAGGATCGTGGGCAGGAGCGGGAAGGCCGGTGTGGGGAGCAGGCGGAAGGTGCCGGCCGCGAACGCCGCGGCGCCGACGCGCACGACCACATCGTCCGCACCGGGCACCGGGTCGGGCACCTCCTCGAGGAACAGCCGGCTGAGATCCTCGGCTTTGGCAACGGCGGCGATCATCGTCGATCCCCTTCTCTCTGTCCAGGTGAGTCGTTCCGGGTGGATGAGTCGTTCTGGGCGTGCGAGCCGGTCTGGGTGGACTCGAGCGCGGCCGCGTAGACGGCGGCGGCGGCCCGATGCAGCGGGATCGGGGTCGTCGAGGCGGCGCGCGCGTCGATCGGATACCGCAACGGCGAGTAGTCGACCGGCAGGTGGCGGTAACTGCGCGCGAACTGCTCGCTGTCCTCGACGACGGCCCGCGCAAGCAGCGCGGCGGTCTCGTCGTCCAGCGCGGTCGTAGTGACGCAGATCCAGTCGGAGTAGTCCAGCGCCGTGATCGGATGCTCGGTGCCGGGGAAGTAGCCAGCCGGGATCTCGATGGTGCCGAGCGCCCAGCGGTCCTGCAGCGCGGCAGCCTCTGCGGCGGACAGGCTGAGGAAGGTCACGTCCTGCTCTGTGGCGAGCGCACGCCAGTCAGGCGTCATGATCGCCTCGGAGACCATGACGTCGGCTCGTCCTTCACGCAGATCCGCGATCGCATCGAAGGGCTGTTCGTGACGGGTCACCGTGCCGCCGCGGGCAATGATCCTGTCGAGGTCGACACCTGCCGCCTGCAGCACGATGTCGGCGCCGAAGCCCATGAAGCCGTCGGGATCGTCGACCCCGAGCGAGACCCGGAGCGGCAGGTCGGAGGCGGCGAGTTCGGCGAGGGTGCCGATGCCCAGGTCCGTGCGGACGACGGGGATCATCGCGTCCCGATGCGGCAGGACGGCGAGGGCGCGGAGGTTCGCCAACGGGCGGTCCTGGAACGGACCGCGTCCGTCGAGAGCGAGCTTCGCGAACGCTGCCGGAGTGGCGAACGCGATGTCGACGTCGCCGCGGGACACCGCCGCGACGTTGTCACCCATGCCCCGCCCGGTGTAGACCACGGAGAAGCGATGATCGTGGCTGTTGTCCCACACCCACTGCGCGAGCCATCCCGAGGCGCGGTGCAGGTTGGCCCCGCCCCAGTCGCCCTGGAACCGTAGCCTCGGCCGCACGCCTCCGGTGTCTTCGCCCATGTCTGTATCTCCTTCAATGCTGGTTCCCACCGTAGGAAACGGGAGAGGAGATGCGGATCCAGGATTTCAATGATTGAAATACGACGATCGCGCTCCGAGTCGGCGCCGCCCTGACCCGGCGAAGCACGCGGGGACGCGTCAGTGCTCGACGACCGGGGCTGCGCGGGNNCCCGCGCGACCGCGACCACGGTGGGCCCCGCCATCCGCAGTTCCACCGAGCCCGGCATGCCGACGACGGAGAGGGCGGCCACGCAGGCGCCCGTGCGGTCGAACACGGGTGCAGCCACGGTCGCCGCAGCCGGCACCGACCGTTCCATTTGCGCGTACCCCTGCGCGCGGATCCTCGCGATGCGCTCGCGCAGATCGGCGGGCTCGACGACGATCCCCTCCGGTTCCAGCACGAGCGGGCGCTCCAGATAGGCGGCGACGAACTCCGGACGGGCGTGCGCGAGCAGCACGGTGCCCGCCCCCGTCCCGTGCAGCGGAATGCGCGCGCCAGGGCCGTACAGAGCCTTCACTGCGTCTTGCGCGGAGAGTCGCTCGACGATGACCGCATCCGTGCCCTCCTGCACCACGAACTGCACGTGCTGACCGGTCGCACGGTGCAGATCCTCCATGTACGGGAGAGCGACCGCGCGCAGCCCGTGCCCGCGCGGGGCGCGCGCCGCATAGGTCAGCATGCGGATCCCGATCGTGAACGTGCCGTCGGGCAGGCGCTCCAGGGCGCCGAGCCGAGCCAGCCGCTGCGCCAGCCGCAACGCGGTGCTGATCGGCAGCCCCGCCCGCGCACTGAGGTCGCTCAGCCGGAGGGCGGATTCGGCACCCGTGAACGCGTCCAGGAGGCGGAACGCGCGGTCCAGCACGGGCTCGCCCTGCGCGGGGCGTCCGCCGCGCCGCGGTTCCGAGGTCATGGCGCGACGTTACCACTCAATGAAACCTTCCCGGTCTCCGCGCCACCCGCAGTCCAGGATCATGCCAGATCCGGCGCATTGGCCTCCACGACGACCGAGTGCTCGCCAGCCCGACGTGACGAAGACAGGAGATCCGATGACGGCCGACCATCCGGTGATCATCGTGGGAGGTGGGCCGGTCGGCCTCACCACGGCCCTCGAGCTGAACCACCACGGCGTTCGCTGCGTCGTGATCGAGCCGCGCGTCGTCGTGGAGCACTCCCGCCCGCGGGCGAAGACGACCTCGGCGCGCACGATGGAGCTGCTGCGGCGCTGGGGCGGAGCGGAACGCATCCGCCGGATCGCGCCGTTGAGTCCGGACTGGTCGCACCGGGCCACCTTCGCCGAGACCGCCACCGGTGCCGAGATCACGCACATCGTCGCCTGCCTGGGCCTGGCCACTCCTTCTCACGTGTCGCCTGAGCGCGGACAGCAGATCAGCCAGGGACTCGTCGAAGTCGCGCTGCGCGACCTCATCGCCGAGCGCGAGGGCATCGACCTGCTGCTGGGCTGGACGGCGGTCGAGGCGGGCCAGGATACGGATCTCGCGCACGTCGTGATCGAGGAGGCCTCGGGCCTCCGGCGCACGCTGACCGCCGAGTGGCTGGTCGGCGCCGACGGACCGCGCAGCATCGTCCGCCCCGCCATGGGCGCCCGCTACGAGGGCGAGTCCGGCGGACGGCCCAACGTGAACGTGTCGTTCCGTTCGAGGCGCCTGGCGCGCCTCATCCCGCATCCGCCGTCGATCCACTATTGGGCGATCAACCCGGCCTCCCCCGGCGTCATCGGTCCGCTCGACATGGACGGATCCTGGTGGGCGATCTCGACCGGCACCGCGCGCATCGACTCCGATGACGAGGCCGTGGCGATCGTCCGCGGTCTCGCCGGCGCCGATATCGACGTCGAGATCATCGCGACCGACCCCTGGCAAGCGCGCATGCTGCTCGCCGACCGGTACCGGACGGGGCGGATGCTTCTCGTCGGCGATGCCGCGCATCAGAACCCGCCGTGGGGCGGACACGGCTTCAACACAGGGGTCGGGGACGCGGTCAACGCCGCCTGGAAGATCGCCGCCGTACTGCACGGCTGGGCACCTGCCGAACTGCTCGAGAGCTACGAGACCGAACGACGTCCGATCGCTGCCGAGACGATCCGCATCGCGGCCCGCAACATGGCAACGCTGTCGATCGACCTCGCCGAGAGCGGTGCCGCGGAGGATCTCGGCGCGAGGATTCGCCGTGAGAAGTCGCCCGAGTTCCACTCCGACGGCCTCGTCTTCGGCTATGCCTACGGCCCCGCGGCCGCCCATCCGTTCGCCGCAGGCGTCTATACGCCGCGCGTCGAGGCGGGCGCGCGGCTGCCGCACCGCCTGCTGCACGGTGTCCCGGTGCACGACCTGCTGGGGCGGGAGTTCACCGCGCTCGGTCCGGCCGCGGAGACCGCGGCCCTCGCCGCGGAGGCCGCGCGGATCGGCCTGCCCCTGCACACGGTCGCCGACGACGGCCCCGTCGTTCTCGTCCGTCCGGACCAGCACATCGCCTGGACGGGCGCGCGCGTCGTCGACGCGGCGGCTGTGCTGCACGACGCCGTCCGCGGCTTCACCTCCGTCGACGCCGACGTGCGGCAGGAGTCCGCCCGCGTCGAGGGCTGATACCCGGCGGACACGGGCGTCCGCCGGGTACCGTGTCAGGCCAGGAAGCCGTGTTCGCGGTAGTAGCGCTCGGCGCCGGGATGCAGCGGGATCCCGCCCAGCTCGAGCGCTGCCGTCAGATCGAACGCGCTCGTCATCGGCGGTGTGGGGCTCATCTGGAAGCGCGCGGTCATCAGCGCCTTCTGCTCGTCGAGCGCCTGCACCGCGAGGTAGACGAGGTCGTCGGCGAGCGACTCGGCACAGTACATCACCCATCCGGAGAAGTCGACGGTGGGTACGTCCTCCTCCACGCCGGGGAAGCGCCCGCGGGCGATCGTGCCGCGCGGCATCCCGCGCTCCTCACACCACTGCAGCACGTCCTCGTCCAGCGGCAGGAAGCGCAGGTCGTAGTCGGTGGTCAGCCGCTTCCAGCGCAGGGTCATGATGGCCTCGTCGAACACGGCGTCGAAGCGGGGGTCGACGGGGATCGAGTCGGGCGAGTTCTGCGAGCGCGGACGGTCGCGGAGGATCTCACCACCCCACGAGACGATGTCGTCCTGGGAGAACCCGGACTGCGCGAAGATCTCGTCCAGGAGCCACCCGGCGGGGTGTCCCTGGTCGCGGGTCGGCATCGAGATCTTGAGCGGCCGCCTCTCCTCCACGATCTGGCGGAGCGAGGTGATGCCCGTCTCCGCCCGAACGGCGAAGGCGAGCCGGTCATCGTGCGGGAACGCCGCGATCGCGCGCAGTGGAAGCGGCTCCTCGAACATGCCGAGGCCTCGCCGGGCCTGGTCGAGCAGCCAGGTGGGCGTGGTGATACCGAAATCGTACGTCCCGCGCGCCACCTCCCAGGGACCGGCGAGGGCGAGTGCGGATGGCGGGGTGCCGGTGATCGCCGAGATGGTGCTCCCCGGGGGAAGCACCCCGTGGTAGCCGCCCATGCCGTTGGCCATGAGACTGCCGATGGTCATGAAATTCTGTCCGGCACAGAGGATGCGCACGTGCGAGACGTCGGTCATGGAGCGTCCTTCTCTCGGGTTTCGGCGGAGCCGGTGCCCTGTCGTGTCGGCGCGGGGCTCTGCGAGCTCAGCGTTCGGTGGTGACGACGCCCATCCAGATCGGCTCGCGCCGGGACATGAGGGTGTCGAAAGCGAGGTCGGCCTCGGCGAGCGCCCAGCGGTGGGTGATGAGCGCGTCCGCTCGCAGGGCGCCGTGGGCCAGCAGGCGCAGCACCGCGCGGACGTCCCCGCGGGTGCAGGCACGGGTGCCGGTGACCGTCCAGAGGTAGTTCATCAGGACCCGCAGCGGCACGTCGATCGGCGTGGGCAGCCCGCCCATATGCACCAGCGTGCCGCCCATCCGCAGCGACTTCAGCGCCTGCGCGGCCCCGGTGCCGACGGCGAGGAAGTCCAGCACGGCATGAGGGCCCGTGGGATCCACAGACCGGATGGCAGAGGTCAGCGCGTCCGTCTGCTCCCAATCCGCGGGCAGCTCGTCCGTCGCGATCAGATCGACCGCGATGCGATCCGCCCCGAGCGCCGCGACCTGCTCGAGGCGCTCCCGGGACCGGCCCACGAGGATCGCCCTACCCACGCCGAGGTGCGGCGCGAGCAGGATCGACGCGGTGGCCATCGCCCCGGTCGCGGCCGTGATCACGAGCGTGCCGCCGGTGGGCACCTGCGCGGCGATGAGCGCGCGATACGCGTTGGCCAGGTCGTGCAGCTTCGCCGCGACCTCGAACGAGACGTCGTCGGGGACCTCGTCCACGAGGAACTCCGGCACCCGTACGTAGTCGGCGAGTCCGCCGTCGTGGTACTCCCGGTACCACGGGCTCGAGCCGCCGTGCGCGGCCGCTCCGATCATCGCCGACTCGGCGCACATCTGCTCACGGTCGCTCAGACAGAACTCACAGTGCCCGCAGGAGAGCATCGGGTGCACCCGCACGCGCCGGCCCAGCATCGCCGGATCGACATCCGCCCCGACGGCGACCGCGACTCCGGCGACCTCGTGCCCGAGGACCGTCGGGAGGATCCCATAGCGTCCCATGCGCAGCAGCTTCAGCAGCATCGGCGAGATGCCGGCGGCGACGACGCGGATCAGCACGTCGCCGCGACCGGGCTCGGGCACCGAGACCTCGCGGAACTCCAGGGGGGCCTCCGCGGTGGTCGCGACCCAGGCGCGCATCGTGTCAGGGATGGCTTGTGTGCTCACCAGCCGTTCCTCTCCGCAGCGATGACGTCGAGGTCGACGGGCACCGCCTCGCTCGTGGTCTCCGCGATCTGCGGCACGAAGGCGCGGACGCACTCCTGCCCCTCGATCTGCTGCAGATACGCCGTCGCCGAGCAGACCCGCACGTGCTTCGACTCCTCGCGCACGATGCTGGTGAAGGCGACGCCGATCGGGATCTTGACGAAGTCGCCCGGCTGGATCCGCACCATGCCGCGCTGCGAGACGAGGAGACGCTCGCCGCTGATCTGGTACTGGATCTCCTCGCAGTTGCGGTGCACGATGTAGTCCAGCCCCGGCTCTTCGACCAGGTGCGTCTCGCCGATCATGATGTTCTCCGACCGGTACAGCCAGGTCGTGCCCCGCGCATCGGGGTCGGTGCGGATCACGTTGAGCCGGGCCTCGGTGCGCAGCGCGTTCTCCCAGATGTCGATCTCGTTCGCCGGGTACATCACGATGTCGTGCTCGGGGCCGCCGAGGCACTCGGTGACAAGCTCGTTCACGACGGTCGGCTCCCAGGTGGACGGCGGGATCACGACCTCGCTGCGTCGGTCGACCGGGCCGAGCTCCTCCACCCCGGCCGGGGTGTAGAAGAGGACGTGGATGTCGCCGCGGCCGTAGTTGTCGTGCGCGGTGCCCGTCGGCATGCTGACGTAGTCGCCGGTGCGCATCTCGACGGTCCCGCGGTCGGTGACGAGCGAGCGCTCCCCCGACACCTGCAGCGACAGCTCGTCGACGTCGGTGTTGCGGTGGTAGAACGGCTGGCGGGAATCCGGCATGGTCTGCCACTCGAGACGCAGGTACCGGCTCTCGTACACGGGGCGCGGGTGCCCCATCTTGGTGGGCTCGTACTGCGGCGGGAAGTGCACGACCTGCAGCGGGGCGTCGCGGACCACCTTTCGGCTGGGCAGGTGGGGCGCGAGGAGGAGCTCCTCCTCGCGCTTCCAGCTCTGCGGTGGCTCGTCGAACGGGAACGTGCTCCAGTGCTCTTCCACAGCGGTCATCAGAAGGATCCTTTCGAGGCGGCGGGGATGTGCATGCCCTCTCCGATGCTCGGGGCGAGGACGGTGGTCCCCTCGGGGGCGAACCTGGTCATGAGGCTGCGGTGCATCTGCCGGTGCGCGGGCGCGAGGCCTCCGTCGTGCACGGGGATCGCGATCCTCGGCGCCACGGCGCGCAGGTAGTCGATGGTCTCGGAGAGCTTCATCCACGGTGCGCCGGTGGGCAGCAGCAGCACCTCGACATCGTGGTCGGGGTTCGCGAACGCGTCGCCGGGGGCGAACACGGTGCCCGCCACGAGGTAGCCGAGATCCTGCGGCAGGGGCACCCCGGGATAGATCTCCTCGTGCTGCCAGGCGGAGACCTCGATCTCCACGTCCCCGATCCTGAAGGAGCCAGGCTCGACGGCCTGGAACCCGTCGATCCCACCGTCCTCGGCGACCGCGCGACTGGCGGCGTCGCCGTAGACCGGGACGTCGGCGTCGCCGCGCACCGCGCGGATCTGCTCGGCGGTGAGGTGGTCGGGGTGCGCGTGCGTGATGAGGATCCCGTCGAGGCCGTCGATCGGGGCGAGCGGCGGGGTCAGGCTGCCCGGGTCGAGCAGGATCCGGGTGGACCCGCTCTCGCCGGGCACCTCGATCAGCACACAGGAGTGGCCGAGCGGGGTGAGGGTCAGGGTGGTCATGGATTCCTCCGTGGTGGGGGTGCTCGGCGGCTCAGGCCGGGATGACGATGATGCGGTCCGGCGGCAGCTGCAGCCAGACGGTCTGGTCGACGCGCGGGGCGAAGTAGGGGTCGACGCGGACAAGCCAGCGGTGCTCGCCCGCCCGGACGTGGCATTCGAGCCGATCCCCGATGAACATGGACCGCACCAGAGTGCCCTCGACCACGTTCGGCGTGCTGTCGGTCGGGCGCTGCGCGGTCACCGCGATGGCCTCGGGGCGGACCGAGATCGACACCGCGTCGCCGGCGGCGTGACCCGGCGTGCTCGTCCAGAACGTGCCGACGGCGGTCTCCACGCCGTCCCCGCGCACCGTCCCGTCCAGGAAGTTGGTGCGCCCGACGAACTCCGCGACGAACCGATCCGCCGGATCCTGATAGATCTCCCGCGGCTTGGCCTCCTGCACGATCCGCCCCGCGTTCATCACCGCGACCCTGGTGGACATGCTGAGCGCCTCGTCCTGGTCGTGCGTGACGAACAGCGTCGCGATGCCCAGCTCGCGCTGGAGCTTCACGACCTCGGTGCGCATGGCCTCGCGCAGCTTCGCGTCGAGGTTCGACAGGGGCTCGTCCAGCAGCAGCAGCTTGGGACGGCCGACGAGCGCACGGGCCAGGGCGAGGCGCTGCTGCTGCCCGCCGGACATCTGGTTCGAGGCGCGCCCGGCGAAGCCCTCGAGGTGCACCGCGGCCAGTGCCTCCTCGACGCGTTCGGCGATCTCCTTCTTGCCGAGACGTCCGCGCTGCACCTGCAAGGGGAACGCGGCGTTGTCGAAGACGCTCATGTGCGGCCAGATGCCGTAGTTCTGGAACACCATGCCCAGGCCGCGCTTCTCGGGGGGAACGGACAGCCTGCCCTTGCACACCGTGCGTCCGGCAATCGAGATCTCGCCGTCGTCGGGGTGCTCCAGCCCGGCCACGGAGCGCAGCGTCGAGGTCTTGCCGCATCCGGAAGGGCCGAGCAGCGTATAGAGCTCGCCCTCCGCGATCTCGAAGGCGACGTCGTCGATGGCGTGCACCGTCGCGACCTTCGAGGAGAAGGTCTTGCGCAGGCCGGTCACCTGCAGCGGAAGGGCGTTCTCGGTCATGCGCCGGGCCTTTCGTTCTTACGGGTGAGGAAGAGGTAGATCGCGACGATCGGCGACATGACGAGGATCATGATCAGCGTCACCGCCGAGGCGCTGCCCATCGCGCCGCCCTGGAACAGCGACCACGATACGAGCGCCAGCGGCGCGCTCTCCGGCGACGCGAGCAGCGCGGGCACGGTGAGATCGCGCATCGCGAGCAGCGCGATCCACAGCCAGGACGACAGCACCGTCGGCATGAGCAGCGGCAGGGTGACGCGACGCATCACCTGCCACGCGGTGGCGCCGGACATCCGCGCCGCCTCCTCCAGCTCCGGATGGATCTGCAGCAGCGCGGCGGACAGGTTGCGGTTCGCGAGGGGGATCTGCACCAGCGCCATCACGATCGCGATCAGGACCGCGGATCCGTACAGCCAGCCGCGGAAGAAGTAGATCGCGACGACCACCGCGCCCAGCGCGAAGATCGTGGTGGGCACGGCCTGCGGGAAGAACGCGGCCAGGTCGAACGCGAACCGGGAGCGCAGCCGGCTGCGGATCAGGAGGAACGAGATCGCGATGCTGAAGCCGACGGCGAGCGTGGGCGCGACGAGCGAGATCTCGATGCTGTTACCGAAGCCGCGCAGCAGGTTGTCCCAGTTCAGCTGGGTGTAGTTGTCGAACGTGACGTTCTTCAGCGCCTCGAGCGACGGCGGCTGCAGGTAGCGCAGCAGCGAGGCCCAGACCACCATCAGCAGCGGCAGCACCATCGACAGCAGGAAGTAGCCCACGACGTAGACCCACGCCGCGATCCGCGCCCCGGTGCCGAGCCGGTTGCGCACCGGGCGATGCCCCTTCCCCGTGAGCACGCGGTACTTGCCGCCAGAGCGGAGCACGCGCATGTACCAGAGGCTCAGCGCGATGGCCAGCACGATGAGGATCGACGAGAACGCGGTGGAGACGCCGTAGTCCGAGATGCCCGCCGCGGGGTTCGCCTGCAGGTACAGAAACGAGCTGAACACGAGGGTCCGGTTCGACAGCCCCAGCACGAGCGGCACGTCGAGGGCCGACAGCGCGATCGTCGAGACGAACATGAACGAGCTGAGCAGGGCGGGGGTCACCAGCGGCAGGGTGATCCGGCGGACCACCGTGAAGGCGCTCGCTCCTGCGGTGCGCGCCGACTCCTCGAGAGACCCGTCCATGTTGCGCAGGCTCGCCGAGACCATCATGTAGACGAGCCCGGAGAGGCTGAGCCCCTCCACGAAGCCCATCCCGACCACGGTGGTGACATCGAGCACGGCGTGATCCAGCCCGAAGGCGTTCTTCAGCCAGACGTTGACGGCGCCGATGCGGGGGTGCAGCAGGAACAGCCACCCCATCGCGGTGAAGAAGCTCGGGATCAGCACGCGCAGCAGGATCAGGCCGCCGGTGGTGCGCGCGAGACCGAAGTCGGTGCGCTCCACGATCAGGGCCAGGACCGTGCCGAGCACCACCGCGATGGCCACGGTCACCGCGACGTACACGACCGTGTTCAGGACCACCTGCAGCAGAGCGGGATCCGACACCAGAGCCGCGTAGTTGCGCGTCGTGATCGCGCCGCTCGGGATCCCGTTCTCGCGGAACCCAAGCGAGAGGATCACCAGGAGCAGCCCGACGATCCCGACGACGGGGAAGAGCGCCACGACGACGAAGAACCGCGTGAGCGGGTTGGCGCCACGCTCGGGGCGCAGTTCGCTCCCCCGCAGGAGACGCTCCTGGGTGCGGAGCGCGTCCTGCGAGATCGTGCTGGTGTCGGTGAGCATCGGTGCTGATCCAGCCTTACTTCTTCAGAAGTCCGACGATGGCGCCCTTGAACTCGCGGCTGAAGTCTTCCGGGTGGGCGACGACGTACGCGACGTTCACGATCGTGGGATCGGTGCCGTCCTTCTCGAGCTTCGCGAGGTACTCCGCGGAGTGCGTGCCCTTGAGCTGTGCGTTGTCGACCGAGGAGCCGTCCCACGTGATCGCCTGCGCCGCGGGGGTGTTCAGCCAGGCGCCGAACAGCGCGGCGGCGGCCGGATGCGCGGAGTTCTTCGGGACCGCGACGTAGACGGAGTTCGCGATGGCGCCGTCGGAGACCCCGGCGAAGCCGAGCGGTGCGCCGTCCTTGACCCCCTGGTCGACGAACGACTTGCCGCAGCCGACCCACATCGCATCGAACTCGCCGGAGGCGATCCGGCTCGTCTCGCCGCAGTTGATCAGACCGGCGGGCGTGAACTTCGCGAGGTGCGCCTTGACGGCGTCCGGGCCGCCCATGCCGATCGCCAGCGTGTTGAAGCTCGCGCCGTACGGCGTCGAGGCGATCGAGTACTTGGTCATCTTGAGCACGTCGTCGGCCTTCTTCGGCAGGTCCTTCTTGTCGACCGTGTTCGTGTTGTAGATGAAGCCGGGGAACTGGTGGCCGATCACGAGGAAGTCGCCCCCCTCTTCGGAGAAGTCCTTGTTCCAGGGCGAGAACGAGGCCCAGTCCTGGGGCTCGATGAGCTTCGACCCCGACGAGCCGATCGTCGCCGCCGTCGCCGACGTCGTCAGCGACAGGTCACTGGAGGGCGTGACGCCCGCCGCCTCCTCCTGGGTGAGCTTGGCGGCGACCGCGTCGACGCTGTCGTTGAACGCGATGTGGATCGGGATGTCGAGATCGTACTGCTTCTTGAACGCGTCGATGAGCTTGCTGCTCACCGCGTCGTTGTAGACGGCCCAGGTGATCGTGAGCGCGCCCTCGGTCTTCGCCTTCTCGATGAGCGCCTTCAGCGCCGGGTTGGCGGACTCGGTCGGCGCGGTCGCGGGGGTGGATGCAGCAGGAGCACCGCCGCCCGAGCAGGCGGCGAGCCCGAGGGTGAGGGCCACGCCGGCGAAAGCCGCTGCAGCCTTGAGAGTCTTACGTGCCATGTCTCCTCCTTGAGATGGTGCAATCCGGTGGTGCGGGTGGTTCGCTGCGGGAAGTCAGTGCAGCTCGGTGGTGACCTCGGGCAGATAGCGCATGTACGCCTCTCCTCGCATGTCGTGCGCGAGGCCCAGGTTCGGACCGGCGTTGCGCTTGACCTGCACCCCGCGGCGTACCGCGAGGTCGGTGTAATAGCTCCACATGTGCTTCTGCGCGGGGAGGCACTCCATCGCGGCGCGCTTGCGATCGAAGGCCGTGGTGATGTCGAGCAGAACGTTCGGCTTGAAATCGCATTGCTCGGGCTGGTGCGGCTCGAAGAAGAACACCGGAGGCGCCCCGATGATCTCCTCGACCGAGGGCGCCCTGCCGTCCAGCCCGACGACGCCGATCGCCTGCGCCAGCACCCGCGCCTGCAGCGCCATGCGCGCCGCGGCCGGGTGATCGCCGTTGTACGGATCCGCGAGCGGATGCGTCAGGACGACCGTCGGCTGCACGCGCCGGTAGATGTCGACCAGGGCATGCAGCGCGTGCTCGGACTCGACCAGCGGGTAGTCGCCGAGGTCGAGGAACTCGATCTCGGCGCCCAACGCGGCGGCGGCCGCCTCGGCCTCGCCGCGCCGCACGGCCTTGATCTCCTCGAGCGGCTTGCCCGCCAGCCATTGACTCGCGGACTCGCCGCGTTCTCCGTAGGAGAGGCAGACCACGACGGCGCGCTCCCCTCGCATCGAGGCCGACGCGATCGCGCCGCCGGCACGCCACACGAAATCTCCGGCGTGCGCGCTGACGACGAGCAGGGCAGGATCTTGCTGAGCCACAGGTGGTCCTCTCGGGAAGGATCCGGGGCGACGACGGCCCCGACAGCGACTACGCAACCACACGGCGACGGATTGGTCAACAAATTGTCAACAATTTGGATAACAATTGAGACGGCGGCCCTGCTCCGGGTCGCCGCACACGCACGGGACGAGGCTGGGCATGGACGATGACATCCGCGAGCGCGCCGCACGGGCACATCGGGCGCTCGGCGCCGCCGGGCAGGCCGATCTGGTGTGGGGCCATCTGGCGCTGCGCGATCCGGAGGGCCGGGGCGTATGGATGAAGGCCGCCGGCTGGGGCTTCGACGAGATCGACGCATCACGGATCCTGCTCGTCGGCTGGGACGGCGATGTGCTGGCGGGCGACGGCGCGCGGCACGTCGAGTACCCGATCCACACCGAGATCATGCGCCGACGCCCCGAGGTGACCGCCACCGTGCACTCGCACCCCGAAGACGCGAACGTGTTCGCCTCTCTGGGGATCCCGATGCCGGCGCTCTCCCACGAGGGGGTGCTGTTCGCGGATCCGCAAGTGCCGCGCTTCACCTGCACCGGCGATCTCGTCCGGACCGGCGAGCTCGGCTCCGCACTCGCCGACACCCTCGGATCCGCCCCGGCCTGCCTGATGCCGAACCACGGGATCGTGGCGGTCGGGGTGGACGAGGCGGCGGCCGTCATGCACGCGGTCCTGCTCACCAAGGCCTGCCGCATGGCGGTGGCCGCCGCTGGGTCCGGCGGCGCCGTGTCATCCTCGGATCCGGCGGAGATCGCCGAGAAGAAGCGGAATGTGTGGCCGCCCGCGCAGCTTCGCGCCGGGTACGACTACCTCGTCCGCCTCGCGGAACGCGGCTGAGCCCGGCCCCGTCCGGTAGTGGTCCAACAGTTGAATTCGTTGGGGTACTGAGGATATAGTCGAGCCCACCAGCCCCGGCGCAGCCTCCCGTGCACGCCCCCCGCCATATCTCACCGAGGAGATCGAACGTGCAGTTCTACCGCGACGGCTACCGCGCAGGCAGCCCCGACATCCATCCGGCCGCCCCCGAGGCGCTGAGCCGCCCCGTCGATCTGCCGGAGACCGTCGACGTGCTGATCGTCGGCACCGGACCAGCCGGCACCGTGCTCGCGGCCCAGCTCGCCGCCTTCCCCGGCATCAGCACGCGCGTCGTCGAGCGCCGCGGGGGCCCGCTCGAGCTCGGCCATGCGGACGGAGTGGCCGTGCGCACGGTCGAGATGTTCGAGGCATTCGGGCTCGCCGATGCGCTGCTGCGGGAGGCTTACTGGGTCAACGAAGTGCGGTTCTGGGCGCCGTCGGAGGCGGACCGCGATCGCATCGAGCGCACCGGCTGGGTCGAGGACACCCCGGAGGGCCTCAGTGAGTTCCCGCATGTGATCGTGAACCAGGCCCGCATGCAGCAGTTCCTGCTCGAGCACGCCGCTAGCTCGGCGAGCCGCCTCGAACCCGACTACGGCCTGGAGCTGACCGGCCTCGAGGTCCGCGACGGCGAGCACCCCGTCCTCGCGACGCTCCAGCGCAAGACCGGCAACCGGGCGGGCGAGGAGGTCACGGTGCGGGCGCGCTACGTCGTCGGCTGCGACGGCGCGCGCAGCGCCGTGCGCCGCGCGATCGGCGTCGCGCTCGAAGGCGACGCGGCCAACCACGCGTGGGGCGTGATCGACGCGCTGGCGACCACTGACTTCCCGGACTGGCGCACCAAGAACGTCGTCCAGTCGGCGGGTCGGGGCAGCCTCATCATGATCCCCCGCGAGGGCGGAAACATGGTCCGCATCTACGTCGACCTCGGCGAGATCCCCGCCGGCGGCGGCGCCGACGTCCGCTCGACGACAGCCGACGAACTCGCACGGACCACGAACGCGATCCTGCATCCGTACTCGATCGACGTGCGCCAGGTCGTCTGGTCCTCGGTGTACGAAGTCGGCCAGCGCCTGGCCGACGCCTTCGACGACGCCCCCGCGGACGGATCCCGCGGTCCGCACGTGTTCATCACGGGCGACGCCTGCCACACGCACTCCGCGAAGGCCGGCCAAGGCATGAACGTCTCGATGCAGGACGCGTTCAACCTAGGCTGGAAGCTCGCCGCCGTGCTGGAGGGTCGCGCGGATGCGGCGCTGCTCGGGACGTACGCCCAGGAGCGGCGGCCCGTCGCCAAGGATCTCATCGACTTCGACAGGTACTGGTCGGACTTCATCGCCCAGCCCACAGTCGACCCCGCCCATCCCGAGCGTGGCGGCGTGACCTCCGGCCGGCTGCGCGCCGAATACGCCCGGCAGGGCCGCTACCTCGCCGGTCTCGCCACGGTCTACCCGCCGTCCGCGCTCATCGGGTCCGACGCGTATCAGCACCTGGCCGCCGGCTTCGGCATCGGGGAGCGCTTCCACTCCGCGCCCGTCATCCGGGTCGCCGATGCGCGGCGCACCCAGCTCGGGCATGCGCATCGCGCGGACGGCCGCTGGCGCCTGTACGCGTTCGCGGGCAACGACCCGGCATCGATGCAGGCGCAACTCACGTGGCTCGGCGAGGACGACTCGTCCCCGGTGCGTCGCTTCACCCCGGACCGCGCGGACATCGACGGTGTGTTCGACGTGCACGGGATCTTCCGCGGCGCGCATCACGATGTCGACCGCACCGCCCTGCCGTCGCTGCTCACGCCGCGATCGGGCCCACTTGGCCTGCAGGACTGGGAGAAGATCTGGACGACGGATCCGCGCGACGACATCTTCACCGCGCGCGGCATCGGCGCCGAGGGCGCGCTCGTCGTCGTGCGCCCGGATCAGTACGTCGCCCACGTCCTGCCGCTCGAGGCACGCGACGAGCTCGGCGCCTTCTTCGCCGGGGTGCTGCGCGAGGCGCGATGATCGTACCCATGGCCCTCACCGTTCACACCGGCTATCTGATCCGCCGCGCGCAGCAGCGACACGTCGCGCTGTGGTCGCGCATCGTCTCGACCGAGACCACGAGCGTGCAGTTCTCGATCCTCTCCATCCTCGCCGGACGCGGCGAGACGAGCCAGCGGGAGCTCTGCGATGCCGTGGATCTGGATCGCTCCACGATCGCGGATCTGGTCCGGCGCATGCAGCGCCGCGACCTGCTCTCCCGGCGCAGGTCCGCCGCCGACGCACGCCGCAACGTCGTCGCGCTCACCGACCTCGGGCGCAGCGAACTCGACCGGCTCCGCCCGAGGGTCGACGACCTCGAGGCCGCGCTCACGGCCGGGATCTCCCCCTCCGAGCTGGCCCAGCTACATCACGGACTGAACCGGATCCTCGATGCGCCGGAGACGGAGGTCGCAGGGCTCCGCGGCTCCGGCTCGGCGCGAGCGGGTCACGACGGCGTCGAGGCCTGATCCGACCGCGCCGAGGCGCGACGAGGTTCCGCGTCCTCCGGCGCGCTGAGGGTGCGGATCACACTGCTGACGTGCGCCTGCATGGCAGCCTCTGCGGCGGCCGGATCGCGGCTGACGACGGCGTCGATGATGGCGAGGTGCTCCGGCAGCGACTGCGTGGGGCGTCCGGGGCGCAGGGAGAGCCGGAACTGGTGACGCACCATCTGCCCGTTCAACTGCAGCAGCATGCGGGTCGCCGTGGTGTGCTGCGCGATCTCGCGCAGGGTGCTGTGCAGGGTCGCGTTGAGGTCGGAGTAGCGCAGCAGCTCCCCCTCATCGACCGAGCGCCGCATGTCATCGCCGAGCCCGCGCAGGAACTCGATATCGGCGTCCGTCGCGCGCTCCGCGGCCCGCGCCGCGACGAGACCCTCCACAGCTCGGCGGATCTCGGTGATCTCGACGGCCTCCTCGACGCTGATCTCACGGATCCGCGCCCCGCGGTTCGGCTGCAGTTCGATCAGCCCCTCGGCGGCCAACGCGATGAGGGCATTGCGCAGAGCGAAGCGGCTGGCTCCAAACTCGGACGCGAGCTCCGCCTCGATCAGGCGCTGACGGGGGGCGTAGTCGCCTCGCAGGATCGCGTCGCGCAATTGCTCGCGCACTTCCGGGCCCTCGGTCACGACAGCGTTCCTTTCCTCGCGTTCTCCGATTGTGCCGCACGGGCGTTCCCGCACGTCGCATCGAACGCTCCAAATATCGTCAGCAATATTGTTGACAATTCTATCCTCCTCACGCCTATAGTGAAGGACCGCCGCGACGGGCCCTCGCGGACCGACCCTGACCAGGGAGCCGCCATGCCGAGCACCGGCCTCATCATCACCGACATCGCCCGCGTCGACACGGAAGTCGTCGATGCGCTCGGCGTGCACGGCGTGGCCACCGTGCACGAGGCCCTTGGCCGCACTGGTGTCGTAGGCCCCGGCATCCGCCCGATCCAGACCGGCGCGCGCGTCGCCGGCAGCGCGGTCACGGTGCTCAACTGGCCGGGCGACAACCTCATGATCCACGCCGCGATCGAGCAATGCCAGACTGGCGACATCCTCGTCGTCACCACGACCTCCCCGTGCACGGACGGCCTGTTCGGCGATCTGTTCGCAACCGCATTGCAGGCGCGCGGCGCACGCGGCATCGTCACCACGAGCGGCATCCGCGACACTGCAGATCTGCGCGCGATGGGGTTCCCGGCCTGGTCCGGCGCCGTGCATGCGCAGGGCTCGGTCAAAGCCACGGCAGGATCCGTGAACGTCCCGATCGTCGTCGACGGGGTGAACGTCGAGCCCGGCGACGTCGTGGTCGCCGATGATGACGGCGTGGTGATCGTCCCTCGCCGCCGGGCGGCCGACGTGCTGGTCGCAGCGGACGCGCGGGTCGCGAAGGAGGCGGCCGATCGCACGGCCTACGCCGCCGGCACCGAGCTCAGCCTGGATCGCAAGGGCCTGCGTCCCCTACTCGCGGAGCTCGGCGTCGTATACCTCACGCAGCAGGAGTACCTGGGTGCGCGCTGAGGACGAGGGGGTGCCGTGCATGCTGATGCGCGGCGGCACCTCGAAGGGCGCCTTCTTCCTCCCCGAGGACCTGCCGTCCGACCCAGCTCTCCGTGACGACCTGCTGCTGCGGATCATGGGCAGCCCCGACCCGACCCAGATCGACGGGCTGGGCGGCGCACACCCCCTGACGAGCAAAGTCGCGATCGTCTCGTGCTCCGAGGATCCCAGCGCCGATCTGGACTACCTGTTCCTGCAGGTCGCCGTCGATGAGCCGTTCGTCGGCGACGCGCAGACCTGCGGAAACCTGCTCGCGGCCGTCGTTCCGTTCGCCGTTGAGCGCGGCCTGATCCCGGCGACCGCCCCGGCGACCGAGGCCGTCGTCCGCCTGATCAACACGGGCGACCGCGCCCGCGTGCGTCTGAGCACGCGCGATGGCGTGCTCGACTACGACGGCGACGTGGACATCGACGGCGTGCCGGGCACCGCCTGCCCGATCGAGCTCGAGGTGTCCGCGGGACCGGGCAAGGGGCTGCTGCCGACCAGCCGGGTCACAGACCAGGTCGCCGACCACACTGCGACCCTGATCGACAACGGCATGCCCGTCGTGCTCCTGGACGCGGCCGACTTCGGCGTCACCGGAACCGAGTCCATCGAGGAGCTCGAGGCGCGGCCCGGTCTCGCCGCGGAGCTCGAGCGGATCCGTCTCGCCGCGGGACCGCTCCTGGGCCTCGGTGACGTCGCAGCGCAGACCGTGCCGAAGCTGGTCCTCGTCGCACCGCCCGCGGACCATGGCGCGATCTCGGTGCGGGCGTTCATCCCGGCCCGGCTGCACCCTTCGATCGGCGTGCTCATGGCCGCGTCGGTCGCCGCCGGGATCCGGATCCCCGGCGCGGTGGGATCCGCATACGCCCGCCTTCCGGAGACCGGACCGACCCTGCTGGAGCATCCCAGCGGATCCTTCCCCGCCGAGGTGCGCGTCACGCGCGACGCGGACGGCCACTGGCGCGCCGCTTCGCTCTCCCTGCGCACCGCACGCAAGATCTTCGACGGCCGGGTCTTCCCCCGACCCCGCCGGTAGCCCGAGCCACCACTCCGGGCACCAGGCCCGCATTTGACCAACCGAGAGGCATGACATGGCCGTTCCCGAGAACTACGACCTCGCCCACCTGGGCGCCGTCGAGCTGTTCACCCCGAAGTTCGAGGAGAGCCTGCACTTCTTCCGCGACATCTGCGCGATGCGCGAAGTCGCCCGCGTCGGCGACTCCGCCTATCTGCGCTGCTGGGACGAATACCAGCAGTACTCCCTCAAGCTCACCGCGTCCGACACGAACGGCGTCGGACGCACCCTGTACCGGGCCAGCAGCGAAGAGGCACTGCTGCGCCGGGTCGCGGCGATCGAGAAGGCCGGGCTCGGCCACGGCTGGCGCGATCCCGAAGTCGGAGTCGGCCGGTCCTTCGAGTTCGAGGATCCGGACGGGCACCTCATGGCCCTCTACTACGACACAGACCTCTACGTCCCCGATGACGAGGATCGGCCCGCCCTGAAGAACCAGGCCGCCGCATACCCCGGGCGGGGTATCAACGCCCGCCGCCTCGACCACATCAACTACCTCGCGCGCGACGTCAACGCCGCCGGCGAGTTCTGGCGAGACGTGATGATGGCCCGCGAGTCCGAGCGAGTTTGTCTGGACAAGGGCGGCTACGGCGCCTGGTGGTTCCGGTTCCACCAGAAGTCCTACGACGTCGTCTACTCCGCCGACTGGACGGGGGAGCGCGGCCGCTTCCACCACTTCGCGTTCTCTCCCGACTCCCGCGAGGACATCCTCAAGGCGGCCGACATCTGCCTCGAGAACGGCATCTACATCGAGTACGGACCGTACAAGCACGCCATAAACCAGACGTTCTTCCTGTACGTGTGGGAACCCGGCGGCAACCGCATCGAATTCGCCAATGCGCAGGCCCGCCTGCTCCTGGATCCAGACTGGCCGGTCGTGGAATGGAGCGAAGCGGAGCGCGCGAAAGGGCAGGCCTGGGGCATGAAGACCGTCCCGACCTTCCACACCCACGGCACTCCCTATGTCGCAGACCAGGAAGAGATCGACCGCCGCGCCATGGAGGGCGGGCACTGATGCCTGCCCGGGCACGGCTCGCGGACACGGTGACAGCACCGAGATGATCGCGACCAGGCAAGAGTGACCGGACAATGGTGACCGGTTTGCAGAGCACGCCCGCAGTACGCGTGCACGCGGTCGGCGGACCCGACGCCCTGGTGTTCGCCGACTATCCGCTCGCGCCGATCGGGCCCGCCGATGTGCTGGTGCAGATCGACACCGCCACGGTCTCCGGCTGGGACGTGAAGTACCGCGCCGGTCGGCTCTCCGGCAATACCCTGCCCGGACGTGGCGCGCTGCCCTTGCCGCAGCAGCTCGGTCGAGAAGGCGCCGGAGTCGTGATCGCCGTGGGTCCGCAGGTCCGCAGGTCCGCTCCCGGCGACCGCGTGGTCGGCGTAGTGCATCCGGAGAACCCGTACGACGCCGAGACCTATCGGGGTCTCGGGAACCTCTCCTCGGGAATCGACGTGCCGGGGCACGTGGGGCTCGGATCCTACGCGAAGTACGTCGTGCGGGACGAGCGGCTCTGGATCCCCCTCCCCCCGCACGTCGAGCTGGAGCTGGCTGCGGTGACGCTGTGGTCCTATGGCACGGCGCATCGGCTGGTGCATGACCGCCTGCACCTGCACGTGGGTGCCACCCTGCTGGTGTGCGGCGCGACCGGCGGCATGGGCGAGGCGACGATCCGGCTCGCCCGGCTGTCGGGTGCTCGCGTGATCGCCACGACCCGGCATGCTGCCAAGGCCGACGCGCTGCACGAACTCGGTGTCGAGCATGTCATCGTGACCGATGATCCGAGGACCGTGGTCGACGAGGTCCGCAGATGGTCGGGGACGGACGGCGTCAGCCATGCCGTCGACTACACCGGAGACGGGGCGCAGATCCGCCTCGCGATCGACGCACTGCGGCTGGGCGGTGTCTTCTCCCCCGCGTCCGGCACCCAGGTACCGCGCGACGCTCCCTCGCCGATCCGCGTCAACGACTTCACCCACAAGGAGCTGACCATGATCGGCATCCGCGGCGCGCGTCATGCCGATGCGCTCGCTGTGCTCGATCTTCTCGCGCAGGACCTGATCCGACCGCGGATCGCCGCCCGCTTTCCCCTGGCCGAAGCCGCTGCGGCCCACGCCCTGCACGAGTCGGGCGCCGCGCCCGTCGGGCGCATCGTTCTGAAGCCCTGACCGCTGCCCCCTGCACACAGCTGAACCGCCTCGCCTGCAGCGCTGCCACGCACCCCGTTTCTCCACGCCCCTGTTCCTCCACAATGACGAAGGGAACCGCACCCATGCATCCGACAATGAGGTCGTCGCTGACACGACTGCTCCCGGCCATGGCCGCCGCCGCGTCGCTGACGCTGGCGCTCAGCGGCTACGCCTCCTCGGCGCCCGCGAACAATCAGAGCGGCGGGCCGAACCGAGACGCCCCGGCCGTGACGATCGCCCAGGGAAAGCTGACCGGCCTGAACACCGCCACCACGACCGATTACTTCGGCATCCCCTACGCGGCGCCGCCCATCGGCGACCTGCGGTGGCGCGCCCCCGAGCAGGCGAAGCCATGGGAGGGAACGCTCGACGCCACCAAACCCGGACCTGACTGCCCGCAGGGCACCAACGGCGACTCGGACGGATCCCTCAGCGAGAACTGCCTATACCTCAACGTGTACACGCCCGCGAAGCCGGACGCCAAGCAGCTGCCAGTCGTGGTCTTTCTGCATGGCGGCGGACACGTCTACGGCACCCCGAACATCTATGATGGGCACCGGTTCGCAGCCACTGGCTCCTCAGTCGTCGTGATCCCCGCCTTCCGCGTCGGCCTGTTCGGATTCTTCGGCACACCCGGGACCGCATCCGAAGGGCAGTTCGGTGCGCAGGGCAACTGGGGCATGCTCGACCAGCAGCAGGCGCTGAAATGGGTGCAGCAGAACATCTCGAAATTCGGCGGCGACGCGAAGAACGTCACGATCGTGGGAGAGTCCGCTGGCGGCAACTCCGTCTGCTTCCAGCTCGCCTCCCCCACTGCGCGCGCACTCTTCCACAAAGCCGTCGTCGAATCCAGCGGCTGCGACATCCCCACCGGTCCTTCGACAGCGTCCGACTTCGCGGCGAAGTGGGGGTGTGCCCCGGCGGATATGTCCTGCCTGCGCCACGTCGACCCGGCGACGATCGTCCAGGCGACCACCGGGTTCCAGATCGCGCATCCTGTCGCTGGCGGCCCCGACGAGCCCGTGCCGCCGCTGGATGCGGCCCACGCCGGCGCACTCGCCGACGTCCCGGTCATGATCGGCGCGAACCGGGACGAATGGCTCGGGTTCGAATCGGGGAGCTACCCGCTCTCCCCCGCGGACTACGAGAAGAAGGTGACGGATCAGTACGGCGCCGCCGAAGCCGCTCAGCTGCAGCAGATGTACCCGGCAGATCTTGGCGATGACCCGAGCATGTCGCTCGGATGGCTCGTGGGCGATCAGCTGATCGCCTGCCCCGCGTTCGACAGCGCGCAGGTCCTGACGAACGCCGGCGCCGACGTCCACTTCTACGAGTTCGCCGACGAGACGGCGCCCGGCTGGAGAAGCCTCGGCGACCCGTTCCCGCCCTCCACCCGGCCGCTCGGCGCAACCCACACGACCGAGCTGCAATACCTCTTCAACTACCAGGCCGCACAGCGATCGCTGAACAGCGACCAGACCGCCCTCGCCGACGAGATGGTGACCCGCTGGACCTCGTTCGCGACGAACGGCAACCCGACCGCGAAGAAGACAGCGGCGTGGGAGACGTTCGACGGCACGGGCGTCCTCGAGCTGAAGACCCGGAAGGCCGGCGGAAGCGCGATGATCTCCACCTTCGAGAAGTCGCACCACTGCGACTACTGGAACTCGAAGTAGGCGGGCACAACAGAGGAGGGGAGGCGAGCGACTGCTCACTTCCCCTCCTCTCTCCACTACGCCGTGGATCAGAAGAGCAGAACCGGTTTCACGACGGCTCCGCTGACGGTCGCGCGCACGGCCGCGTCGATCTCATCGAAGCGGAAGCTGCGCAGGAGGCGATCGATGGGGAGCCTTCCGGCCTTGTGCAGCTCGATGAGTTCCGGGATGAAGGTCTCGGGATCCGAGGCTCCCTCCGTGATCCCGACGACGGAGCGCCCGGGGAGGAAGGCGTTCACGTCCAGGCTCGCTCTGCTACCGGCGGCAGGAGCGCCGATCAGTCCGCACCGGCCGCCGATGGCCAGAGCATCCAGGAGCGACTCGATAACCGCGATGTTCCCGGTCGAGTCGACCGCGACATCAGCGCCTCGGCGTGTCAGCTCCCTGATTGCGGTAGACGCGTCCCGATCCGTCGTGTCGACGACGTGCGTGGCCCCGAGCTCGAGGGCGAGCTGGAGTCGGGAGGCCACCCTGTCGAGCACGATGATCTGCCTCGCCGGCGTCAGCGCCGCCGCCATCACGGCCGCAAGACCCACCGCACCGGCACCGGCCATCACCACGGATTCGCCGGGCTTGGGCGTAAGGACGTTGAGAATGGCACCCGCGCCGGTCTGGAACCCGCACCCCAGGGGCGCGTACGTCGCCAGGTCGGCATCCGAGCACCCCTTGGGCAGACGGACCAGGCTTCGCTCGCTCACGACGGCTCGCTCCGCAAACGATGACTGTCCGAAGAAGTGCCCGGACAGCTCCTGGCCGTCGCGCGTGATCGCCGTGGTGCCGTCGGGTCTCCGGCCTGACAGGAGGTTCCAAGGCAGATGGAAGTCGCACAGGGCGATCCGGCCTGCTCGGCACTGCCGGCATCGTCCGCACGAGGTGAAGGACAGCAGGACGCGGTCGCCCGGCGCGACCCGACGCACTCGATCGCCTACCTGTTCGACCACACCGGCGCCCTCGTGCCCCAGCACAGCCGGGAATGCGAACGGGACCTTGCCGCCTGCGACGTTGAGGTCCGTGTGGCAGAGCCCTGTCGCAACCATGCGAACGAGGACTTCCCCTTCGCGTGGCGCTTCCAGCTGCAGGTTCTCGATGGTGAACGGAGCACCGGCCTCCTCGACGACCGCCCCGCGTGTGGTGATCGACATCAGGCGCCTCCGCCCAAGGGAGTCGCGACGCGCCGTGAGGTGACGACCGCCAGGGCCAGCATCGCCGATGCGGCCAGTGCGGCCGAAACGGCGTAGAGGATGAAGACGCCAACGGGCCCGACCGGTGAAGCGAGGATCAGTCCCCCCGCGGTCGGTGCGGCGATCGCGCCGATGTACGAGGTGCCGTTCGCCCATCCCAGCACTGTGGCGCGGAGGTGAGGCGGGAACAGGTTCGTGGTGGCGGCGTTGATCAGGTTCATCGTCGAGTGCCCGCCTACCCCCATGAGGACCACGCAGACGAGCGAGAACACGAGTGTCTTCGGCCCCGTCGAGATCCCGACGAGCCCCAGGACCGTGAGACTCGCCATCATGGTGCCCACCTTCGCGATTCCCCAAACGTCCGCCCAGCGCATCGTGATAAAGGAGCCGACGATCGCTCCCCCGGTCAAGGTGAACGAGAACAGCAAGGCGTTGGTGAGCGAGTAGTGCAGGTCGCCCATGACGGCGACGAGCCAGGTGTTCAAGCCGTACCAGGTGAACATGTTGGGGATTGCGGCGAGGGCGACGACGAGGGCGAACACTGCTCGACGATCATGGAACAGCGCCGCGATGCCCGGTCTCGATCGCCCGGACGAGGCAGATGCCGCGCGGCCGCGCGGCTCGAGCGGCACGGCGATGACGATGAGCAGAATCACCCCCGTGAGCACCGCGCCAACGAAGAACATCGCCCGCCAACCCAGGGCGGGCAGAATCGGAATTCCCGCCAGAGCGGCGATCGTGCCGCCCAGCGGGATTCCCGCCATGGTGAGAGTGACGATGACTCCCGCCTGTCCCGCGTGCCCTTGGGAGCGGGAAAGGGCGAGGGCGGTCGTGACGGCACCGCCCACGCCGAGCCCGGAGAGCAGCCGGGCCGCGCCGAGGGTGTACGGGTCGACGGAAAGGCCGGCCGCCACGGCTCCGACCAGGAAGAGCCCCATGGCAACGATGAGTGTGCGCTGACGCCCTCGGCGGTCACCGAGCACACCGGCGGATGTCGCCCCCACGAGCATGCCGACATAGACGGCGCTTCCTGCGAGGCCCACGGTCTCACTGTTCAGCCCCATGCCGGGGTCGGCGAGCAGGAGCGGCACGATCGACCCGTAGACGATCAGGTTGTACCCCTCGACGACGGTGACAGCGAGGCAGACCAGGATCAGGCTCCACCGTGTCGTAGACGTCTGTGGTGCGAGCGGGCTCTTGCCGCTCCATTGGAGGTCAGTGGTCATGGGTTCAGCTCCTTCGATGAGTCGACGCGTAGTTCAGCGACGCATCGGACTGTTGCTCGGTCGTCGAGTCATGGCCGCGAGGCGGGACAGCGCGCGTCATGCGTGGTAGAAGAACGTGCGCTGCTCCGTGAAGAACCGCACCGAATCCGTCCCGCCGAGGCGACCGGCGCCTGATGCGCCGAGCCCGCCGAACGGCACGTGCGGTTCGTCTCCCACCGAGGGTCCATTGATATGAACGACACCGGCACGGATGTCGTGAGCGATACGCTCAGCGGAGGAGCGGTCGCGCGAGACGACGGATGCGATGAGTCCGTACTCACCGGCGTTCGCGAGCGCGACGGCCTCGTCGTCATCGTCATACGGCTGGATCGACACGATGGGCAAGAAGCCCTCCTCCGCATGGAACCGCGCCCGCTCCGTCACACCCGTCAGCACCGTGGGGCGCACAAGCAAGCTGTCCCGCCGTCCGCCCGCCTCGATGCGCGCACCGTAGTCGACCGCATCCGCGACCAGCTCGTCGAAGCGGAGCGCCGCATCCATCCCGATGACAGGGCCCAGGTCGACTTCCGCCTCTCGCGGATCGCCGACAGAAAGCGCATCCGCTGCCGCTGCCAGGCCACGGGTGAGTTCGTCGGCCCGAGAGTGGTGAACGATGATCCGATCGGTGCACATGCAGACCTGCCCGCTGTTGGCGAACGCGCTGAAGACGAGACGGGGAATCCACTCCGCCAGGTCCGCATCCGCACGCACGATCGTGACGTTCTTCCCGCCGAGCTCCAGCACGGCCGGCGTCAACGCCGCCCCCGCCTGCGCGCCGATCCGACGCCCGATCGACGTGGATCCGATGAACACGACGCGCCGCACATGCGGGCTCTCGATCAGCGCTCCGATCACATCGCGGCCCTCGCCGGGGCGCGTGGTGACCAGCTGGACGACGTCGCGAGGCACCCCCGCGTGATGCAGGGCATCGGCCAAGACACCCCCTGCCGTGCGCGGCGCCCGCTCGCTCGCTGGGGCGGAGAAGCACGGCGTTGCCCGCGGCGAGCGCGATCGCCACGCTGCGAGCAGCGAGCACGAGCGGCGCGTTCCACGGGATGATCGCGAGGACCACACCCGCGGCTTCGCGCTCGGAATGGACCACCGTACCCGGATCCTGAGACGGCAGGATCTCGCCGCGGGGGTAGGACGCCAGCCCGGCAGCCTCGCGGAGAGTCGCGGCAGCCTCGTGCACGTTCATGCGTGCCCACGCAGTGGTGCCTCCGGTCTCGGCCGCGAACACCTCGCGGATGTCCTCGACGTCGCCTTCCAGAATATCCGCCGCTGCGAGCAGGATCCTACGCCGATCGGTGAACGGGAGTGCCGCCCATCCGGGCTGTGCCGCCGCAGCACGTGCCGCCGCCTTTACCGCAGCGGAGCGATCGAACGCGGGGTGTCTGGATACGATGTCTCCCCCAAGCGGCGTGACCACCTCGAATTCGGGGAGCTGTGTGCTGTTGACGTCCATGCCCCCAGCCAATCCCAGCAAAAGAACCCGCCGGAACGTCCGCAGTCTCGAATTGCGAGACAACTGCCGCACGGGGTGATCCCCGCCGTAAGATGTCGCCATGCATGACGTAACGCCGCGTCGTGTCAGCCGCAACCTGACCGCCGATCGCACCCTTCACGTTCTGGGGCTCTTCACCGAGAGCCGGTCGGTAATCACCATCGATGACGTCGTTGTGGACCTCGGTATTTCACGAGCCACCGCTTACCGCTATATGCAGTCGCTCGTGCGCGAGCGGTATCTCGAGTCCACGCCTGATGGCTCACTCCGGCTGGGTGCAAAGGTGTTCGACCTCGCACGATCCGCCCGGCGCGAGTACACGCTGTCAGCATTGGCCACGCCGGCCATGAGGGCGCTTGCGGCGAAGTACAACCAGGTCGTCCTGCTCACGACCCTCATCGATGACGAGGTTGTCTGCTTGGAGCGGGAAGGGTGGCAGACCCACCTGACCTACGAGCCCGGAGTACGGCTGCCGGTCAACGCCGGGGCATCCGCTCTGGTGCTTCTCGCCTGGAAGCCCCCCGAAGAACTCGATGCCCTGCTGCGACGCCCGCTCGGATATTTCAACCGCCGCTCGATCGTCGACAAGTCGCTGCTCCGCGATGCCCTCTCCCGGATCCGGTCCGACGAGTCCGCCGTCACAGTCTCCGACGTGGACGAAGACGCGGTGGGCGTGGCGGTGCCGGTGATGTCCGGCGGACAGGTCATCGCCGGCCTGAGCCTGGTCTCTCCAGTTTCGCGTCTCGCTGCCGTGGACCTGAGCGGAATCCGGGGCGATCTGCGGCAGGCCGCGACAGCGGTCGCCGGAAAGCACCAGCTCGCGCACACCTTGTGACACGGAATCGCGGCGCCGTTCTGCGGCCCCGATCTGATTGGATGATCGGATGGCGCAGGCGACGACCGGATACCGCGGGAAGAACAGCACCGCTGATCGCACTCTCACCATCCTGATGATGTTCACCGAGACGCGGCTGGTGCTGTCGGCCACGGAGGTCGCCGACAGCCTCGGCGTGGCGAGGTCAACGGCATACCGATACCTGCAATCGCTCGTACAGTCCGAGTTCCTCGCCGACGACGGTCGTGGCGGCTTCTACCTGGGCGTGCGCGTCCTGGAACTCGCGCGTCTGGCTCGGCGCGGCTTCGGGCTGTCGGAGATCGCGGTCCCGGTGATGCGCGAGCTCGCCGAGCGTTTCCATCACACGGTGCTCCTCACTCGTCGCCTCAAGGACCGTGTCATCTGCCTGGAACGGGAGGAGGCCGCCGCTCAGTACATCCGCCTCTCCTACGAGCGCGGGCAAGTGCTGAGCCTGAACGCGGGAGCCTCCGCCTACGCTCTGCTTGCCTGGCTCGACGAGGCCGAGCTGCGCGCGCTTTTCGACGGCGTCGAGCTGGAGAGGTTCACCGCGACGACGCTCACGGATGCCGACTCGATCGTGGATCGGCTGCGGGACGTGCGCGCGGAGGGATACGCGGTCTCGCACGGCGAAGTCGACCCCGACGCGATGGGCATCGCCGCCCCCATCTTCGGTGGCGGACAGCGGGTGATCGCGGCGCTCAGCGTGGTGCTGATCCAGTCCCGCACCGGTGAGAGCGAGATCGGCGAGATCTCCACCGCCGTCGTTGAGGCCGCTGCCCGTATCTCCGCAAGCACCATCTTGCTCGACGGCGAGTAGTCGGCGGATCCCGGGCGCGAGTGGCTTCGAGAAGCCTGGGATTCACGCGCTGAGCGCCTTGCCATTCAGCGGGTCTCTGCCCAGCCCCGCATCTACTCGCGAGAACTCCGGTCTGAGGGACAGCGCTCGAGGCAAGGGCGAGAGATGCCCGTTCGTGGGAACGTGAGCGGGCCACGTCATGACTACTGCCCCGATCTCGTCGGGCGCCGCGATGCGGCGCACCACGCCATTCGCACGATCTCTCCCGAGAGTGCGTCCGTTCCGCAGTCACATTCGCGTCGAAGGCCGTGCGATCGTGTTGCGATTTACAGGACAGGCGTATTTAATGGCAGGACTCAACCGGTGTTGTGCTCTCGGCACTGATCCGGCCACCCGAAGTCCGTGCAAGAGAGAGTCAACGATGACTGAGTCTTTGTCGCCCACCCGAGTAACGTCGCCTGACGATGCCGTGATCAACCCGAAGACCGGGCGATCAGCATCCGCGCTTCAAGGCGTCCTGATGCTGATCGGGTGCTGCCTGCCCCTTCTCGGGTCCGTGCTGCTGGCGCCGATCCTGCCCGCCATGTCGGAGCACTTCCGGGCTGTGCGCGGTGTCGAGATCCTCGTACCGCTGGTGCTGTCGACCCCGGCACTGTTCATCGGGGTTGCCGCACCGTTCGCGGGAGCGATCGCGGATCGACTGGGGCGACGACGACTGCTGATCGGCTCGCTGATCGCCTACGGACTGTTCGGGACCGCCCCGCTCTTCCTCGATTCCCTCGGAACGATCCTTGCCAGCCGCGTCGGTGTCGGAATCGCCGAAGCCGGCGTCATGACGTGCTGCACGGCGATGCTTGCGGACTACTTCACCGGCGCCCGCAGGAACCGGTACATGAGCCTGCAGACCGTCGTGATGGCGCTCGCCGCCACCGCCTTCTTCGCCATCGGCGGAGCGGTGGGTGCCGGCGGTTGGCGTACGCCGTTCTGGCTCTACACTTCGAGCCTGCTCCTAGCCATCTTGGTCGGGCTGTTCGCATGGCAGCCCCCGATCACCAGCAACCCCGCAGCCGGGCGCGAGGCACTCCCACCTTTGCCGTGGGGGCGTCTCGCGTTGCAACTGATCGTGGCATTCCTGTGCGGCATATCGTTTTACGCGATCATCGTGGAGCTTCCCTTCATCCTCAACGCACTCGGTGTGAAGGCGCCCGCGATGATCGGTCTGGCAACCGCCGCGGCGTCCCTGGCAACAGCGATCGGTGCGATCTCGTTCCGGTGGATCGCGCGCCTCGGCGTGGCCCTGCTGCTCCCGATCGCTTTCGGGCTGTCCGGCCTCGGGCTTGTGACGATGTGGTGGGCTCCAGGCGGTCCGACCGCAGTGATCGGCGCAGCGATCGCCTCGGCAGGCAGCGGGCTCATGTTCCCGACGCTGATCATCTGGACCCTCGCCCGCCTCGACATCGCTCAGCGCGGACGAGCAACGGGATGGTGGACCGGAGCGATCTGGCTCGGGCAATTCGCCTCCCCGCTCGTCGTCGCCGGCATCGCCGCGGGCATCGGCGGCCTTCAGCCCGCACTCGGGTCGCTCGGACTCCTCATCGCCGCCGTCGCCGTCGCACTCGCAGTTCTCCTGACACGCGAGGAGCGAGGGGGGCTGGTTCACTCGGCCCACTGATTGTGCGGGCGCCCACCCCCACATCTCCCGTCTGGTCGTGAGTTCACGGTCGCGACGCACAGCCTCCGTTCTGACAACGAAGGGAGCACTCGAAACTGCCGACATCCTCGTTCCGCCGACCGACGCCGACCGACGGCGGCCGTCGGCGCCCAGACCTACACGGCCTGTAGCGAAGTCACGGCGATCGACGGCCGGATGGCTCCGAAATTGCAAGTCAGAGCAATGGCCGCGATCGGCTGCGGCTGCAAGTCGTGGTCAAGCGGGTTTCCCGGAGTCCGGATTTCCAAGGAACGTCGGCAGGAGACGCATCCTGGTCAGCAGGAGGTGCACCACCCCGGCGGCGAGGTGCACATTTCCGCCAACCATGGGTCGAAACCGCATGATCACGCGAGCACGTTGCCCGCGCAGCGCGAGCTGCTACTCCCCGTCGTCGCCCAAGGGGAGTCTGGGTGACCATTTCTCACGCCAAATGGCGGCCCAGCGACGTCGGATCGGAGCACACAAAACCGCTATTGAACAGGAATTTCGTGGCGGAGACGGAGGGATTTGAACCCTCGGTCCCCTTGCGAGGACTCCACCTTAGCAGGGTGGTGCACTAGGCCTGACTATGCGACGTCTCCAGATGCCCGGGCGAACCGAACACCGGAGACTATCCTAACCGGTCCGCGGAGGGGGCGCGAACCAGGGCCGGTCTCAGCCTTCGTACCCGTTGCCGTTCGAGCAGGTCTGCTGCGCCGCGGACTGACCGGACACGTTCTGCGGGAGGGCGACCGACGTCGACGACGGATCCGGGGTGGGCTCGGTGCTCGGCGACGCGCTGTCCGACGGCGTCCCCTCGGTCGGTGTCGGGGACGGGGTGGCCGAGACCACGGCGTCGCTGCGCTGACCGGCGACCTGGATCGCCTTGTTGGCGGCCAGCGCGGCCCAGAGCTGGTCGGCGCTGTCGTTGTCGGGCACGACCTTGACGTTCGGGTTGTCCGGGTCGTCGAGCACCGGGTAGTTGACGAAGTTGATCTGATCCAGCGGCACGTCCTTCATGGCCAGGGCGATCTGCACGAGCAGGGTCGGGCTGGTCAGCGTGGTGCTGGGCGTGACGTTCGACATGACGGTGTGCGCGAGCTTGAGCAGCGTGCCGGGGTTGCCGAGCACCTCGCTCGAGACCATCTTGCGCGCCAGCGACGACATGTACACCTGCTGGTTGCTGCCGCGGCCGAGGTCGCTGCCGTTTCCCACACCGTGCCGGGTGCGCAGGAACTGCAGCGCCCACAGCCCCTGCAGCGTGTGCGTGCCGGGCTTCAGGTTCAGTCCGGTGTCGGGATCCGTGATGCCGTTCGCGACGCACACGTCGACGCCGCCGATCGCGTCCGTGATCTTCATCACGCCGCCCCAGGTGATCTTCGCGGCGAACTGGATGTCGAGTCCGGAGAGCTTGGTGATCGTGCGTGCGACGCAGGCCAGGCCGTTCTTCGGCCCGCCGATCCCGAGGGACTCGTTCAACGGCTGCTTCGACGCAGGACTCGTGTTGTTCCCGTCCGAGTCCACGCAGGAGGGGATCGGGATCATCAGGTCCCGAGGGAACGTGATCACGGTGACACGGCGAGGAGAGTCGGAGATGTGCAGCACGATGTTCGTGTCATTGCGCTCCCCTCCGTTCGCGGGATCCGAGCAGCGGTCGCCGAACTCGGCCGCGAACTCCGGCTCGCACGCGTCGCTGCCCACGAGCAGCATGTTCACGCCGCCCTTGATCGCCCCGATGTCCGGCGGCACCGACTCCTGACCGTCCAGCGCGACCGCGTTCGCGGTGAAGGTCTGGCCGAGGTCGTACACCACGTATCCGGCGACGGCGATGCCCGCGACCAGGACGATCGACGCGGCGATGCCCACCATCTTCAGCAGCTCGCTCCACGCCGAGGAACGGCGCAGCTGGCCGTGACCGGCGACAGGGCGCCGGGATCGGGACGTCACGCTCACTCGGTGCCTTTCACGAAACTTGCGGAGAGTGTGGGATTCGAACCCACGGGACATCGCTGCCCACTGGTTTTCAAGACCAGGTCCTTCGGCCGCTCGGACAACTCTCCTCGGCGCGCCGCGAGGCACGCCGATCAGGCGTCGAGTCTAGCCGAGAACCGGTGAGCGCCCCTGCGGGCGCTCCTCCATTGTGCCGTGCACGCCTGGAGAGGTGCTGAACGCCCTGATCAGGATGCAGAAGGCTGTCAGCCTCGCGGCACGACCGCCGCGACGATACGGTCGAGCGCCGAGGCGAGCCCGCCGTCCTCGACGTCGCCGGTCACCTCGCCCGCCGCGATCCTGACCTCATCCGGAGCCTGCCCCATCGCCACGGCCCGGCCGCCCAGCGCGAGCGCCCACGCGAACATGCCGATGTCGTTGCGGCCGTCGCCGGCGACGAGGACGCGATCCCCCTCCGCGCCGCGCTCGTGCCGGACCCGCTCGAGCGCCGTGCCCTTGTCGACGCCGCGCGGCGCGATGTCGAGCCAGGCCGTCCAGCCGATCGCGTAGGACACCTCGTTGAGCCCGGCGTCCTGCACGAGCCGGTGGAAGTCGTCCTCGTCGTGGCCCGGCGAGACCACGACCACGCGCGAGACCTGCTCGGCGGAAAGTTCGGCGAAGCCCACCTGGCGCCCGCCGTCGAGCGTCCAGTCGTCCAGCTCCGCCGTGTACAGGCGCTGACCGGATCCGAGTTCGACCATGTAGCGGGCGTGCGGGAGCCGCTCGTGCAGCAGCGCGAGCACGGCCGAGGGGTCGAACGTCTCGACGTGCCAGCGCTCGTAGCAGGCCTCCGCCGGAGCGTCGACGCCTGCTGCCGTGCGGCGCAGCGTGACCGCGCCGTTCGAGCACACCACGAACTCCGGCCGGATCCCGAGCGCGTCGAGGAAGCGGTGCGTCCCCATCCAGCTGCGGCCGGTCGCGAGCATGACCTCGTGACCCGCGTCACGGAGACGCCCGACCGCGTCGACCACTCCGGGGCTCATCGTCTCGTCCGGCAGCAGGATCGTGCCGTCGATGTCGAGACCGATGAGCCAGGGCGAGGTCATGCGTCCGCGCCCTCGGCCTTCGCGCCGGCAGCGGTCGAGGCGAGCGGCTTCAGCACGTCGATGCCGCCGAGGTAGGGGCGCAGCACCTCCGGGACCCTGACGGATCCGTCGGCCTGCTGGTGCGTCTCGAGGATCGCGACGATCCAGCGCGTGGTGGCCAGTGTGCCGTTCAGCGTCGCCACGTGCCGGGTCTTCGCCTTGCCGTCCTCGGCCTCGGGACGGTGCCGGATGTCGAGCCGTCGCGCCTGGAACGTGGTGCAGTTCGACGTCGAGGTGAGTTCGCGGAACGCGCCCTGCGTGGGCACCCAGGCCTCGATGTCGTACTTGCGCGCGGCGCTGGATCCGAGGTCGCCCGCGGCGACGTCGATGACCCGGTAGGACAGGCCGAGCGCGGTGAGCATCTCCTCCTGCAGGGCGACCAGTCGCAGGTGCTCGGCCTCGGCGTCCTCGGGCGTCGTGTAGACGAACATCTCCAGCTTGTTGAACTGATGCACGCGGATGATCCCGCGGGTGTCCTTGCCGTACGAGCCGGCCTCGCGGCGGTAGCAGGTGGACCAGCCTGCATAGCGCAGAGGGCCCTGCGAGAGGTCGACGATCTCGTCCTTGTGGTAGCCGGCCAGGGCGACCTCGCTGGTGCCGACGAGGTAGAGGTCGTCGTCCTTGTCGAGGTGGTAGACCTCGTCGGCGTGATTGCCGAGGAAGCCGGTGCCCTGCATGATCTCGGGGCGCACCAGGGTCGGCACGATCATCGGGGTGAAACCGGCGGCGAGTGCCTTGTCGAGGGCGAGGTTCATCAGCGCGATCTCGAGACGGGCGCCGACGCCCTTCAGGAAGTAGAACCGGGCGCCGGACACCTTGGCTCCGCGCTCCATGTCGATCGCGCCGAGCAGCTCGCCGATCGCCAGGTGATCCCGCGGTTCGAAGTCGAACGTCGGCGTCTCCCCGACCCGGCGCAGCTCGACGAAGTCCTCCTCGCCGCCCGCGGGCACGCCGTCGATCACGACGTTCTCGATCCGGGCGAGCGCCTCCGCAGCGGCCTCGGCGGCCTCCTTCGCGGCGGCCTCGGCCTGCTTGACCTGCTCGGCGAGATCCTTGACCTGCGCGACCAGCGCGGCCTTCTCCTCCTTGGGCGCGGCGGCGACCTTCTTGCCGAACGCGTTCTGCTCGGCGCGCAGCTCCTCGAAGGCGGCGAGCGCGGCGCGGCGCGATCGGTCGGCCTCGATCGCCGCATCGACGGTCTCGGGCGCGTTGCCGCGCGCGGCCTGGGACTGGCGGACGAGCTCGGGCTCGTCGCGGAGGAGGGCGAGATCGATCACCCGTCAAGTCTAGTCAGCCGATACGACGCGGCTTTCCGGGCCCTGTGCGGGATCAGCGATGCGCAGCGGCGTGCACCACAGGCGGGTGCTGCGGCTGGTCGGGGCGACAGGATCGGGGCGGGGGCGGGATCGGGGCGGGATCGGGGCGGGGCGGGCGGCCGGTCGCGCCGGGTCGCGGATCGGATCGGCAGGGCGCCGGAATAGGCTGAGCGCATGAACGACGACGGACGCCTCCGCGCGGCGCTCGTCGTCAACCCCGTCAAGGCCGACGCCCCGAAGCTGATCCGGCTGCTGCGCACGCTGTCCGAACAGGCCGGCTGGGCCGTCCCCCGGATCGTAGAGACGAGCGTCGAGGATCCGGGCCAGGAGGCGACCCGCACCGCCCTCGCCGAGGGCGCGGCGGCCGTGCTCGTGGCCGGCGGAGACGGCACGGTGCGCGCCGTGTCCGAGACGATGGCCGGGACCGGCGTGCCGTTGTCGATCGTGCCGAGCGGCACCGGCAACCTCCTCGCGCGCAACCTCGGGCTGGCGCTGGACTCCCCCGCCACCGCGATCGACGCCGTGTTCCACGGCGACCGGCACCCGGTCGACATCGGCTGGGCCGAGCTGACCAGGGCCGACGGCGACCAGCACGAGCACGGCTTCGTCGTGCTCGCGGGGATCGGGCTGGACGCGCACATGATCGCGAACACCCGGCCGGGACTGAAGAAGTCGGTGGGCTGGGTCGCGTACGTGGACGGCGCCGCGCGCTCCCTGCCCGGCGCGAAGCCGTTCCGGATCGTGTACGCGGTGGAGGACGAGCGGCTGCACTCCATGAAGGTGCACAGCATGCTGTTCGCGAACTGCGGCGCGCTTCCCGCGGGGATCGCGCTGATCCCCGACGCCTCGATCACCGACGGACACCTGGACGTCGCCGTGTTCCAGGGGCGCGGCCCGTTCGGCTGGCTCGCCGTGTGGCGCACCGTGTGGTGGCAGAACTCGGTGCTGCGGCGCAGCAGGGCGGGGCGCCGGATGATCGAGCTGGCCGGATCCGGCCGCTCGGTGCATTTCCTGCGCGGGCGCGACGCCGAGGCCGCGACCACGGAGCCGGCGCCCGTGGAGCTGGACGGCGACGAGTTCGGCGAGGCGGTGCGGATCCGCTGCCGCATCGATCCGGGCGCGCTGCTCATCGCGGTGCCGCACGGGCATGTGATCAGCCCCGCCTGAGCCTGCTACTGCAGCGACGAGGTGAGCCGTGCCAGGTTGTCCAGCACCGTGGAGCGCAGCGGCTGCTCCAGCCACTCCTCGAGCGTCAGTTCGCGGCTGAGCGCGCGGTACTGATCCTCGACCACCCGCACCTCGTTCACGAACTCCTCGCCCCTCACGAGCATTGAGATCTCCAGGTTCAGGCCGAAGGAGCGCATGTCCATGTTGCTGGACCCGATGACCGCGATGTCGTCGTCGATCGTGAGGCTCTTCGTGTGCAGGATGTAGGGCTTGCGGTACATCCAGATCCGCACCCCCGCCCGCAGCAGCGCCTCGTAGTAGCTGCGCTGGGCGTGATAGACCATCGCCTGGTCGCCCTCCTCCGAGACGAACAGTTCGACCTGCACGCCGCGGTCGCACGCGGTCGAGACGGCGAGCAGCAGAGCCTCGTCCGGCACGAAGTAGGGGCTGACGATCATGATCGTGCGCTTGGCGCCGTAGAGCAGCCCGAGGAAGAGCCGGAGGTTGTTCTCCGCCTCGAAGCCGGGCCCCGACGGCACGATCTGGCAGTCCAGGTCGCCGCTGCCGCCCTCGGTGGGCGCGAACACGGCGGATTCCGGCACCTCGTCGGTCTCGCTGTACCAGTCCGACAGGAACACCGCGTTCACGCTCGCGACGACAGGGCCGTCGACCCGCACCATGAGGTCGACCCAGTGCAGGCCGCGCTTGATGTTCTTGGGCAGGTTGTAGGTGGAGTCGGTGACGTTCTGCGATCCCAGGAAAGCCACCTCGTTGTCGACCACGAGGAGCTTGCGGTGGTTGCGCAGATCGGGGCGCTGGGTGCGGCCCTTCAGCGGCTGCACGGGCAGCATGAGATGCCAGTCGGCGCCCATCGCGTCCAAGCGCGCGATCGTCTGCCGGTAGCGGGGCTTCCAGCGGTTGGCCCAGTGGTCGAGCAGCACGCGTACCGGGACGCCGCGTTCCGCGACCTCCTCGAGCGCGCGGAAGAAGTTGTCGGTCGAGACGTCGGACTGCAGGATGTAGAACTCGACGTGCACGAACTGCTTCGCCCTGCGGATCGCGTCGGCCATGGCGTCGAGGGAGGTCTGATAGTCGGAGATCAGGTGCGCGCCGTTGCCGGCGAACAGCGGCAGCGCCCCGAGGCTCTGGTTCATGCGCACCAGGGACGCGAAGCCCTCCGGCAGCTCGGGGTGCGGCCCGCCGAGGTGCATGTCCCGGATCACCTCGGCGATGGTCTCGTTGATGAGATCCTGCTTCTTGCGTCGCGCCCGCGGCAGGCGCGGGTTGCCGATCAGCAGGAACAGCAGCACCCCGAGGTACGGGATGAAGTAGATCGCCAGCAGCCAGGCGGTCGCGGCCGTCGGGCGCCGGTTGCGCGGCACGACGATGATCGCGATGATCCGTATCGTCAGGTCGACCAGCACCGCGACCGCGGCGATCCACCACGCCAACGAGTCCGGCGAGAACATGGACACCCCCAGCTGGCTGCGCCGCCGCCGGACGGCGGCGTTCTCTCACAGTAGCGGGCGGCGGGGACATGCCCGGCGATGCCGCTCCGCACCCGGGATCCGCGGGCTCGCTGCCGTCCGGATCGCCGATGCTGCGGCGAGGCGTCGCCGACGAGTCCGGTTCGGACCCGGCTGCGGCGGCCGGCTCTGCGCTGTGTCAGGACCGCGGCGGGAGGCCCCGCGCGGCGCGCTCCTCGGCCTCGATGCGGGCGTGGGTGCGTCGCTCCGTGCGGTCGAAGCGGACGATGCCGCGCAGCACGAACCAGAACACGGCGCAGACGACGATGGTGGGGATGATCGACCACGCGGCCGCGACCCAGAACTCGTCCATGCTCCGATCCTATCGGCGGGTCCGGTGCGAGGGCTGAGAGCGGCCGGTCGCCGGCCCTTCGTTCCGCACAATCGCGGGTTCCCGGATTCTTCCCCCTTGCTCCGTTCCTGACGCGGAGTCCGGGGTGTCCGTCGGGACGATCGTGGACGCATGACAACGATCGTCCACGCCGCGGGCGCCGCCGAGCTGCTCGCCGCCATACCCGTGCTCACCGGTTTCACGCCCCGGGACTCGCTCGTGCTGCTGCCGTTCCACGGATCTCGCACCGTGGGCGCGCTGCGCTTCGATCTGCCCGGTCCGCGGGCGGACGGCGGCCCGCATCCGAACTCGACGCGACGACGGGCCGCCGGCCCTTCCGCCGCCGAGCGCGACCGCACCGCGCCCGACCCGGCCGAGTTCGCGGCGACCGCGGTGGGGCTGGCCTGCCGCGTCCCCGACACGGACGCGCTCGCGCTCGCCGTGTACGCGGGCGACGAGGGCGAGCGGGCGCGGACGCAGGATCCGGAGGCCGCGACGGCGCTTCCGGCGGCCGAGCTCGTGGCAGCGCTGATGCGGCGGGCGGAGGCCTGCGGTCTGCGCATCGTGGAGGCGCTGCACGTCGGCGGCACGGCATGGTCGGACTACCTGGATCCGTCCGCCGCGCCGCATCCGCTGGACAGCGTTCCGGCGACCCCCGAGGTGCCGGGCTTCGCGGGGCCTGCGCCGGACCAGGTCAGCGGGGCCGCGCTGCCCCGGCCGGGGGTGGTGGAGACGGAGTCGGTCGGGCGGGCGCTGCAGGCGGTGGAACGGGTGCTGGGGCCGGCGGGGCCCGGTCGGAGACCGCCGGCGGGCACGGACCCGGTGGATCCTCGAGCGCACGAAGCCGCCCTGATGCTGGACGATCTGCCGTCGTTCCTGGAGGAGGTGCTGGATGCCCCTGAGGCGCAGTCGCCGTTCGCGACCGCCGTCCTGATCTGGATCCTGAACCGCCCGGCCCTGCGGGATGTCGCTCTCGTGCAGTGGGCGCGCAACATCGATCACGGGGATGCCGCCTTGGCGGCGCAGCTGTCCTTCCGGGAGAGCGGCGCGGACGTGCCCGAGGACGTGGGCGGCACCATGATCGGGCACGGACCTCGCCCCGACCCCGATCGGCTGGGGATCGCGCTGACCCTGGTGCGCCGCACGATCGCACTCGCACCGCGGCCGACCAGGGCCGGGCCGCTGGCAGCCGCGGCCTGGCTGTCGTGGGCGACGGGACGGTCGACGCACGCCGCGCACTACCTCGATCTGCTCGACGGGATCGATCCGGACCTGTCGTTCGCGCACCTGCTGCGCGCAGTCGTCGATTCCGGCTTGCTGCCGGACTGGGCGTTCGGCGCGGCGGCTGCGGCATGAGCCAGGTGCCGGCGCGCCTCCGGGCCTGCGTTCAGGCGCCGGAGGGGGCTGTCACTTGACCAGGGGGAACAGGATCGTCTCGCGGATGCCGAGACCGGTGACCGCCATGAGCAGGCGGTCGATGCCCATGCCCATGCCGCCGGTCGGCGGCATGCCGTGCTCGAGCGCGCGCAGGAACTCCTCGTCCACGCTCATCGCCTCCACGTCGCCGCGCGCTGCGAGGCGCGCCTGCTCCACGAAGCGCTCGCGCTGGATGACCGGGTCGACGAGCTCGGAGTATCCGGTCGCGAGCTCGAAGCCGCGGACGTACAGGTCCCACTTCTCGACGACGCCCGGGAGGGAACGGTGCTCGCGGACGAGTGGCGACGTGTCGACCGGGAAGTCCATCACGAACGTGGGCCGCTCCAGCCCGCCCTTCACGAAGTGCTCCCACAGCTCCTCGATGAGCTTGCCGTGGATGGCGTGCGGCGGGACCTCCACGCCGTTCTCCTCGGCGAACGCGATGAGGTCCTCGACCGGGTCGGCCGGAGTGAACGTGCGCCCGGCGGCCTCGGACAGGGAGTCGTACATCGAGATGCGGGCCCATTCGCCGCCGAGATCGTACTCGGTGCCGTCAGCCCACGTCACGGTGGTGGAACCGGCGACCGCGATCGCCGCGTTCTGGATCAGCTCCTGCGTCAGGTCGGCGATGCCGTTGTAGTCGGTGTACGCCTGGTACGCCTCGAGCATCGCGAACTCGGGGCTGTGCGTGGAGTCGGCGCCCTCGTTGCGGAAGTTGCGGTTGATCTCGTACACGCGCTCGATGCCGCCGACGACGGCGCGCTTGAGGTAGAGCTCCGGGGCGATGCGCAGGAACAGCTCGGTGTCGAACGCGTTCGAGTGGGTGATGAACGGCCGGGCCGAGGCGCCGCCGTGCTGCACCTGCAGCATCGGGGTCTCCACCTCGAGGAAGCCGTGGCTCGTGAAGGTCTGGCGCAGGCTCGCGTTGACCGCGGCGCGGGCGCGCACGGTGGTGCGGGCCTGGTCGCGCAGGATCAGGTCGAGGAAGCGGCTGCGCACGCGGCCCTCCTCGCTGAGCTCGCCGTAGGCGTTCGGCAGCGGCAGGATCGCCTTCGACGCGATCCGCCACTCGTCGGCCATGACCGACAGCTCGCCGCGACGGCTGGAGATCACCTCGCCGTGCACGAACACGTGGTCCCCGAGGTCGACGAGCTCCTTCCACTGCGCGAGGGACTCCTCGCCGACGTTCGCGAGCGAGATCATCGCCTGGATCCGGCATCCGTCGCCCGCCTGCAGCGTGGCGAAGCAGAGCTTGCCGGTGTTGCGGCTGAACACGACGCGGCCGGCGATGCCGACGACGACGCCGGTCTCGTCACCGGCCTCGAGATCGCCGTACTCGGCGCGCAGCTGGGGGATCGTGTGCGTCACGGGGACCGCGACCGGGAAGGCCCCGCCGGCGGCGTCCGCCCGCTCGGCGATCAGGCGCTCGCGCTTGGCCAGACGGACGGCCTTCTGCTCGAACGCTTCGGCGAGCTCGGCGCCGCGGACGTCCTCGCCGTCGGCCCCGGACGCGGTCTCGGGGTCGGCGGTGGCAGTGTTCGGCGCGGGCGCGTCAGTCATGGGTGGGGCTCCTCGGAAAGTCGCCGCCCAGTCTACCGGCGCGCACCCGCGGTCCCGCCGGGCATCCGGTCCCGCCGGGCGTTCGCCGCCGTCAGTCCGACGACGCCTCCCGGAGCGCCCGGTCGAAGGTCGAGGAGACCAGCGCCGAGAGGTAGCCTCCGGGGTTCTCCACTCCGATGCCACGGAGGATCCCCGTCGCCTGGCCGACGATCGAGCGGGCGAACTCCGACGCGGTCGCGATCGCCTCCGCGTACGCCGGCCGATCGGCCTCGTCGATCACGACCGGCTCGCAGCCGAGCTCCACGGCGAGCGCCTGGGCGATCGGCAGCACCATCGGGGGCGCCGTCACCCCGGCGTACGATGCCTGCAGCTGGCGCAGATCGAGCGTCGTCCCGGTGAACGAGATCGCCGGGTGCACCGCGAGCGGGATCGCCCCGCGGCGCACCGCCGGCTCGAGGACGTCCGTGCCGTAGGCCGGATCCGTATGCATGACGAGCTGGCCCGGCTGCCAGGCCTCGACCTCCGCGAGGCCCGCGGCGAGGTCGGGCAGCTGGTCGTGCGGCACCGCGAGGACGACGAGCTGGCTGGCCCGGACGAGGTCCGGCGTCGCCAGCACGGGCAGCCCCGGCAGCACGGCGGCGGCACGATCGGGATCCGATCCCGCCGTGATGCCGACGAGACGATGTCCCGCTCCCGCCAGCGCCGCGCCGACCACGGGCCCCACGTGCCCGGCGCCGACGATGCCGACGTCGAGCCGCCCCGCGCGCGTCATCGTGCCTCCGACGTGGATCCGTCCCGGCCGGGTTCTGCCGGTCCGGAGAAATGCTGGCCCGGCCCGGAGAAGCCCGGTCCGGAGAACCCGCCCATACCCGGCAGGGCGTGCCCGGCCGCCGCGGAGACCCCGACCGGAGTCTCGCGCCCCTCCGCCCAGCGGTGCGCCCGGTCCGCCGCGGCGGCGCGAGCGGCCGAGGCGGACAGGGTGTTCAGGATCCCGAGGATCGTCGCGCTGTCGATGCCCGAGACGTCGCCGCGGACGGGCCCCGTCGCCGAGTGCGCCCTGGCCTTCGCCACCCGCTGCGCCCGATCGATGGGCCCCTGGTGCAGGGAGAAGCCCTGCAGCCGCGCGAGCGGGAAGACGACCAGCTGCCGCCAGATCCGCCCCCGTCGCATGAGCAGCGCGAAGTCGGTGAGCGCGATGCCGTGACGCCGCCAGGACAGCGGCCGACGCCAGCCGGCCCGCGCGGGGATCGTCGCGTACGGGTCGCCCTCGCGGGGACCGAGCACGCCCTGCTCCCAGATCAGCGGGACCACCTCGGCCGGGGTGTCGGGCAGGATCAGCGCGAGGACGCGCTCGACGTCGGTCCTGGCGCCCACCGGCAGCACGACGTTGAACTGCTGCGCCTGACTCGACTGCTGCCGCGACGCCGTCCGGCCGGTCATCCGGTTGATCCGCACGGTCCACCAGCCGAACGGACGCCACAGCAACGGCTGGGACACCTCCACGGCGAAGATGCGCCCCGGCGGGATCGTCTCGGTCACCGTCGTGAACAGCCCGAACGTGATCCGCACGCCGTCCGGCGTCGCCGCGATCGAGTACCGCAGCGCCCGCGCGATCCTGCCCCAGGTGACCGCGACGGCGGCGAACAGCAGCGGAATGCCCATCACCAGACCGATGCCGAGCACCGCCAGCCCGGCTCCCGCGTCCCCCTCGGAGACCATGGTGGGCACGAACACCGCCATGCCGATCCCGAAGATCACAGCGAGGAATCCCAGCCAGACCAGCCCGGAGAGCAGGTGCGAGCCGACCAGCCGCCCGGTGGGGATCCGCAGCAGCTGCTCCGGCGCCACGTCGTCCAGGTCGACGCCCGCGATCAGCCCCGTCACGCCGACGTTCATCGAATCGGCCAGCTGGGCGCGCACGGTGCGTGCGGCGGCGGGATCCGTGCCGCCGTGCGCGGCTTCCCTGGCGTGCCTGGCCCCGGAGGCGAGACGCAGGATGTCGGCGCGCACCGATTCCGCCTTGGCGGTCGAGAGGTACTCGAGAGGCACGTTCGCGTCGTTGCCGGCGCCGTCCACCTCGAGTTTGGCGAGTCCGATCAGCCGCGCCGGGAACGGCCGGGTCAGGTTCACGCCCTGCACGCGGTCCAGCGGCGCACGGCGGTGCGACCGGAAGATCACGCCCTTGCGCACTTCGACGTGCGCCTCGGTGATCCGGAAGTCGTGGAACCGCCACATCAGCCAGAACAGCCCGATGAGCACCACCACGACCACCACGACGCCCAGCAGCACGACCAGCACGAGGTTGTTGTTCACGACCCAGTCGACCGGGTCGCCGCCGAGTTCCGGCACACGCGTGGGGGTGAACAGCGAGATCGCCCAGTACACCAGCCGCTCGCGCAGGTTCGCGACCAGGTAGCCGAGGACCACCACCAGCACCAGGCCGCCCTTGAGCAGCGGCGTGAGCGGATGCATGCGGTGCCAGGCGCCGTCGGCGAGCGAGGAGCCGGACGTCCGCGGCGCGGTCGTCGATGCGAGCCCGGTCGTCGATGCGGGGCCGGCCGCGCCCGGTGCACCGTAGGGCGGCTGCCCGCCGGCCGTGCTCACAGGCCCGTCCGGCGCATCTCGGCGACGTCGATGAGCATGTCGCGCAGCGCCTCCGCGGCCGCCTCGGTCATCCCCGGGATCTCCACGCCGGTCGTCGCGGCCGCGGTCACGAGCTTGAGCTTCGCGATCCCGAACGCACGATCCACCGGACCGCGCGTGATGTCGACGAGCTGCATGCGGCCGTACGGCACCGCGATCATGCGCTGCCAGATGATCCCCCGGCGGAACACGATGTCGTCCGCCCGCAGCATGTACCCGATCGCCTTGGCCTGGCGCGGCAGGATCACCAGCTCGACGAGGATCACGACCGCGAGCACGCCCGCCACGAACCACGCCCAGGTCTGCTGCACGAACGTCGAGATCGCATAGGCGGCGACGGCCAGCACGACGAGCCAGAAGACGCGCAGGATCACCTCGGCGACCACGAACTTGGGCGAGATCTGGTGCCAGGATCCGTCGAGCGCGAGCGCTCCCCGCCCCTTCGGCAGACGCAGACCGGGGTACGTGTCCTCGTCGAGCACGGGCGCGGACACGGGCGCCGTGTGAGGCGCCTCCGGCGCCGACGCCGACTCAGTGCCCGGTGTTCGCGGCGGCTCGGGGATGGTCGTCATCGTCGTCCTCCAGGTGCGGCCCGGTCGGGCCGTCGGGGTCGTGCGGGCCACCCCCACCGGGCAGCATGCAGAAGCTCTCGGCGATCATCGCCGCGACCGTCAGCACCAGCGCACCGACCGCGGTGGCGACGACGGCCGTCATCGAGCCTATCGGCGGCTCGATCGGCCGGAGCAGCAGGTACGCGCCCAGACCGACGCCGATGCCGAGGATGACGGCGCCGAGCAGGCTCGACGCCCGCGCCAGCATGGCCACGCGCACGGCGCGGAACGGGTCCACCCTTCGCCGCGGCGTCGAGCGGACGCTGCGCCGGATGGGCCACGCGAACACGAACACGGAGATGCCCAGCAGCACGAGGAAGATCGGCAGCACCAGCGCCGGTGTGAAGGTCGCCCGCCCCGCCATCGTCAGCGCGTGATCGAGCAGGAAGCCCGCCGCGGCGCCGGCGAGCGCCAGCACGAGCAGCAGGATCGGGGAGATGCGCTTCATGCGCTGCCCTCGAGCGCGGCCAGCAGATCGGCGACCCTGCCCTTCCCCGGCAGCACGGCGTCGGGATCGACGTCCAGCCAGGGGGCGAGCACGAAGGACCGCTCCGCCGCACGGGGATGCGGCAGCAGCAGGTGCTCCTCGTCGCTCTGCAGATCGCCGTACGCGATCAGATCCAGATCGAGGGTCCGGTCGCCCCAGCGCTCGGCGCGGACACGGCCGTGCTGCTCCTCGATCGCGTGCAGCATGCCGAGCAGCACCGGCGGAGCGAGCCGCGTCGTCACGATCGCGACGGCGTTCGCGAACTCGGGTGCGGCCGGATCCGGCCCCTCCGGTCGCACCGCCACGGTCCGGAAGATCCGGGACACCCGCACGTCGTCGACGAGGGGCAGCCGGCGGATCGCCTGCACCGCCTCGGCGATCGTGGCGGCGGAGTCGCCGAGATTGGAGCCGAGCGCGACGACCGCGGGGACCGCCTCCTCCTCGGGGCGCGGGTCGATCGCCGGCAGGCGGTGACCGCGCGGCGGGATCGGGCGGATGGGCGGGGTCATGCGTCGCTCCGGCCGCGGTGCACGGTGACGGACACGTCGGCGAAGGTCAGCGGGATCGGCGCCTGCGGCTTGTGCACGGTGACGGCGACGTGACGTACGCGCTCGTCCTCCAGGACGATGTCGGCGATGCGCGCCGCGAGCTTCTCGAGCAGGTTCACCGGCTCACCCGCCACGACCGCGGCGACCCGCTCGGCCAGTTCGCCGTAGTGCACCGTGTCGGCGACGTCGTCGCTCTCCGCGGCAGTCCGCAGCGAGAGGTGCAGACGCAGGTCGACGAGGAAGGGCTGCCCTTCGGCGCGTTCGTGGTCGTACACGCCGTGGTAGCCGTAGACGGTCAGTCCCGTCAAGGAGATCTCGTCGAGGAAGTCCATGACCCCTAGCGTACGGCGGCCCGGGGACACATCCCGAGCACCGCGTGGTCGAGCAAGCGCTCAGCCGTCCCAGGCGCTGCGCACGGCGAGGGCGTCGCGGGTGGCCGCCACGTCGTGCACGCGCACGGCCCAGACGCCGGCGCGCGCGGCGAGCACGCTCGTCACCGCCGTCGCCAGGTCTCTGCGGCGCTCATCGGCGTCGCCGCCGAGCGCATCGGCGAGGAACCGCTTGCGCGAGGTGCCCACGAGCACGCGCGGCCCCAGCGCGACGACGTCGGAGAGCTCGCGCAGCAGGTCCCAGTTCTGCCCCGCAGTCTTCGCGAAGCCGACGCCGGGGTCCACGATGATCCGGGACGGGGCGATGCCGGCGGCTGCGGCCGCCGCGATGCGCGCACGCAGCTCGGCGGCGACCTCGCGTCCGACCCTGGTGTATTCGGCCCGCGCATACATGTCCGCGGAGGGGCCGCGCCAGTGTCCGAGGGCGATGTCGGCGCCGCTCTCGGCGACGGCGACGAGCATGTCGGGATCCGCGAGTCCGCCGGACACGTCGTTGACGATCCGCGCTCCCGCGGCCACGGCCGCCACCGCGGTCGTCGCGTTGAGGGTGTCGACGCTCACCGGGATCCCCTCGGCGGCCAGGCGCTCGATCACCGGGAGGACGCGGCGCTGCTCCTCGGCGACGGGAACGCGCTCGGCCCCGGGGCGGGTGGACTCGCCGCCGATGTCGAGCACCGCCGCGCCCTGGGAGCGCAGCAGCAGGCCGCGCGCGATGGCCCGGTCGACGTCGGCGTAGCGGCCGCCGTCGCTGAACGAGTCGGGGGTGGCGTTGACGATCCCCCAGATCGCCGTCATCCGCTCGCGCCCGCGGACGAACCGGCCCCTGAGCCCGTCGAAGGGCCGATCAGCGCGATCAGCTCGGCGCGGGCGACCGGATCCGTGTACACGCCGCGGGCGGCGATCGTGAGCGTGGATGCCTCGGTCTGCCGGCCGCCGCGCATCGTGACGCACTCGTGCACGGCGTCCATCACGACCAGCACGCCCTGCGCGTCGAGGTGGGAGGCGATGGCCTCGGCGACCTGCTCGCCGAGGCGCTCCTGCACCTGGGGACGGGCGGCGAGGATCTCGACGACCTTCACCAGGGTGCCCAGCCCGACCACGTGCTCCCCCGGCAGGTACGCGATGTGCGCGTGCCCGGCGAACGGCAGCAGATGGTGTTCGCACACGGAACGGAACCGGATCCCGCGCAGCAGCACCGCTCCGGAGGGCAGCGTGTCGGGCGCGGGCCCGTGCGAGACGCTGATCGTGTGCGCGAGAGGAGCCGCGGGGTCCTCGCCGACACCCGCGAAGAACTCCGCATAGAGGTCGGCGATCCGGGCCGGGGTCTGCTTCAGCCCCGGCCGCTCCGGATCCTCGCCGATCGCGAGCAGCAGCTCGCGGGTCAGCGCGGCGACGCGCTCCCGGTCGACGGCCACGGTCAGGCCGTCGCGGGACGCGGCTTCCCGCCGCCCGCGGGCCGCCGCTCGGATGACGGCTGCGCCGCTTCGTTCGCGGCGGCGCCCACCTCAACGCCGCGCTGCGGCATCTCGATCGGGGGCAGCAGCGACACCGGGCGGTCCTCGCTGGAGAGCCACTGCGGGCGCTCCGGGAGCTTGCGGATCTCGGTGAAGATCTCGGCGATCTGGTTGTGGTCCAGCGTCTCCTTCTCGAGCAGCTCGCGGGCGAGCCGGTCGAGGATGTCGCGGTTCTCGCTGATGACCCGGTACGCCTCGTTGTGCGCCTGCTCGATGAGCGCGCGCACCTGCGTGTCCACCCGCTCGGCGATGGTCTCGGAGTACTCGCGGCCACGGCCCATGTCGCGGCCCGCGAACGGCTCGCCGCCCTCGGCGCCCAGCTTCACGGGCCCGAGGTCGGTCGTCATGCCGTACTCGAGCACCATCTTGCGGGCGATCGCCGTGGCCTTCTCGATGTCGTTCGAGGCGCCCGTGGTCGGATCGTGGAACACGAGCTCCTCGGCGACGCGGCCGCCCATCGCGTAGGTCAGCTGGTCCTGCAGCTCGTTGCGGGTGACCGAGTACTTGTCGTCCAGCGGCAGCACCATGGTGTAGCCGAGGGCCTTGCCGCGGGGCAGGATCGTGATCTTGGTGACCGGATCCGTGTAGTTCATCGCCGCCGCCGCGAGCGCGTGACCGCCCTCGTGATACGCCGTGATGAGCTTCTCCTTGTCCTTCATCACGCGGGTGCGGCGCTGCGGGCCGGCGATGACGCGGTCGATCGCCTCGTCCAGCGCCCGGTTGTCGATGAGCTGCGCGTTCGAGCGGGCGGTCAGCAGCGCCGCCTCGTTCAGAACGTTGGCGAGGTCGGCGCCGGTGAAGCCCGGCGTCTTGCGGGCGACGACCTCGAGGTCGACGCCGTTCGCGAGCGGCTTGCCCTTCGCGTGCACCTCGAGGATCCGCTGGCGGCCCTTGAGGTCGGGCGCGTCCACGCCGATCTGCCGGTCGAAGCGGCCCGGACGCAGCAGCGCGGGGTCGAGGATGTCGGGGCGGTTGGTCGCCGCGATCACGATGACGTTCGCGTTCGGATCGAAGCCGTCCATCTCCACGAGCATCTGGTTCAGTGTCTGCTCGCGCTCGTCGTTGCCGCCGCCGAGTCCCGCGCCGCGGTGCCGGCCGACGGCGTCGATCTCGTCGATGAAGATGATCGCGGGGGCGTTCTCCTTCGCCTGGGTGAACAGGTCGCGCACGCGCGAGGCGCCGACGCCGACGAACATCTCGACGAAGTCGGATCCGGAGATCGAGTAGAACGGGGCGCCCGCCTCACCGGCGACGGCGCGGGCGAGCAGGGTCTTTCCGGTTCCGGGAGGGCCGTACAGCAGCACGCCCTTCGGGATGCGCGCGCCGATCGCCTGGAACTTGCCCGGATCCTGCAGGAACTCCTTGATCTCGTGGAGCTCCTCGATCGCCTCGTCGGCACCCGCGACATCGGCGAAGGTGACCGTCGGGTTCTCCTTGTTGACGAGCTTCGCCCGCGACTTGCCGAACTGCATGATCTTGCTGTTGCCGCCCTGCGCGCTGGACATCAGCCACCAGAACAGCAGGGCGAGCACCAGCACCGGGATCATGATGGACAGGAAGCTGTCGAACCAGCTCGCCTTCGGCACGGCGTCGTTGTAGCCGTCCTTGGGGGCGGCATCGTCGACCGCCTTGACGACCTCCGCGGCGCGGGCCTGGACGTAGTAGAACTGCACGGTGTCGGCGCCGTGGAACGGCTTGGACAGCGTCATGTCCACGCGCTGGTCTCCGTCGGTGTTGAGCACCTTGGTGACGGATCCGCCCTTGAGCAGGTCCAGCCCCTGCTGGGTGGACACCTGCGAGGAGGATCCGAGGTTCGTGATCAGCAGGAACCCGCCGACCAGAAGCAGACCGATCAACGCCACATAAGTGAGCGGATTGCGCGTGATCTTCTTGACATCCATGATCGGATCAGCGTATCGCGACAGCGCTTGGCCCCTGCTGGGGATTCGCCCATGGCGAACCGCGGTGCGCGCGTCGATTCAGGCGTACACGTGCGGGGCGAGCACCGCGACGTCGCGCAGGTTGCGGTAGCGCTCGGCGTAGTCCAGGCCGTAGCCGACCACGAACTCGGTGGGGATGTCGAAGCCGACGTACTTGCAGTCGATGTGCACCTTCGCGGCCTCGGGCTTGCGCAGCAGCGCGAGCACCTCGATCGACTCCGCCCCGCGCGACGCGAAGTTCTCCAGCAGCCAGCTCAACGTCAGGCCGGAGTCGATGATGTCCTCCACGATCAGCACGTGCTTGTCGTTCAGGTCGGTGTCGAGGTCCTTGCGGATCTGCACGACGCCGCTCGACTTGGTGCTCGCCCCGTAGCTCGACACCGCCATCCAGTCCATCGGGGCGTGGAACGGGAGCGCGCGGGCGAAGTCGGCCATGACCATGATCGCGCCCTTGAGCACGCCGACCAGCAGCAGGTCCTTGCCCGCGTAGTCCTCGGCCACGCGCGCGGCGAGCTCGTCGAGCTTCGCGCGGATCTCCTCCTCCGTGACGAGGATCTGGGAGAGGTCGTCCTGGATGTCCGCAGCGCGCATGCGTCGATTTTATGCGACAGGGTGGCTCTGTCCTCGACAGTGCGCTGACCGATACGGTGAGCGGGAACGGCGGGCAGAGTGCACCGGAACCCGAGCACCCGCCGGAACGGAAGGATTCCCATGGACATCGACGAGATCCTCGCGCAGGTGCCGATCAGCGACATCGCCCAGAAGCTCGGCGTCAGCGACGATGTCGCCCGTCAGGCCGTCCACGAGGGCGGGGCCGCGCTCATCGGCGGGCTCGCGAAGAACGCCGAGACGCCGGAGGGCTCCGCCGCGCTCGAGCAGGCCCTTTCGAAGCACGACGGCTTCTCCGGCGCCTCCTCGGTCAACGACGTCGATCAGGCGGACGGCGAGAAGATCGTGTCGCACGTGTTCGGCGACGACAAGAAGCAGGTCGCCGAGGCGCTCACGAACGCGCCGAAGACCGCCGGCATCGACTTCGGCAAGCTGCTGCCGATCCTCGCCCCGATCGTGATGGGCATCATCGCGAACAGCCGGAAGGGCAAGACAGGAGGGTCCGCCTCCGGGGGCGGTGGGCTGGGGGACATCCTCGGCGGCCTGCTCGGCGGCGAGGGCGGCTCCGGAGGCACGGGCGGAACGAGCGGATCCGGCGGGCTGGGCGAGATCCTCGGCGGTCTCGGCGGACTGTTCGGCGGCAGCTCGTCCGGATCCGGCGGATCGTCGACCGCCGCGGGCGCCGGCGCCGTGATCGGCGAGATCCTCGGCGGCCTCTTCGGCGCGAAGAAGTAGACGTCTCCTCTGGGCGGCGAGCTCAGCGGGACCGGAACACGATCCGCCCGCCCCGGCGTGCGGCGGTGCACCCCGGCAGGTCGATCGGGCCCTGGCCGGACCAGTCCGTGACGAGCCGGGCGACCTCGAGGGTCTGGCGGCGGGTCAGCCCGACTCCGAACTCGCTCTGCACGACCAGACGGATGATGCGGTTGCGCAGGGCGGCCGGATTGGCGGCCAGCGCGGCGGCGCTCACCGAGATGCCTGCCTCCGCGTGCTCGACGATGTCCTCGATGGTCTCGTGGATGATCTCGTCGAACGCCTCGGCGTCCTCGCGCAGCTGCTCCGCCGTGCGGGCGAGGGCCTCGGCGATGCCCGGGCCCAGCTCTGCCTCGAGCACGGGCAGCACCCGTTCCCGCACGCGCACGCGCAGGTAGCGCGGATCCGCGTTGTGCGGGTCGTCCCAGGCGCCCAGGCCCGACGCGGCACAGGCGGCCCTCGTGGTCGCGCGGCGCACGGCGAGCAGCGGGCGGACCCAGCGCACGCCGTCGTCGTCGGCGCGCACCGGAGCCATGCCCTGCAGGCTCGCGGCGCCGGATCCCCGGGAGAGCCCGAGCAGCACGGTCTCGGCCTGATCGTCGAGCGTGTGCCCCAGCAGCACCGGCGCGTTCTCGGCCTGCGCGACCGCGCGCAGCGCCGCGTAGCGCGCGACGCGGGCGTCCGCCTCCGGCCCGTCCGCGGAAGCTGCGACGGTGACCCGCTGCACCCTCGCGTCGATCCCGAGGCTCTGCGCCGCGGCTGCAGCGTCGGCGGCGATGCGATCGGAGCCCTCCTGCAGCCCGTGATCCACGGTCACGCTCAGCGTCCGGATCCCCGCCGCCCTGGCCTCGAACGCGGTGGCGGCGGCGAGCGCGAGGGAATCCGCACCGCCGGAGAGCGCGACGATCACGGCGGCGGGGGGATCCGGCAGCGCGGTGAGCGCGGCGCGCACGGCCAGCCTGACCTCGGCGACGGCGGGCGAGAGCGGGGCATCGGGCATGTCCCCACGCTAGCCGCCCGCATCCGCCCCGGTAGGCTGGTCGCCATCCTTCCCGTCTTTCCTTCGCATCACCACAGGAGCACAGGCATGAGCGCACACGACGCCGTCATCGAGATCCCGCGCGGCAGCCGCGTGAAGTACGAGGTCGACCACGAGACCGGGCGAGTGCACCTCGACCGCGTGCTCTACACGACCTTCGGCTACCCGGCCGACTACGGCTACTTCGACAACACCCTCGGCGAGGACGGCGACCCGCTGGACGTGCTGGTGCTGCTCGACCAGGCGATCTTCCCCGGCGTCGTGGTGAACGTGCGCCCGGTCGCCGTGCTGAAGATGAGCGACGAGGCCGGCGGCGACGACAAGCTGGTCGCCGTGCTCTCGAAGGATCCGCGCTGGTCGCACATCCAGGACGTGGACGACCTGGCCGAGTACACGAAGAAGGAGATCGCGCACTTCTTCGAGCACTACAAGGACCTCGAGCCCAACAAGTGGGTCAAGGTCGACGCGTGGGGCGACGCCGCCGAGGCGCAGCGGATCCTGAACGAGGCGATCGAGCGCTTCGCCGACGACGGCCACTGACCGCTCCGCGACCGATCGCCGGCTCGTCCCCGGTCGGTCGCGGACCCCGCAGCGACAAAGACCCCCGGGCACCGCATGAGCGGTCCGGGGTCTTGTCGTCGGATCCCGGGGATCAGGACATGTCGACGCCCTGGTTCTCCATGAAGATGATCGGGTTGATCGGGCTGTCGTCCTGGTAGACCTCGAAGTGCAGGTGGCAGCCGAAGGATCCGCCGGTGTTGCCCGCGTAGGCGATCACCTGTCCGGCGTTGACCCACTGACCGGATCCCACGTTGAACCCGCCGTCCTTGATGTGCCCGTAGCCGGTGCCCATCCCGGTGCCGTCATTGTTCTCGATGCGGATGTAGTTGCCGTAGCCGCCGTTCCAGCCCGCGTAGTCGACGGTGCCGGAGTGCGCCGCGTAGATGGGATCTCCGCAGCTGCCGTCGGCGAGGTCGACGCCGTAGTGGAAGCTCGAGGAGCAGTAGCCGCTCGAGTTGCAGTCGGGAACGCGAGGGCCGTAGCCGGAGGACTGGTAGCCGCCGAACGGACGCACCCATGCGCCACCACCGCCGCCGCCTCCGCCGCCACCGCCGCCTCCGCCGTTGTTCGCGGCAGCGGCCGCAGCTGCTGCGGCTTCTTCACGGGCCTTGGCCTCGGCCGCCTGACGGGCTGCCTCGGCGGCCGCACGGGCGGCCTCTCCGGCCTGATAGCCCGCGACGGTCTTCGCCGTCGTGTCCTGAAGGGCGGTGAGCTGGGCCTGCAGCTGACCGAGGTGGGCCTGCTGATCCGCGAGCGCGGCCTGTGCGGCTTGCGAGGCGGCCTGCGCCTTCTGCATCTTGTCCTGGGCGACCTGGGCGAGGCGGTCGCGCTCCTTCTTCGCCGCGGTGGCCTGATCCGTCAGCGACTGCGCGGTGTTCTTCGCCTGGAGCGCGCGGTCGTAGATCGCCTGCGTGCCGGCGAGGACCCGGTCCATCTGGCCCAGGCGGTGCAGCAGCTGGTCGGTGTTGCTCTTGGACTCGGAGAAGAAGAGCTGCAGCGCCGTGGTGTCGCCGCCGTCGCGGGAGAGCTGTGCGGCGATCTGGCCGGCCTTGCTCGCCGTCTCGTCGGCCAGCTTCTTCTTCGCGTCGGCCTGCGCCTGCAGCTCGTCGGTGCGGCGGGCCTGCTCGTTCATCGCCTGTTGCGCGGCGAAGAACTCGTTTCCGGCGGCCTCGGCCGCGGCCTTGGTGTCGGCGACGTTCTGCGTGAGGCCGGCGATCAGGCCCTGGATGCGGGAGACCTCGGCGCCCGCGGCGGCCTCGTTGGCCTTCGCCGCCTGCACGTCATCCCAGGAGGGGTAGTCGTCCGCGAGGGCGGCGGGCGTCCCCACGAAGAGGCTGAGCACCAGGGCGCCCACGGCGCCGAGGCTCAGTGCGGCGCTGAAGAGGCCGCGGCGGGAGCGGCGGGCCGCGCGGGCACGCCGAACGGCGGACGTCGGCCCGGATCCGCGCCTGACGCCTGAGAAGTTCGGATGGTTCACGCGGCTCCCTTTCGCCGGTTTCACTCATGTCACACTAACAACATCAGCCACGGGCGCAACCCTCGCATCCCCTTCGGATCGCGGATCTCTGCGGATCAGGAGGGGTGGACAGGGTGCCAGGTCGGGTTCGGGCCACCAGCCATCATCCTCCTGGACACGCCCGGGATCCAGCCTGACGCGCCCTCGATTGGCGTTTTCGCTCGGGAACCCCTTATGCTTGAGCGTCGGCAAGGGAACCCCCGAGGTTCGCCTCCGGCCCCATCGTTTAGCGGCCTAGGACGCCGCCCTTTCACGGCGGTAGCACGGGTTCGAATCCCGTTGGGGTCACTCTTTCCGATACAATTTCATAGTTCTGGCCCTGTAGCGCAGTTGGTTAGCGTGCCGCCCTGTCACGGCGGAGGTCGCGGGTTCAAGTCCCGTCAGGGTCGCTCCAAGCGACGGGCCTTTCTTCGGAAAGGCCTTTCGTCTAGGGCGCAGGTCAGAAGCTTCCACCTTCCGGCTTGTGCGGCTCTGTAGCTCAGTTGGTAGAGCGTTCGACTGAAAATCGAAAGGTCACCGGATCGATGCCGGTCGGAGCCACACGGGTGATCGTTACAATCACCCCAGGAACCCTCGCGTAGCTTCTACATCGCGGGGGTTTCGTCTTTCCCCAGGTGAGAGACGGTTTCTCGGCCGGTGCCCTTGGCTGTTACGACCGGTCGTAGAGCGAGTGAAGCCCCGGTCGCTGAGCGAGTGAAGCCCCCGGTCGCTGAGCGAGCGAAGCGAGACAAGACCCGCCGCCAACGAGAGTTGGGCCGGTTTGGTGCCGGCAAGGGCAACCGAAGGCCACCCCACGCCTATCCCTCCCCGCGGGCCCCGACCGCGTAGGAGCGCACAGATGCCGTTTAGCCACCTAATTGGACCAGGCACCCCCACGATGTCGACAAGGCGCTGGCCAGCCGGGCGAAGACGCGATCATCGTCCGTCTCGTTAAGCCGCTAATCGAACGGCCTGTCGCCGACGCCATCACGCTCCGCATCCGCCTGTTCGGAGTGGCATGGTCGTGAAGATTCTCCTCCACTTGTTGTACGACTTACTCATACACGACGTAGTCTCATGTTATGAGTAACTCGATTACCCATACGGAGAGCCGCGGGCGGGTATGAGCACCCCCGTCCACGCCTGGCCGTCGCTGACCTGGGCAGACAAGACCTGGCGGCCGACGAGTGGCTTCGGCCTCGGACCATATAGGGCATCCATCCCGCCGCCGATCGCCGGCCTGATGCCCACCCCGTCCCTCGAAGCCACAGATGCGGCCGCGACCGCAACCACTGAGCTGAGTCGATTCGATGCGGAACTGGGTCATCGCGTCGCCGCGTTCGCCCCCGTACTGCTCCGATCCGAGTCGGCCTCTTCATCGCAAATAGAGAACCTAACCGCGAGCGCCCGAGCGATCTTCAGCGCAGAACTCGGAGCGAAGACAAGTCGCAATGCGGAGCTGATCGCCGCCAACACACTCGCCTTGCGAGCCGCCCTCGAACTCAGCGATGATGTGTCTCCCGCTGCAGTGCGCGAGATGCACCGCGTGCTCATGTCTGGGCAACCACGCCACACGCCGGGCGAGTGGCGCGACGAACCGGTCTGGATCGGAACTCGATCGGACAGCCCGATCGGCGCCGAGTTCGTCGCACCCAGCCACGACCGAATCCCCTCCCTCATGTCGGACCTTGCCGCCTTCGCTGAGCGGACGGATCTTCCCCCGCTCACCGCGGTGGCCGTCGCACACGCGCAGTTCGAAACAATCCACCCGTTCAGCGACGGCAATGGGCGCACCGGACGCGCCCTGGCGCAGGCCATGCTCCGTCACAGAGGCGTCACGCGGAACGTTGCTGCGCCCGTCTCCGCCGGACTGCTCGCAGATGTAGGGGGCTATCACCGAGCACTTACGGAGTACCGGTCAGGCGATGTCTCCCCGATCGTCATGGCCTTCGCCAACGCATCGATGCGCGCCATCGACAACGCCCGGCAACTCGTCACAGATATCGACCGGATCCAGGAGTCGTGGACGACAAGGCTCACCGTTCGCCGATCGAGCAACGCCTGGCGGCTTCTCGAAGTCCTCGCCCGCCGGCCAGTGCTGGATGCCGCCACGGCAGCGCAAGAACTGAGAGTCCAGCGCCCGAACGTCTACCCACCGCTGAAGACGCTCGTGGAGGCGGGCATCCTCACCGCGAAAGCGGAGCACAAGCTCGGCCCGTTCTGGCGCAGCACGGAAATCCTCGACGCGATTGACGCGTTCGCAAAACGTGCCGGACGTAGAGAGGTGCCACGATGAGGGCGTGGGAGCTGTGAGAACTTTCTTTACTCGTTCATGGCCGGCCTCCGGCCGGCGCGGGCATGGCCGCTCTGCCGTGCGTCCGGTCCTCGCCCCGCCGCGGTCCGGGCGCTCCTCACGCTTCCTGATCGATCACCCCACCGTCATTCGCGAGAGGCAGTGGCGGCGAAAGATGAGACAGATCCAGTTCGTCAGACCGGCGGTACTGGGCCATCGTGAACTCGGTCTCATCGACAATCGACACGGCCACCGACGCGATAGCTTCTTTCACTGCTGAGACCTGGGCGAATGGGCCTGTCGGGACGATGATCTCCTGGACGAATTCCGCCACCCGCCACCACAATGCATTTCGCTCAGCACCGCTGGGCCGGACTCCGTTAGCCGGGAACAAGCGCTCGGCTACGCCCGCCATAGTGCGGAGCGACTTCTCGTCGGATGACGAAGGAGTCCATTCCTCTGGCTCGTCAGGCAGCATAGGCAGTTCACCCGGCTCCAACACGATATACAGGTCCACGGATGCGCCGATCCTGGTCCAGTCGTCGGCCGCAACTCGTATCTCCGCGATCGCTTCGATCGCGCGGCCCACGGGACTATTCGGCTTTCCTGCTTTGCTGAGAACCAGATCACTGAGCCCACCGAACCACGGCACGACGTTATCCGGCAACGCCAGCCGCGAAAACCTACGCCCTACTCGTTGAGCAAATCGCCGCTGGGCGTCCCATTGGTGGTCAGGTATGGATCGCTCGACGGACAGCTCCAACGCCGCCGATTTCGAGATCGAGGAAATCATCTCTAGGTCCGCGAAGACAACATCGGGCTCCTCGCGGACCGCGACCCATCTTGGACGTTTTCCGCGCAGAGCATCGTTTGCGACGCCGGGATCCAGCCGCACGGCTTTCGCCACCACAATGTTGGGCCGCTCGACGGGACGAACTAGATCGCACGTCTGCGAGATAATCACTACGCCATCCGGGCAGTCGACGAGTTCTGAACCAACATAGATCTCGCGCAACGCGAGCATGTCTCCTTGTCGAAGCTCCCGACAGAACGCGTCGAGACGCTCACCATCGTCCACGCTTAGCTCTGGTCCAGTGTCGCTTCCAGCGACGCAACACGTGGACGAGCCTCTGCAAACGCTCCAAGCGCAAGCTTCCGGAATGCTTCCAAGGGGCTCTCTCCGGAGCCGTCAGCATTGATGAGCCGGTTCCGCACCTCATCCGGGTCTGTTGAGTCGATGGCAGTCACAAGCTGATTGAATTCCGCGAGAAGCGTTGAGTTTGAGGCGCTGAGCTTTCCGCCTGACGCCCAGTGGTGGGCAGCGCGACGCGACACATTGAAGGCTCGTGCGAACTGGTCCCAAGTCAAGCCAGATCTTTCGCGCACCCGTTTCACGATCGAAGCCGTGGATTCCACCACTTTCTGCGGCGTCATCGCTGGCGCCTTTGCGATGACGGACGTTCCGTTCATCACAGTGGGCAACACGGCGGGCGCGCCAAGTAGAACGGATGTTGCCGTCGCTGCCCCGACGACAAAAAACAGGACTGGCGCGGGCTTCGGGTGGAGTGAGGGGCGCGAATAGTCACCACTGGTAGCACCCGGAGCGCGCGACGGTGCATCAAGCGTCGTGAGCATTGCTCAACCCCCGAATCTCTCGATGAACGAGTCTTTCACTGACCAGCGGAAGAACCCGTATGCCAATACCGCGAGGCCCTCAAGCCGACTTAGCAATTGTGCAGGCTCAAACGCGCTACGCGTCTCATCAAAAGCGTCAATGTCCAATACCCAGCTCGGATCGGCAACCGCGGCAAGGCTAGCATCGTGGATGGCATTCGGTGGCATGAACCCCCACTTAGCGAGCAGATTTCCGCGATCCGAACGAAACAGCGACTCGCTAAACGAGTGGACAAGCTCGACGTTGTCCGGAGCGGGGACGGCGCCAGCGCCAAGCACGGTCGCGTGAACCAGCTCGTGAAGATCCTTGTACTCCGAGGGATCACTAATACGATTGACGTATCGCCATCCGACGCGCTGCGCCGCGGGAAGACTGGTCAGTTCAGACACTACATCCAATATTCGAGCGAAGCGCTGCGTCATGTCCTTCCGCGAAGTGTAGGCCCCACGATTCTCGAGTGTTACGAATGTGGGCGCAAAATGGACACTCCAGGAGTCGTCCACTGACACCCACTGCCGAACCGCCGGGACAGCCTGAGGGCGAACCTGACCGGTCTGAGCGTCCAGCTCAAACGCAATGCCCTGCGAGACTGGGCTTAGCGGATACTCGTCCGATAGCCTGGTCCCGATCTCGTCCGAGACCGTCGAGAAACGCGTCGACAGTAGCGTGTGCTCAGGCCACTGCACCTGACACAGCACGCGCACAAGTGGCGCGCGATCGAGATGAACTTCCGGGTGCTCGCGGGCGAAGGGCCCCTCAGACTCAGTCATCACGCTTCACACTCTACTTCACAACGACAGACTGTGGATGGATCGGCCAGCGAAGCGGCTTCGTTGGTTTTAGATGCGAACCTACTGCGCACTCAGCAACCGCGCCAGCGCGATCGGTGTGCCGGTTCCGTGCCGGTAGCTCCCTTGATACCACCCTCAACCAGCCGTGACCAACCGCGACAACTTCCGCGGAATCACGCGGACAACCGCGACCAACGAGCACCTGCTACCTCGCCGAATCCAACTGAAAATCGAAAGGTCACCCGGATCCATGCAAGTCCGATCCATACGGTGATCGCTCGGAATCGCTTCCCTGGTGGGGATGACTTCTCAACTGGTCCTTCGATGCCGCTCACCCGATCGTCGAGCGAGGCAGCGCGGCGCAACGCCCGCGACCAAACTGGGGGTCGCTAGCGCCAGCTCCAGCTCCATCCGGATCGCGGCGCCGCGGACCCGCCCCCGCTCGCCGTCGTCGGTGTCGCGCACGCGGACATCATCGCGATCCATACCGTCGCCTGCGTGGACCCCGCAAGACGCCACGACGACGGCCACGACGACACCGCCGTAAGAGGTTACGCGCGGTGACGTTCGAGGCGCTGCCCACCTCTTGCAGTATGCAACCCTTGTTATATGCAAGAACCTCACTCCGCCGCCCCCCGGCCGCTCCCGTCGGAGCGGGAGGTGCGTGCATTCCATGCCGCCGGCCGAGATCTGATCGGCATCGCGCTGCGCAGCCTGGATGTGGCCGGCGACGAACTCTCGCTGCCGAAGTTCCGCATGCTGCTCGCGTTGAACGACCTCGGCCGCGCGCCATCCACGCGGGTCGCGCACGCGCTCGCAGTGAACGCCTCCTCCGTCACGCGCCTCGCCGACCGCCTGGTCCACGAAGGCTACGTGACGCGCGGTTCGGACGAGCACTCCCGCAGCGTCGTCACGCTCGAGCTCAGCCAGGCCGGTCGCCGGCTGGTGGATCGCGTTCTCGCGTGGCGGCATGAGGAGCTCGGCCGGCTCCTGGCAGGTCTCGACCCGGAGCTGCGCTCGGCCACGACCGCCGGCCTCGAGCAGTTCGCCGAAACGGCTGCCGCCTCGTATTCGAGCGGCTTTCCCGGGCCGGTGGCGCTGTGAGCGGGGCCACGCGAGTCCGGCAGGCGGCCCTGGGCGACTTCGCCGTGCGGCCCCGGATGCTGCTGATCACCGCCCTTGCGCTCCCGATCGGCGCGCTCGGCGCCCTCGCGGCCTGGGCGCTGCTCCGCCTGATCGGCCTGACCACGAATCTCGTCTTCTTCTGGCGCTGGGACACGACGCTCGTCGCTCCGGGGTCCGGCCCGCATCCGTGGTGGCTGATCCTCGGCGCCCCGATCGTGGGCGGCCTGATCGTGGGGATGATGGCCCGGTATGGCTCGGAGAAGATCCGCGGGCACGGCATGCCGGAGGCGATCGAGGCGATCCTCATCGGCGGGAGCATCGTGCAGCCGAAGGTCGCGGCGCTGAAGCCGATATCCGCCGCCGTGAGCATCGGCACGGGCGGCCCGTTCGGCGCCGAGGGCCCGATCATCATGACCGGCGGGGCCCTCGGCTCGATGCTCGCGCAGCTGGTGCACCTGAGCGCGGACGAGCGCAAGACCCTGCTGGTCGCCGGCGCGGCGGCTGGCATGGCCGCGACGTTCAACTCGCCGCTGGCCGCGATCCTGCTCGCCGTCGAGCTGCTGCTGTTCGAATGGCGCCCTCGCAGCTTCGTGCCCACGGTCGCCGCCGTGGCGGTCGGAACGGTCGTGCGCGGCTTCCTGCTCGGCGACGCACCGGTCTTCCCCGTGGACGCGACCGGCCTGCACCTGACTCCCGCGATCGAGGTGTTCGCGGTCGCCGCGGGACTCACCGGCGGCCTGCTCGCGATCGCCGCGACCTGGCTCGTCTACCGTGCGGAGGACGCGTTCCAGAAGCTGCCGGTGCACTGGATGTGGTGGCCGGCCATCGGAGGCCTGATCATCGGCCTCGGCGGCCTCGTCGAGCCCCGTGCGCTCGGCGTCGGCTACGACGTCATCGATGAGCTGCTCACCGGGCGGGCGACGCTGAGCCTCATCCTCGGGATCCTGGTCGTCAAGACGCTGATCTGGTCTCTGTCCCTGGGATCCGGCACCTCCGGTGGCGTGCTCGCGCCGGTTTTCATGATCGGCGGCGCCCTGGGTGCGCTGGAAGGCACGATCTTCCCCGCGGCGATCCCGGGCTTCTGGGCGATGTGCGGGCTGGCCGCCGTCGTCGGCGGAGTGATGCGATCACCGCTGACCGGCGTCGTCTTCACGCTCGAGCTGACCCACGCCTGGGGCGCGCTGCTCCCCCTGGTGATCGCGTCGACGTCCGCCTACGCGCTCTCGGTCCTGCTGCTCAAGCGGTCCGTCCTCACCGAGAAGATCGCGCGCCGCAACCTGCACCTCACCCGCGAGTACTCGACCGATCCGCTGGAGACGTTCTTCGTCCGGGAGGTCATGACGCCCCTGTCCCATCCGGCGTCCGCCACCGCCGATGCCGAGTGCGTGCGCTCCAGCGACACCCTCCGTGCGGTCGCGTACCGGTTCGCCGAGACCGGGAAGTCCTCCGCCGCGGTCGTCGACGAGACCGGCGCCGTCATCGGGCGCATCGACGTGCAGGATCTCCTGCACGCGCGGCGGCACGACCTCACCGAGGAGCACCGTCGCTCGCGGATCCTCCTCGCGGCACGCTCCCGCAACGGACGGAACGCACCCGGCGCGGGCGCCTGAAGCAACCGCGTCCACGCCGAGCAGGGCCGACCGGTCGCCGCGTGCCCCGCCGGCCGTTCGTGACCCAGCCGAGCACAGCGGCGCGGTCTACCTCCTGCTCGCGGGCTTCGCCGCCGGGGTGAACAGCTCCTCGATGCGCTTGCCGAACACCGCGGCGATGCGGAACGCCAGGGGCAGCGACGGATCGTACCTGCCCGTCTCGAGCGCAACCACGGTCTGGCGCGACACGTCCAGCTGCTCGGCGAGCCCGGCCTGCGTCCAGCCCCGCTCCTCGCGTTCGGCGCGGATCCGGTTCTGCATCAGGCGCGAGGGGCGTTGCTGAGCACGTTCGTGACCTGCCACGCCAGCACGCTGACCACGCAGATCAACCATCCCCCGTTCGGCACCGCAAGCCCGGCGGAGCTGAGCACGCCGAACGTGACCGAAGCCAGCAAGGCCACGATGAAGCCGACCGCGAGACCAGGGAAGAACAGCTTCACCTGGCACTCGTCCATCTCGCGCACCCGCAGCACCGTGACGATCACCATCCAGAGGAACGGGATCAGCGGCAGCACCACGAGCACCCACCGCCACGGCGTCTGCTGATGACCCCACGCGGACAGCGCGAACAACGACAGCACGAAGAGTCCGGATCCGATCCAGATGCGGATCTGGAAACGCCGCCGCCGATGGACTTCGGAGGGGGACTCCCCCGCCGTGTCAAGGTCGCTTGTCATGGTGTCAGGCTACGTCCGGCACCGAAGCGCTGTCAAGGAGACTTGTCACGGCCGGAGGTGCAGACTCCGCCCATCCCGAACACCGTCCGCCACCCGCCGCATTCCCATGACGTCACACGCCGTCGAAAACCGACACACAACAGCACACGACGCCTCGACCGTGTGACGGTGGAGTCACGCCCGGGTCGACCCGCACCGCGGGCGACCGCGGGGCGCCGTCCATCGCACGGCGTCCGAACGCACCGGTCCGGGTGCGACGACCTGAGGGAGGCCACCATGGCAGGGAAGACTCGACGCATCGCGATCACCGGGCTCATGGCCGCGGCCGCCGCCGTGACGCTCGCCGGGTGCAGCCTCACCGCCTCCGCGGGCGGCCCCTCCAGCGGCGCCTCGGCCGGCAGCACCGTCTACTTCGGCGTCTCGGCCGCGCAGACCGGCCAGTACGCGCAGTACGGCGAGCAGTTCAAGAAGGCGTTCGACCTCGCTGTCGAGGAGGTCAACAAGGACGGCGGAATCGACGGGCACCCGGTCGCACTCAAATACGAGGACTCGCAGTCCGACCCGAAGCAGTCGGTGACGGTCGCGCAGAAGTTCGTGAACGACCCGCAGATCTCGCTCGTGTTCGGCGACTACTCGTCGGCGGCGTCGATCCCGGCCTCGCCGATCTACACGTCCGCGAAGCTGATGCAGTACGGCTTCAACAACTCCAACCCCGACTTCACCGCCAAGGGCACCGAGTACCAGTGGTCGACCTCGATCACCACGAGCGCGACCTACGCGTGGACCGCCGACTACATCAAGAAGCAGGGCGTCGACTCGATCGGCGTGACCTACCTGAACACCGCCGACTGGGGCATCCCCGCGTTCCAGGCCTTCAAGGCCGAGGCCGACAAGATCGGCCTGAAGATCACCGATGCGGAGGCGATCGACCCCGCGTCCGACGACTACCGCCCCTCGCTCACCAAGGCGGTCGCCGGCAGCCCGAAGGCGTTCGCGCACATCGGGTACGGCCCCGACGCCGCCAAGCTCGTGACGCAGCTGCGCGCGATCGGCTTCACGGGCACGTTCTACGGCGGCCAGGACGAGCAGTCCTTCGACGGCACGCCCGACGCGGAGGGGTCCGTCATCGGCACCGAGTTCGTCTCCAGCAGCCCGAACCCCGAGGTGCAGGCGTTCGTGAAGGCGTTCAAGAAGAAGTACCCGGAGGAGAAGGAGGTCACCCTCTTCGAGGCCAACGCGTACGACGCGCTGCACGTCGCCGTCGCGGCGGCGAAGAAGGGCGGGACCGACCGCGCCGGCATCCTGAAGGGCTTCAAGGCCGTCAAGGACGTCCCCAGCGTCATCTACGGGAAGATCACCTTCGACCCCTCGACCCGTCGCGTCGCCTCGCCGCAGCTGACCCCGGTCGTGCTGAAGAACGGCGCCTGGGCCGCGCTCCAGGGCTGACCGCCGCATGCTCGACACCCTGATCGCCGGCCTGCTCCGAGGGAACGTCTACGCCCTCGGAGCGGTCGGCATCTCGCTCGTCTTCGGCGTCATGAACGTCGTCAACTTCGCGCAGTTCTCCTTCTTCGGGCTCGGCGCGATGCTCGCCTGGTTCTTCGTCGTGCAGCTGCAGCAGCCGTTCTGGATCGCGCTGCCGCTCGTGCTCGTCATCTGCGCCGCGCTCGGCCTCGTGATCAACATCGCCGTGGTGCGCCCCCTCGCGAAGTTCCTGCCGCTGGCCGCCATGCTGTCCACGTACGCGGTCGCGCAGATCCTGGACAACGGATCCCAGCTCGCGTTCTCTGCGCAGTTCCGCTCCTTCCCGCAGGTGCTGCCCACCTCGAACCTGCACCTCGGGAACATGCGCTTCGGCACCAGCGACCTGGTGATGCTCGGCGTCACCGCGGTCGTCATGGTCGCGATGTCGCTGTTCCTCAAGTTCGGCCGCACCGGGCGGGCGATCCGTGCGACCGCCCAGGACCAGGAGGCCGCCCTGCAGATGGGCATCCCGGTCGGATCCGTGCAGAACATCTCGTTCGTGATCGCGTCGGGACTGGGCGGTCTCGCCGGCATCTTCTTCTCGCTCTACATCGGCGTCGTGAACCCCACCTCGGGTATGAACATCGGCATGACGGCGTTCGTGGCCGCTGCGCTCGGCGGGCTGGGATCGCTGGTCGGCGCGGTCGTGGGCGGGTTCGTGCTGGGCATCCTGGAGGCGTTCGGGATCTACTGGTTCGGCGACGCCTCGCGGCAGATCATCGTGTTCGTCGTGCTGCTGATCGTGCTCATCGTGCGGCCGGGCGGTCTGCTCGGCCGGGTGCCGCTCATCTCCACCGAGCCGCTCACCGGGACGTTCCTCGGCAAGGGTCGCCCGTTGCGGATCCCGCGCTGGGTGTGGGCTGCCGCGTTCGTCGTGCTCGGCGTGCTGGTGCCGATCCTCGCCGACACCTACGTGCTCACGACCGGGACCCAGGTGCTGATCTACGCGATCATCGCCGCCGGGTTCACCGTCACGGCGGGGCAGGCGGGCGTGCTCGCGCTCGGCCAGGCGGGCCCGATCGCGATCGGCGCCTACCTCTCCGCGCTGCTGAGCGTGCACCTGCACCTGTCGTTCTGGCTCGCGCTGCCGCTCGCAGGCATCGGTGCCGCGGTCATCGCTTCGGTCCTGGCCTCGCCGATCTGGGGCGTGAAGGGCCACTACATCTCGATCGCCACGCTCGGCCTCGGCGTCGCGATCGTCGCCGTGATCCAGCTCATCGTGCCGCAGGGTGTGTACGGGATCCCGGTCCCGTCGATCGCAGGCGTCGAGCTGAACGCCCCGGTCGCGTACTACCTCATCGACTTCGTGGTGCTCGTGCTCACGCTGCTGGTGATGTGGCGGATCCGGCGCTCGCACCTCGGCAGGATCATCTCCTCGGTCGGATCCGACGAGGTCGCCGCGCTCGCCTCGGGCGTGCGGGTGCGGGACTACAAGGCCCTCGCCTTCGCGATCTCGGCGTTCTTCGCCGGCATCGGCGGATCCCTGCTCGCGCATCAGTACACCTACATCGACACCACGATGTTCACGATGATGATGTCGCTGCTCGTCGTCACGATCGTGATCCTCGGCGGCGTCGGCCTGCCCTACGGCGCGGTCGTGGGATCGATCGTGTTGATCGGGGCGATGGAGCTGCTGCGCTTCACCCCGGAGTGGCGGATCATCGTCTACGGCCTCGTGCTCATCCTCGTCGTGCGCTTCCGGCCCGGCGGCGTCCTGGTGAGGAACTCATGACCGCGCTGCTCGATGTCACCGACCTGCAGCGCCACTTCGAGGGCGTGCGCGCCGTCGACGGCGTCTCGTTCCGGGTGCAGCCGCACGAGGTCGTCTCGATCATCGGACCCAACGGATCCGGCAAGACGACGACGCTCAACCTCGTCACCGGCACGATCCCCGCGCACGGCGGCACGATCGCACTCGACGGCACCCGCATCGACCACGCCAAGACGGTCGACATCGCCGAGCACGGCATCGCGCGCACCTTCCAGAACGGGCGCGTGTTCGCCACGCTGTCCGTCGCCGACAACATCGAAGTCGGGATCCACTCCCAGCTGCACGCGCACCGGCCGTTCCGCCGGCTCTCGCACCTGTTCCTGCTGCGCTGGATCCCGCTGCTCGCGGAGCTGTTCGTCGCGATCTTCGGCACCCCGGCGGCGCGCCGCGAGCGGGCCGAGATCGACGCGGTCGTGGCTCTCGAGGTCGACCGGTTCGAGTCCCGGCTGGGACCGCGGCGGAACGATCCGGCGTACACGCTGAGCTACGCCAACCGCCGGCGCACCGAGATCGCGCGAGCGCTCGCGCTGCAGCCGAAGCTGCTCGTGCTCGACGAGCCGACCGCCGGCATGAACCAGTCCGAGACCGCGGAGGTGCTCGCCCAGCTGCTCGAGCTCAAGGCATCCGGGCAGACGATCCTGCTCGTCGAGCACAAGCTCGACCTCGTGATGACGGTGTCCGACCGGGTGATCGTGATGGACGGCGGGCGGATCATCGCCGAGGGCGACCCGCAGACCGTGCGCAACGACCCTGCCGTGATCGAGGCCTATCTCGGCCGGCGGCGAGAGAACCCGCAAGCGAGCGACGGCGAGGAGGGACCCGCATGAGCGAGCTGCTGAGCCTGGACGCCGTCGACGTCTACTACGGCCCGTTCCATGCGCTGCGCGGAGTGTCCATCCACATCGGCGAGGGCGAGATCGTGTCACTGCTGGGCGGCAACGCGTCCGGCAAGTCGACGACCATGAAGTCGATCCTCGGGCTGAACCGCGTCAAGGGCGGGCGGATCGCGTTCGCGGGCGCCGACATCACCCACCAGTCCACGGCGCGCCGGGTGCGGGCCGGGATCGCGAGCGTGCCCGAGGCGCGGCGGGTGTTCCCGCAGATGACCGTGGACGAGAACCTGTACGCGGGTGCCTACACGCGTCGCGACCGCGCCGGGATCGCGGAGGACATCGAGCGGATGCGGGAGCACTTCCCGCGCCTCGCCGAACGACGACGCCAGGAAGCGGGCACGCTCTCCGGCGGCGAGCAGCAGATGCTCGCGTTCGCCCGGGCGCTGATGAGCCGGCCGCGGCTGATCTGCATGGACGAGCCCACCATGGGGCTGTCGCCCAAGCTCGTGGATCAGGTGCTCGACGAGATCGCGCGACTCAACCGCGAGCTCGGCGTCGCGGTGCTGCTCGTGGAGCAGCAGGCGGAGCTCGCGCTGTCGATCGCGTCCCGCGGCTACGTCCTGGCGACGGGCGAGATCGTCGCCGAGGGGTCGGCGCAGGAGCTCCTGCACGACCCCCGCATCCAGGAGGCCTACCTCGGAAGGAGCGGCTCATGACCGCAGGCAACCCCAGACTCGGATTCTTCACCCGGGTGCTCGACGACGCCCCGCCCGCCGAGCGCTACCGGCTCGCCCTCGAGCAGATCCGCACCGCGGAGAGGCTCGGGTTCGACACGGCGTGGGTGGCGCAGCATCACTTCCACGAGGCCGAGGGCGGCCTGCCCTCGCCGTTCGTGTTCCTCGCGCACGCCTCCGCGCGGACGACCGGCATCGTGCTCGGCACGAGCATCGTGACGCTGCCGCTCGAGGAGCCGGTGCGCGTCGCAGAGGATGCCGCGGTGCTGTCGCTGCTGAGCGGCGGCCGCTTCGAGCTCGGGATCGGCAGCGGCGGCACGCCGAGCTCGTTCCCGCCGTTCGGGCACGACCCGAAGGAGCGCGGCGCCATCTACGCGCGCCACCTCGCCCGGCTGCAGCAGACGCTGCGCGGCGACGAGGTCACCGCGGACGGCGGGGCGCTCTACCCCGCCGCGCCCGGGCTGCTCGACACGCTCTGGCAGGCGACGTTCTCGCCCGAGGGCGCGACGCGGATCGGGGCAGCCGGATCCGGGCTCATGCTGTCGAAGTCGCAACCGCACACCGTCGGATCCGGCGTCACCGCCCTCGCGGACACTCAGCGCCTCGTCATCGACGCGTACACAGCAGCCCTGCCGGAGGGCGTGGCGCCGCGCACGTTCGCCTCCCGCGGCCTCGTCGTGGTCGACGATGAGGCCGACGTCGCGCCGCTCGTGCGACGCGGCATCGAGCGCTCCCTGCCCTCCGCCCGCGCACTCGGGATCCAGGTCCCGGAGGGCGCGAGCGACGAGGAGCTGCGGATCCTGTTCGACCTGCACGTCGGCACGCCGCAGCGGATCGTCGAGGAGCTCGCGCAGGACCACGTGCTCACTTCCGCGACCGACATCGTCTTCCAGTCCCACCCGGTGGATCCGCCGCACGCGGTGCTGCTGCGCTCGCTCGAGCTGATCGCCGCCGAGGTCGCCCCGGCGCTCGGCTGGAGTCGGGGGACAGCGGCCGACGGTTCCGACGCCGAGTCCGTGGACGCCATCGCAGAGGAGAGCCATGTCTGATCTCATCGACACCCTGGTCGGGATCGCCCCGGGCAGCCCACTGGACGCGCTGCGGGCGAAGCGCCCCGTCGCCCGCAGCGACGCCCAGGCGACGTACGACGGGCTCGTCACCGCCCCCGCCGACCTGGTGCGGGCGAGCGCGGCGGAGCGCGCCGCGATCGGGTACTGGGTCGCCGCGCTCAGCCGCGCCGAGGGCCTCGCCGGCCACTACCGTGCGCTGCTCGACGCGATCGATCCGTCCCTGCGCGAAGCGATCGATGCCTCGCTGCCGGGTGCGCTGACCACGGGGCCGTACGGCTCCTATCCCGAGGGGCCGCTGAGCGTCGAGGACGAGGACGGCTTGCGCTGGACCACGCCGGCCGACCTGCGCGCGGTCGTCGGAGATCGGATCGCCGCGGCGCTCGAGCACGCGCATCTGCTGACCTACCGTCCCAGGGATGCCAGTCCGGACGCGCTGCAGACGCTGCTCGACGCCGGCTGGAGCACCGACGGCGTCGTCACGGTCTCGCAGCTCGTCGCGTTCACCCACTTCCAGCTCCGCGTGATCGCGGGCCTCACCGTCCTCAAGGAGGCGATCTGACATGGCCGAGAACGTTCTGCGTCACCCCGAGGTGACCCCGCCGGCGGTGTTCACGTCGGAGGAGCTCGGCTGGGTGCCGTGGCTCGAGCCGAAGCCCGAGGCGGAGCTCACCGAGGAGGACTACACCGCTCTCGTCGAGCGCTCCCGTGCCGCGAACCCGTACTTCCGGCTGCTCGTGCGCGATCCGGTCGTACTGGGAGCGCGCACCCGCGCGGACAACGACATCTTCTACAACACCGACGCCGGCCTCGGCCGCGCCGAGCGGGAGATCTCTGCGGCCGCGGCCTCGCGCGTGAACGGCTGCCTGTACTGCGCCTCGGTCCACTCGCGGTTCGCGACGATCCAGGCGCCCTCGCGCCGCGACGACGTGCAGCGGCTCCTGGACGAGGGGATCGACGGCACCCAGGACGAGCGCTGGACGGCGATCATCGAGGCCGCGGCGGCGCTGACCGCCACGCCGTCGCGGTTCGGGGCGGCGCATGTGGAGGCGCTCCGCGCGGCCGGCCTCGACGACCAGGCCGTCGTCGACGTGGTGCAGAGCGCCGCGTTCTTCAACTGGGCCAACCGGCTGATGCTGTCCCTCGGCGAGCCGGTGCCGGCGGCCGATCCCGTTTGACAGCCTTTCGTGACAGGTCTAACCTCCCTCGGGTAAACGCTTTCTCAATCGGAGAGCCGATCGTCGAAGATCCTGAGGAGAGCCATGTCCGACACCGCCGCCTCCCGCCGACTCAGCCCCGACCAGCGCAACGCGTTCGCGGCGTCGTTGCTGGGCTGGATGATGGACGCCTTCGACTACTTCATCATCGTGCTGGTCTACGCCGAGATCGGCAAAGAGTTCCACGTCCCGCTCGAGCAGATGGCGTTCCTCACCACCATCACCCTGATCATGCGCCCCGTCGGCGCATATCTGTTCGGCATCTGGGCCGACCGCGTCGGCCGGCGCATCCCGCTCATCGCCGACGTGTGCTTCTACTCCGTGGTCGGGTTCCTCTGCGCGTTCGCGCCGAACTTCACGGTCCTGTTCGTCCTGCGGCTGCTCTACGGCATCGGCATGGGCGGAGAATGGGGCCTCGGTGCCGCGCTGACCATGGAGAAGGTGCCGCGCACCCGCCGCGGGCTCTACTCGGGCATCCTCCAGGCCGGCTACTCGGCCGGTTATCTCCTCGCAGCCCTCGCCTTTCTGCTGATCCATTCGGTGTTCGGCCTCAACTGGCGCTGGATGTTCGCACTCAGCATCCTTCCCGCACTCATCTCGCTGATCATCCGCTCCCGCGTCCGCGAGTCCGAGGTCTGGGAGACGACCAGGGTCAAGATGCGCGCGAGCGGCAGTTCGATCCGCAGCGTCTTCTTCAACGGCAAGGTGCTGCGCCGTTTCGTCTACCTCGTGCTACTGATGGCGGCGTTCAACTGGATGAGCCACGGCACACAGGACATCTATCCGACCTTCCTCAAGTCCACCGAGAACGGTGGCGCCGGGCTCGATGCGGCCACCGCCGGGTGGATCACCGTCGGGTACAACGTCGGCGCCATCATCGGATGCATCGTGCTCGGATCCCTCTCCGACCGCTGGGGCCGAAAGGCGACGATCATCCTGGGGGCCGCGCTCACGCTGCCGATCATCCCGATCTTCGCGTTCTCGACGACTGCCGGCCTGCTGTGCCTCGGGTCCGCCCTCATCCAGTTCACGACCCAGGGCGCATGGGGTGCGATCCCGGCACATCTCAACGAGATGTCCCCGAACGCGATCCGCGGGTTCTATCCGGGGGTGACCTACCAGCTGGGCAACGTGATCGCGGCGTTCAACCTGCCCATCCAGCAGGCGCTCGCGCCGCACTGGGGATACGGCTGGGCGATGGCGTCGACCGTGGGGATCGCCGCGCTCGCCGTGATCCTGCTCACCGCTCTCGGGCGGCAAGCCCACGCGGTCTCGTTCACCGCCGAGGCGGCGACACCGAACGAGGCGCAAAGCTGAGGCGCTCCCCGGCACCGAGCGGGTGCAGTTCACGCCACACCTCGTACAGACGCGGCTTCACGAGCAACGCGAGAGCGAGATTCTCATCGATCTCCGGATCCCGCGTTCGCAGTTCCGGCAGCACGCGCTGCACCAGAGGACGCAGACCGAGCCGCGATCGACGCAGCACGGCACCGGCGACAGGACTCAGGATGACCGCGAACGCCAGCACTTCTCGGCCGATCAGATAGGGCGATGACACGAAGCGGTCTCGCATGTATCCGATCATGGCGATCGCGCCGATGCAGACGACGGCGAGACAGCTCAGGATCGCCACGGTCCACCGCAACCGCTGGGCACGCTCATAGTCGACGGCAACCGACTCGCCGAAGCGCTCAGACCGCTCTTGCCGGGTACCCGGCATGTTCCGCGCGGCGAGGTAGAGCAGCCAACGCCGACGAGCGTCGCTCACGCTCGAGAGTTCCACGATCCTCTCTCCTTCGCGGTCCAGCCGGCGACGCAGCCGCACCATGCTCCCGATGTGGCGCTTCAGCCGACGCTCGGACACTCGACGTCCACATCGATCGACGGCCTGCCACGACACCAGCACGGCCGCGATCCTGCGGTGGACTGCGGCGCTGCGAAAGAGCGCGAACGCGGTGGCCAGGCAGACGACACCACCGAGTATCACGGCCACATCCAGTGGCCCGAGAGGATCCTCGCCACCGGGGTCGGCGATCGTCCCGCGGACCGCGTCGACGATGCCGAGGAGCAGTGGCCCCGCAAGGATCAACAGAAAGCAGCCTGCCGCGAGTGCCCACCGGATCCGGTTCTGGTGCCACGCGACGTCCGGAAGCAGAAGGACGAGATCCCCGCGCTGGCGATGGTCGCTCACTCGGCTCCGCCCTGACGGTTCACCGCTTCAGTGTCGTCACCGCTCTTATGATCGCGCCGGGAACCCTGGTCCCGAAGTGCCAGACGGGCCACGTCGCGCCTACAGCGCCTCCAGCCACTCATCGATCACGGCGAACGGCACGGGACGGGACGGAAGTCGAAGGCATCGACGCCGACGTGGAATTGCCGGTCGTCCGGGCGGGGGGATTGCTCCGATCGCGTCGCTGGCGATGTCCTCCGTCGGCTTCGTGCTCGCGAAGCGCGGAACGGCGAGGTCGGAGTCCCGTCGACGGCGATCGCGTCATCGCCCGGCACCGGAGCACTGCGCCGGCCGCGCCCTCCCCACGGGCCGCGACATCGGCCGAGGTGCCGAGGTGCCGACGTGCTGACGTGCTGACGTGCTGACGTGCTGACGACCGTGATGAGATGCGCACGGCGCCGCGGCTAGGGTGATCCGGTGAAGCTCGGACTCGCGCACCTCATCGATCCCCGCCTGCTGCCGCTGGCGGACGAAACGCGCGCGTTCTACGCCCGCCGCGGCACCGGCCGGGGCCCGAGCGACGAGCAGGAGCTCCGTGACGTCCGGGCCGCGGCGCCGGCACTGGTTCCGTCGGATCCACCGGCCGTCACCGAGCGCGTCATGCACGCCGGGCGGGAGGTCCCGGTGCGGATCCAGACCCCGACCTCGGGCGCGCCGCGCGCGGTGATCCTGGAGATCCACGGCGGCGGCTTCTACCTCGGCCCTGGCAGCCGAGACGATCTTCGCAACCGCGCCCTGGCGGATGCGCTCGGGGTCGCGGTCGTCAGCGTCGACCATCGGCTCGCCCCCGAGGATCCGTGGCCTGCCGCGCCCGACGACGTCGAGACGGCCGCGCTCTGGCTCGCCGAGAACGCCGTCGGACGTTTCGGCACCGATCGGCTCCTGATCTCGGGGTTCTCCGCCGGGTCGACCCTTGCGGTGACCGCCCCGCTCCGCCTCCGCGATCGCGGGATCGACGCCTTCACCGGCGCCGTGCTGCAGTTCGGCACGTACGACCTCAGCGCGCAGACGCCGAGCGGTCGCCTCATCGCCGACGAGTGGTTCCTCGGGGCCTATGCCCGGCGGGCCGCAGACCGGACCGATCCCGACATCTCGCCGATCTTCGCCGACCTCACCGGGATGCCGCCGACGCTGCTGATCGTCGGCGCGGAGGACATCCTGCTCCACGACAACCTGGCCATGGCCGGGCGGCTGTCCGCGGCGCGAGTCGATGTCGATCTGCGGGTGTATCCCGCGGCACCGCACGGCTTCACCGGCCATGCTACGAGCATGGCGCGAGCGGCCCTCGATGACCTCGAGAAGTGGATCCGAGATCGCCTCGCGGACCGAGACCGGCCGGGCAATCCTCGGCCTCGGCGCGCAGGAACTCCCGCCCGAGCTGCAGGCCCTGCGGATCCGCAGCCACCATGGTGATCGGCAGGTCGCGCATGACGACGACGTGATCGAGCACTGCGGATCCGGGCGGCAGGGCATCGAAGAACGACGAGTGCACGCCGTGGATCTGCGCCGCCTCGACCGCCCACCCCTCGGCGGCGAGCGCGACCGGCTCGAGGGTCCTTCCATCATGCCCGCGCGACCAGCCGACGTGGCCCGAGCGGTAGAAGGCGGAGGCGTCCTGGACAGCGGGGAACAGGGCGCTCGACCACGGACCGCCGACCTCCACGTCGGCATCGAGATGAGCCGCACCCGCGTCCATCGTCATCGCGTAGCGTCCGCCGCCTTCCGCCGCGGAGAAGCGCGCGTGCCGGTGCACGCCGGGGAACAGGCGTCCGCCGAACAGCACCGGATGCCAGGCCGAGCTGTGCCGCTCGAGGATGTAGACGCCCTGCTGCGCACCGCCGGCCTCGTCCCACTCCACGGCGATGCGATGCGCGGCGTTCTCGGAGCGCAGGCCCCATCGACCGGGCATCCACCACGGGCGGACGGCGTCGAGTCCGAGCACGCAGAAGCCGGCCAGCGCCTGTCCCTGCACGAGCTGTGGGCGCAGCGGCGCGGGCACGAGTTCCCTGGCGACCTCCGGATCCAGCCGATAGCTGACGAGCAACCGGCGCCGCAGGTGCGCGCGGACGCGCCGCACCACGGTCACCGCGAGACCGCCGGCTCGGGATCCGCAGGCGAACGACGCTTGCGCACCTCGCGGAGCACGATCTGCTCGGGGCACACCGTCGAGAGGAAGTCGCCGACGGAGAGCGCCAGCCGGTCGCTCGCGAGCGAGTACAGGATCCGGTTGGCGTCCCGGCGCTCGACGACCAGGCCGGCACCGCGAAGGATCCGCAGATGCCGCGAGATCGTCGGCCCCGTCACCGCGAAGCGCGCCGCGATCTCCCCGGCCGCCTGCTCGCCGTCCTTCAGGTCCTGCAGGATCTGCCTCCGCGTCGGATGCGCGAGCGCCTCGAAGACGCTGTTCTCATCGCTCATGTTGGCAATCTAGCACTGAAGCTAAATAGCGCGCATCCGCACGATCCCGTCCGCGCCGGCGCGTAATCAGTGACGTCAGCGACGTCAGTGACGTCAGTGACGTCAGTGACGTGCGAGGGCGGCTCCGCGCCCGGCGAGGAACGGCAGGTACGACGCCGAATGGTCGTGTCCGCAGGCGCAGCGCTCGAGATCGCCGTGCAGCAGCTGCCGCGGCGTGAGCCCGGTGAGGCGCAGGCACTCGCGGTTGAGATGCGCCTGGTCCGCGTAGCCCGCGTCGACCGCCAGCCCGGAGATGCCGTCGGCACCGCGCCGGCCGCTGGGCACGGCCGCCGCCTGCGCGAGCGCGAGGAAGCCCTGGAAGCGGAGCGTGCGCTGCAGCACCTTGGGGCTCAGCCCGACGGCCCGCAGCGACCGGCGGCGCAGCTGGCTCTCGGACAGAGCGACGTGCGCGGCCACCACTCCCACCTCGACCGGGCGCCACGGCATCAGCACCGAGACCGCCTCGCGGACCACCCGATCCGCACCTCCGATGCGCAGCCGCCGCACCAGGAAGTCCTCGAGGACACCGACAGCATGCTCGGCCCTACCCGCGGCAGCCATCTCCTCCGCCAGGCGCTCGGCCGCCGCACCCCACACGTCGGCGAGGGGGATCCGCTGGTCCACGAGCTCGTCGAGCGGGACGGCGAGTTGCGGCGCAGCCCCGGGGAGGAACCGCGCCCCGATCACGGTCGTCCGCGGCGGGATGGGCTCGAGCCAGTGCCGAGTCAGGGGTCCGATCAGCTGCGGGCGTCCGCCCACGGGGACGTGGAGCTCGATGCCGCCCGTCGGCAGATGCCGCTGCACGAACGCCGCGTGACCGGTGCGCTGGATCCACACCGTCCGCACCGCCCCGGCGAGCTCGGGAGCCGGCGCCCGTTCGACGTACGAATCGGTCACGGCCGGCCTCGCCGGGTCAGCGGGCCTTCGGGAACGACTCGCGCATGAAGCGCCGGTTGAGCAGCACCGCGATCACGACGATGATCACGCCGACGACGGCCTGCTCGAGCTTCATCCAGACCGGGTAGCCCGAATCCGGGGAGACGATGATCAGGCCGATGCCGATGGGGGCGATGATCGAGATCCACCTCATCCGCGTGTACGCGGCGCGGCTCCCCCGGGCGGCGGCCCGCGTCACCAGGACGAAGATCAGGCTCGCCGCCGCGACGACGGATCCGCGCAGCCATACGACCCAGTTCACCTCAGCGGGGTCGACGACCGCAAGGATCGCCGCCGCGACGAGGGCGAGGACCGAGACGCCCGCGCACAGCCACCACAGCCGTGAGACGGATTCGAGGGCGCTCCGAACCGCTTCGGGGTGACGTGCGGTCAGGGTCATGATGCTCCTTCTGGTCTGGTGGCGCGGTGGAAGAGCGCGACGATCTCGCGGATCGCCGCCTCGGCCGAACGGGTCTCCGCCGCGACTCTCAGCGCGGGTACTGCGCGCGCCAGGCGACGTAGTGGGCGATCGCGTCCGGGACGTCGAACGCCGGCTCGAATCCCGTCTCCGCGCGGAGACGGGCGATGTCGAGGTGGGGAGCGTCGCCGTCTTCGGATCCGCCCTCGGCCGGACCGAACGAGCCATCCGGGAAGGCGGCGGCAAGCGCGTCGGTCACCTGCTCGCCCGTGCAGCGGATCCCGCTGGAGACGTTGTAGACCTCGTGCGCGAGCGCGTCGGCCGTCGCGAGCAGCGCGATCGCCCGGCCGGCGTCCGGTGCGTAGCAGAAGTCGCCGTGCTCGCTGAGGGCGGCGGGTCGCTCGCCGCGCCGCAGCGCGCTGACCGTGCGCGGGATCGGGTTGAACGGCGACTCCGCGTCCATCAGCGGACCCCAAGTGCCGCCGATGCGCAGTAGCACCGGCTTCACGCCTGTGCCTGCCAGGGCGAACATCGTGATCGGCTCGACGGCCTTCTTGAAGGCGGCGATCGCATGAGGGAGCTCTGCGAGAGGGAGTGCCAGATCCTCGGTCCACGACCTCTCCTGGCGCCCCTCGTACACGCTGACGCTGCTCGCCACTGCGAATCGGGACACCTGCCAGGTGCGCGCGGCGTCGAGCGCATTGAGCAGTACGGCGGTGTCGTGCCGGAAGAAGTCGATCGGATCCGGCCCGGGGATGCTGCCCGCCAGGTGCACGATGCCCCGGATGTCGTGGCGGTCGCCGAGGCCCAGGAAGGCGTCGCGATCGCCGAGGTCGAGCGTCTCGACGGCGACCCGTCCGGAGAGGAACGACGGCAGATCGGCCGCGCGCCGCGCGACGACCAGCACGTCCTCGCCGAGGTCGGCGAGCGCGCCGGCGGTGTGCGCCCCGATCATGCCGAGACCGCCGGTGACGAGGATCACCGCTCCTCGGCCTTCTCGATGTCCTGCTTCTCGACGTCCTGCTTCTCGACGTCGTAATGCAGGTGGGTCACATCGGGCGCGGAGACGACCTCGCGCACGCGCAGCCGGATGTGCTGCGGCAGCTCATGGAAGAAGCGCCGGCCGCCGCCGAGGAGCACGGGGACCTGGTGCAGGATCAACTCGTCGACGAGCCCGGCCTTCAGCGCCTCGGTCACGAGGACGCCGCCCATCAGCCCGACGTCCTTGCCGTCGGCGAGCCCGATGGCGACCGAGACCGCCTCCTCGATGCCGCTGCTCACGATCGTCTGCCGGTTATTGGCGGGCGGGAACGCGGTGCGGCTGAGCACGACCAGCGGCGCCGAGGGGTGCGGGCCACCACCTGCGAAGTCGTCCGAGTCGGTGTAGGTGGTGTGGCCGGCGAGGGTCGCGCCGACGCGGGAGGCGAGGGCATCGAAGATCCGGGCGCTGGGCGCGGTGAGCCGGAAGCCGGGGAACACCCGGCTGGGCACGTCGCCGCTCCCGTACCAGTCGAACAGCACGCCCCCGTCGCCGAGTCCGCGCCCCGGTCCGGGATCGCGTCCGGTGATGCAGCCGTCGACGGAGACAGCCAAGCCACAGATGACCTTGCCCATGATCGAACCTCGTTTCCTGACGTGCGCGATGGAACGTGTCGCGGAACCGGCCCGCCCGTGCGACGCTACGAGCGTCCGCCGACGCAGGATTGAACAGATCGCGCGGACCGATCAGCCGTCCCGATCCAGCCGATCCAGCCGATCCAGCCGATCCAGCCGATCCAGCCAATCGTCGATCAGGCGGAACGGGATAGGGCGGAAGTCGAAAGCATCGACGCCGACGTGGAACTGGCGGCCATCGGATCCGCGATCCCGGGCGTGGATGTGCCCGTGGATGAGCGGCAGCCCCTCATCCACGGGACGGCGTGCCACATGACGCTCTTCGGATTGCGTGTCGCCGTGGTACGGATAGTGCGAGGCGAGCAGGACGCGTCCGCGCCGGGCGCCGCGCAGCGTCTCCGGCAGCAGCGTCCAGCCTGCTTCCTCGTACACAGGGCGGAATCGTTCCACCGCGCGCCGGGTCTGTGTCGCCGGAGAGACGCGGTCGTGATTGCCCGGCACGAGCAGCCGATGGCCGTTCAGTGTCGCCGTGCGGGCGATGCTCTCGGCGATGGGGCCGAGCGCGAGGTCGCCGAGATGCAGCACGACCGCATCCGGCGGCACCGTCTCGTTCCACCGCCGGACGAGTTCCGCGTCCATCTCCTCCACGGTCGTGAACGGGCGCTGCGCGAGTTCGCTGATGCGCGCGTGGCCGAAATGCGTGTCGGAGGTGACGAAGTCGATCGTGTCGAAGTCGAACCCATCCCGACGGTCGTCGTCGCCCCGCGGAGTCGTCATGTCCTGACGCTAGCCCTCGCCCCGGACATCCGGACGGGACCCGATCGGGCGGGCGCGACGACGTCGACGCCGGACTCGTGGCGCGGATCCGATATCCCGGTATCCTCAAGGGGATATCCGGCTGGGGACATCAGCGAAAGAAACCTGAACATGAACAGCGCAATGCAGCGCATCACCACGGTCCCCACGCCCCGCAAGCCCGCCGCCCGGACCATCGCCCTGCCCGTCGCGGTCCTGGTCGCCGGCGGCGTCCTGCTCACCCCGTCCGCGGCCATGGCCGGCGACACGACCCCCGTCCTGTTCGCCACGAACGCGCCAGCCCACGACAACACCATCCGGCCGAAGATGCCGATCAGCGACCTCGCGGTCGTGGGCGACCAGCTGTACACCGGATACGGCGACTACGGTCTGAACACCGGGCCGACCCAGATCATGTCCTACGCCCTCGGCACCGGCGCCGCGACGGACGACTTCACGCTCAACGGCGAGGCGGTCGACCACTTCCGCATCTTCGACGGCGACGTCTACGCACCGGACATCGACCCGAAGCTCGCCTGGGATGCGAACGTCGGGTATGCGACGAACGCGGGCGGATCCTGGCACTACGTGTTCGGCACGCCGTTCGAGCACGTCTTCGACGTCGCCAAGATCGGCAGCACGATCTTCCTCGCCGGCCAGATCCTCAACCCGGACAAGGCTGTCTACGGCGCCGCGAACGAGCTCGCCGTGATCAAGAAGTCCACGGATGGCGGGGCCACCTGGACGATCGAGAAATGGCGCGACTCCGGCAGTGCCGCGATCGGCTACGACCGCTACTACCAGCTGACCGTCGACGGCGACACTCTCTACGCGCAGGCCACGCTCGACAGCGGCGTGGTGCAGCCCGTCGACGTCTGGACGGCCGGCAGCTGGAGCACCTTCGCCCAGCGCGGCGGCGTGACCTTCACCGGCCGCGACGTCCCGGGGACCCTCGGCGGGACCCGCTTCGACGGCGCCCGCACGACGGTGTTCAACGGGAACGTCGTGCAGGGCGGTTCCCGATTCGCCCTCAGCGGCTCCGGCTACGGCGTCTGGGTGCAGCCGGCGACCACCCGCCCCTCGGGGAAGTACGCGCCCGCGTACGTCCCGATGCCGGGCCGGGTGATCGACCTCTTCGCGTCCGCCGGCGTGCTGTACGCACTGAGCCAGAACGCGGCGGCCAGCGAGTCGTACGTCTCCTCCACGACCGACGGAACGACCTGGCAGACGCGCGCCACGTTCGCCAACCCGCTCGGCGAGCCGTTCCAGGAGGGGACCACCACGATCCAGAACCCGGTCGGCTCGAGCTCTCTCGCCGTGAACGGCTCCGACGCCTACATCGGCACGTCCGAGTCCGCGGTCTACCGCGTGACGCTGAACCCGGCCACCGCCGCGCCGGCGCCCGCGCCGACGACCGCGCCCCCGGGCAAGAAGAAGAAGTAAGCACGCACCACGAAGGGCCGGTCGCTCCGCCTGGCGGATTCAAGGGGTCGTCGCAACACCGATTGAACTAGACAAGTTCTAGCAGACGCTCGGCTGGAGTTTTCCAGCCGAGCGTTTTGCGTGGGCGGCGGTTGAGTTTCTGGGCGACGTGTTCGAGGTCCTCGGGCCCGTAGACGGTCAGGTCCGTGCTCTTGGGGAAGTACTGCCGCAGCAGTCCGTTGGTGTTCTCGTTCGACCCGCGCTGCCAGGGCGATGCGGGATCACAGAAGTAGACCGGGACACCGGTCGCGATCCGAAACGCTTTGTGGCCGGCCATCTCCGCGCCCTGGTCCCAGGTCAACGACCCGCGCAGGTGCTCCGGCAGGGTGCCGATCAGGCCCACGAGAACATCACGGACGGTCTCGGCGGTGTGGTCCCCGCCGGGGAGGTGCCCGAGCATCACGTAACGGGTGGTGCGTTCGACGAGCGTGACGATCGCGGATTTGTTCAGTTCCCCGGTGATCAGGTCCCCTTCCCAGTGCCCGGGGACGGCGCGGTCCTCGACCTCCGCGGGGCGGTCGCTGATCATCACCATCGGATCGACGAACCGGCTGGTGCGGTGCTCCGGCGACCGGTGCGGTTTGCGGCGGGTCCGCCCGGTGCGCAAAGCATCGGTGATTTCGCGTTTCAGGCCGCCGCGCGCTTGGACGTAGATGGCTTGGTAGATCGTCTCCGTGCTCACTCGCATGCCCTCATCGTCAGGATGGTCCTCGCGGATCCGGTTGCGGATCTGCTCCGGAGACCATTGTTCTCGCAGACCGGCCGCGACGTAGTCCCTCAGCCGACCAGGCTGGACCAGAAGCCCCGGCTTCGGCCGCGCCCGCGCCGCGGCGGCTGCCCGGTGCGCACCGTGCGGCAGATACCGACCATCGGTCGTGTGCGCATCGAGCTCACGTTTGATCGTGGACGCCGGTCGGTCCAGCTCCCGCCCGATCGCGCGCAACGACAGACCAGCCCGGTGCAGATCCGCGATCTTCTCCCGCTCGATCAGGGACAACAACCTGGACCCGATCTGTTCCGGAACCAGGGGTGGTGGACTTTCCATGGTCTCCATCGTGACCCGCCCGGTCGCGTAATCCACCCGCCGCCCGTCCGGGTAGAACCGCGAGTTCCGCGACTTGCGAACCCCATGGTCCCAGTCCTCGGCTGTCCGCTCATGGATGCCGACCCTGGCAGCAGCGTCCCGTCGCGACATGCCCTCCGCCCGCAATCGCGCGAACTCGTCACGACGTGGATCCGGGCGGGCGGGGTACTTCCCTCCAGAGCGGAACCCACCCTTCCTCGCCCAGCCGAACGCCGTGTTGCGGTTGATGCCCAACTCCCGCGCTGCCAGCGAGACACTGCCCACCGAACTCAACAACGCGAAGAACTCAGCCCGACGCTGATCCTGCTCCTCTGAAAACGACACGGTGGTCGCAACCTCCCGAAACTCGGGGTGTTGCGACCACCGTTAGAACCCGCTC